>JBDSHF010000337.1:0-35370 GCA_039918595.1 Thermoanaerobaculia bacterium
GATCGGCGAGGAATCGCTCGCCGCCCCGGACGGCCGGCAGCTCCCCCGCCTCCCCGGCCGGCTCGCCGCGCAGGCCGCATGGTCGGCGGCGTACCCGCAAGGGCAGGTGTACGGGGCGCCGTAGGGGGATTCTGTAGGGGCGGCCCTCTGTGGCCGCCCCTTGAGGCCCAACGGGCCGCCCTCCTTTAGCCCAGGGCAACGCCCTGGGTCGGGAAATCCGAGGGTCGATGCGGCCTGAAGGGCCGCGCTATCGTGCGCATCCCACGCCGGTTAGCGCGCCCCGTTGGGGCGCTGGTGGTGACGCCCGATCCAACCCAGGGCGTTGCCCTGGGCTAAAGAAGGGCGGCCCGTTGGGCCTCAAAAGGGCGGCCACAGAGGGCCGTCCTGGGTCGGGAAATCCGAGGGTCCCGATGCGGCCTGAAGGGCCGCGCTATCGTTCGCATTCCACGCCGGTTAGCGCGCCCCGTTGGGGCGCTGGTGGGTGACGCCCGATCCAACCCAGGGCGTTGCCCTGGGCTAAAGAAGGGTGGCCCGTTGGGCCTCAAAGGGCGGCCACAGAGGGCCGCCACCCACCCCCGGCAAGCCTTTTGCACTAAGCCTGGGGTCCGCTGCCTCTCCACCAGGGGCACGGACCCCTATGCATCGGCCGAAACCCCAAAACATCTGGTACGTCACCCGCGAGACGCTCGCCAACTGGAGCAAGCACGCGGCGACCACGCACAGCGCGGCGCTCGCCTACCTGTCGCTGTTCTCCCTGGCGCCGCTGCTGATCCTGGTCGTCGCGCTCTCCGGCTGGGCCTTCGGCGCCGAGGCGGCCCAGGGGCAGATCCAGCGGGAGCTCGGCCGCTTCATCGGAACGGACGCGGCGGCGGCAGTGCAGGCGCTGGTGGCAGCGGCGAGCGCCCGGCCGCGGACGGGACGGATCGCCGCCACCATCGGCGTGGTGACCCTCCTGGTGAGCGCTACCGGTGTCCTGATCCAGCTCCAGGACACCCTCAATACGGTCTGGGAGGTGACGCCCAAGCCGGGCTTCTTCTTCAAGACCCTGCTCAAGAAGCGGCTCTTCTGCTTCCTGCTGATCCTGGGCACCGGCGCCCTGCTCCTGTTCTCGCTCGCCGCCAGCGCCGGCCTCGCCGCTCTCCAGCGCATCCTGGAGGCGCGGCTGGAGATCGGCACCTCGAAGCTCCTCGGCGGGGCGGACGTCGTACTCTCCTGGCTGGTGATGGCGCTGCTGCTCGCGATGGTCTACCGGCTCCTGCCGGACGTCGAGATCGGCTGGCGCGACGTGGCCTGGGGATCGGCGGTCACCGCCCTTCTGTTCACCCTCGGCAAGTACGCCATCGGCTTCTATCTCCAGCGCACCGGCGTCACCACGGCCTATGGCGCCGCCGGGTCGCTGGTGCTGATCCTGGTCTGGATCTACCTCTCCTCGATGATCTTCCTGCTCGGCGCCGAGTTCACCCGCGTCCACTCGCGCCGCTACCGCGACGGCATGGCACCGGCCACGCCGGGCGCCGTGCGGGTGGAGACGATCCAGGTGCCCGTCGAGACCACCCCCCCCTCTTCTTCCGCTCCTGCCGCCGTTTCGAAGGGATGATGAACTTCAAATCTTGCGCCGCCCGCTTCCTGGCCCTCGGGGTCTGCCTCGTCTTCGCCCCCCCTCTCCACGCCGACAAGGTCAAGGTGGACGTCGACGGCGTCCGGCGGGAGCTCCGGCTCAACATCCTCTCGGCGCTCAGCCTGTCGCGCGAGAACGACGGCAAGCTGACCGAGGACCGCATCCGCGGCCTCCACGCCCAGGCTCCCGACGAGATCGGCGAGGCGCTCCAGCCCTATGGCTACTACAAGCCGCAGGTGCGCTCGGAGCTGCGCCAGGAGGGATCGACCTGGATCGCCCACTACGACGTCGACGCCGGTCCGGCGATCAAGATCGCCAGCGTCGACCTGCGGATCACCGGCGCCGGCGCCACCGATCCCCGTTTCCGCAAGATCGAGGGCAACTTCCCCGTCAAGCCGGGGGAGGTGCTGCACCATCCGGACTACGAGCAGGGCAAGAAGCTGCTGACCGACCTGTCGGCCGAGGCGGGCTATCTCGACGCCACCTTCGAGGAGAACCAGGTCCGCGTCGATCTCGAGCGCTACCAGGCCGACGTCTTCCTCCACTACAACACCGGCCCGCGCTACCTGTTCGGCCCGGTGTTCTTCCATCAGGAAGTCCTCGACGGCGCGCTGCTGACCGGCTACATCAACTTCACACCCGGCGAGCCGCTGGACGTCAACAAGGTCCTGCTGCTCCAGAACTCGCTCTCGGACAGCCCCTACTGGAGCCGCGTCGAGGTGGTGACCCGGCAGGACCAGGCGGAGGGGCTGGAGGTGCCGATCGACGTCAACCTGGTGCCGGCCAAGACCATGCGCTTCAGCGGCGGCGCCGGCTACGGCACGGACACCGGGCCGCGGGTGAAGGGGACCTGGGATCTGCGCCGGATCAACCGCCGGGGGCACCGGGCCCACATCGAGGCCAGCGTCTCGCAGATCGAGCAGAGCTTCCTCACGAGCTACCTGATCCCCGGGCCCTACCCGCGCACCGACACCCTCGCCTTCAACCTCGCCTACGACCGGCAGAGCACCAACACCCTCGACAGCACGTCGGGGCTGGTGGGCGCCCAGTACTCCCGGCTCCTCGGCAGTTGGAACGAGACGTTCGCCCTCAACTTCCAGCGCGAGAATTACACGGTCGGGGTCGACAAGGGGGATTCGAACCTGCTGGTGCCGAGCGCGGGCCTGGAGCGGGTGCGGGCGGACGACCGGATCGACACCACCAACGGCGACCGCCTGCGCTTCACGCTCCAAGGGACCGCGGAGAACCCGCTCTCCGACGCCACGTTCGTGCAGGGGCTGGCGGACGCCAAGGCGATCCACACGCTGGGGGGGCGCAACCGGCTGATCGGCCGCGCCCAGGTCGGCTACACGGCCACCGACGACTTCCGCATCCTCCCCCCGCGCTTCCGCTACTTCGCCGGCGGCGACCAGAGCGTGCGCGGGTTCCGCTATCAGTCGCTCGGGACCAAGGACGAGGAGGGCAACGTCATCGGCGGCGAGGCTCTCGTAGTGGCGAGCCTCGAGTACGAGTACCGCTTCCGCCCCAAGTGGGGGGTCGCGGTCTTCTACGACACGGGCAACGCCTTCCACGACTTCAGCGGCTTGAATCTCGCGCAGGGCGCCGGCGTCGGCATCCGCTGGCGCTCGCCGATCGGCCCCGTCCGCGCGGATATCGCGTGCGGTCTCTCCGACCCGAGTCACCCCATCGTGTTTCACCTCAATATTGGACCTGACCTATGACGGACGACCCGACTCTGACCCCGGCGCCCGCGGCGCCTGCCTCTTCCGAGCCCCCGCGCAAGCGGCGCCGGCCCCTGCGCTGGCTGCTCGGCCTGCTGCTCGCCCTCGTCCTCCTGCTGGTCCTGGTCGCGGGGCTCGGGTGGTACGCGGTCTCCACCGAGGGGGGCACCCGGTTCCTCCTCGGCCATCTCGGCTCGTATATCCCGGGCGAGCTGACGATCGGCTCCCAGCAGGGACCGATCACCGGCCCGCTCGACCTGCGCGACGTGCGCTTCCGCAACGCCACCATCGACGCGCGGATCCAGCACGTCCACCTGGCCTGGAAGGCGGGCCGCCTGCGCCAGCGCATGCTGGACATCGATCAGCTCCACGCCGAGGGGATCCGCGTCGCGCTGAAGAAGAGCGGGGACACGACCTCGAACGGCAAGCTGGTCGACATCCACCTGCCGGTCAACATCGTCGTGCGCGACGCGCTGATCCGCGACGTCGAGATCGTCCGCGAGGGGCAGCCCCCTTTCCGCCTCGACCGCATCGCCCTGGACGCCGTCAGCGAGCGCGCCCGCGACGTCCTCCACGTCCGCAGCCTGGCGGTGGACGGCCCGATCTTCCAGCTCCGAGCCAACGGCGACCTCAACCCGGTCGGCGACTACGCCGTCGATCTCCAGGCGCAGGCCACCTACAAGGACCCCAAGATGCCGCCGTTCGTGGTCGGCGGCCGGTTCAACGGCACCCTGGAGAAGCTCGGGGTCGACGCCACCCTGAGCCAGCCCTTCGCCGCCCACGTACAGGGGAACGTCCTCACCCCGATGCGCGAGCTGGGGATGGACCTCAACGCCCAGGTGAGCGGGTTCAACGCCAAGGCGATCAACCCGGAATGGCCGGTGGCGCAGATCCGCCAGGGCAACCTGACGATCAAGGGGCAGCTCGACGACTTCACCTCCGAGGGGCGGATCCTCGGCGCCTATGAGAATTACGGCTCCGGCCAGGCCGACTACCGCCTGGCCCGCAAGGGGGACGACCTCATCTTCGAGTACCTCAACCTGAAGACGGAGAAGGGGGCCGCCGTCGCCGCCCGCGGCAAGGTCACCCTCCCCACCCCGCAGAGCGAGCTGGCGCTGGACGTCACCGCCGACGCGCGGGGGATCGACGTCCACGCGCTCAACCCGGAGTGGCCGGCGGCCCGCGTCCGCGCGGCCAGCGTCGCCATCCAGGGCAAGCTCAGCGAGTTCACTTCCCAGGGGCGGGTCTCCGGCTCCTACGAGGACCTCGCCGCCGGCGTGGTCGATTACCGCGTCGCCCGCAAGGGGGACGACCTCTTCATCGAGACCGTCAAGCTGCGGACGGATCAGGGGGCTACCCTGAACGCCCGCGGCCGCGCCAGTATTGCCACCAATATTTCCACCAATAATGCCAAGGGCGGGCGCCTCGACGTGACCGCCGATTGGAACCATCTCGCCTACCCGCTCCAGGGGGGCCCGCCGGTGGTGGTCAGCCAGAGCGGCAAGGGGCACGTGACCGGCACGCTGGCCGACTACCAGCTCGACGTCGACGCCCAGGTTGCGGGGCCGAACGTTCCGCCGGGGCACTGGGTGCTCGCCGGCCACGGCAACCAGGAGCGGATGGACATCCGCTCGCTGCGCGGCGACGTCCTGCGCGGCCAGCTCGCGGCGGCGGGGAGCGTCGCCTGGAAGCCGCAGGTCGCCTGGAACGTGCGGCTGAACGGCGACGGCATCGATCCCGGCGTCCAGGTTCCCGAGTACCCCGGCAGGATCACCTTCGCCGCCACCAGCGCCGGCAACCTGCGCGGCGACGCCATCTTCGGCCGGGTGGACGTCAACCAGCTCAGCGGCAGTTTGCGGGGCAACCCGCTCGCCGGCCAGGTCCACCTGGAGATGGCGGGGGACAACTACCGCCTCCCCGGGCTCGACCTGCGCTCCGGCACGGCCCGGCTGACCGCCAGCGGCACCTTCACCAAGACCGCCGGCAACCTCGACTTCCGGCTCGCCGCGCCCAACCTCGCCGAGGCCCTGGCGAACGCCGGCGGCGCGGTCACCGCCCAGGGACACCTCTCCGGCCCGTGGAAGACCCCGCGGGTCACCGCCCAGGCCACCGCCGACTCGCTCGTCTACCAGACCTACTCCGCCGGCAACGTGGGCCTCCAGGCCGACGTCGACCTCGGCGCCAACGGCCCGCTCGTGGTCAATCTCAAGGCCGCCAACGTCGGGTTCAACGGCCAGAAGTACGACACCGTCACCCTCACCAGCCAGGGGACCCGCCCGGCGCACCAGATCGCCCTCGCCGTGCGGCAGGGGTCCGACAGCCTCGACCTCGCCCTGGCCGGCGGCCTGCGGGGGACGACGAGCTGGAGCGGCGAGATCCGCCGCCTCGATCTCGTCAACCGGCAGGCCGGCACCTGGCGGCTCGCCGGTCCGGCCGGGCTGACCGCCGGCACCACCCAGGCGGCACTGAAGGGGTTCTGCTGGATCTCCGGCGACGCCCGCCTGTGCGCCGACGGCCAGTGGGCAAAGAACGGACCCTGGAGCGGCAACGGCACCGTCGCCGCCGTGCCGTTCTCGCTGCTCAAGCCCTTCCTGCCGGCCGACCTCCAGATCACCGGCGCGGTCGGCGGCACCTTCGCCGGGACGGGGAGCCCCACCGGCGTCGTCACCGCCAACCTCGACCTGCGCCCCGGCCCGGGGGAGATCCGCTACCCCATCAAGGGGGGGCAGACCGCCCAGATCCGCTTCGACCAGGGGACCGTCCGCATGGTCGCCGGCGCCGACGGGCTGACCGGCCACGCCGACCTCACCTTCATCAACACCGGGGCGCTGCGGGCCGACCTGCGGCTGCCGCAGTACAACAAGATCGGCGCCCCGCTCCAGACCCAGGCGGTCAGCGGGCACATCGTCGCCAACTTCTCCAACCTCGGCCTGGTCGAGGCCTTCGTGCCCGACCTCGACAATGCCCGCGGCGCCCTCAACGCCGACCTGACGATCGGCGGCACGGTCGCCAAGCCGGCGGCCAACGGCACCGTCCAGCTCCAGCAGGGGCAGGTGGACGTGCCGAAATACGGCCTGCAGGTGCGGCAGATCCAGTTCACCGCCAAAGCCGCGGGCACCGGGCCGATCCAGCTCCAGGGCTCCGCCCGCTCCGGCACCGGCACCGTGACGGTCGCCGGCGGCGTCGCCCTCGACGGCAGCCCGAGCAAGGTCACGATCGAAGGCAGGAACTTCCTGGCCTCCAACACCAACGAGATCAAGGCGCTCGTCTCGCCCAGCCTGCAGGTGGCGCTCAACGGGCCGCGGATGGACGTCACCGGCGACATCACCATCCCCGAGCTGACGGTCAACCAGGAGAAGCAGAAGCGGGGGACCGTGCAGGTCTCCAAGGACGTGATCATCCTCCCCCCCTCGGCGGAGGCGGCCCAGGCGGCGCCCGCCGCGGCGTCGAAGCAGCTCTTCGCCCGCGTCCGCGTGATCCTGGGCGACAAGGTCATCGTCAAGGCCTCCGGCTTCAGCGGCGGCCTCACCGGCAGCGTGCTGGCGATCGAGCAGCCCGGCAAGGCGACCACGGGGGTCGGCGAGCTCGAGGTCAAGAACGGCGTCTACAAGTCGTACGGGCAGGACCTCACCCTCGACCGCGGCCGGGTAATCTTCGCCGGCGGGCCGATCGACAACCCCGGGCTCGACCTCAAGGCCTACCGCAAGGCGGACGACGGCACGGTCGCCGGCATCAACATCTCGGGGACGCTGCGCTCCCCGCAGGCGACGATCTACTCCGATCCGCCGATGGACGAGGCCAACGCGCTCGCCTACCTCCTGCTCGGCCACCCCCTCGGGCAGGCCTCGCCGCAGGAGGGGGACCTGGTGGCCAACGCCGTCAACTCGCTGGGCCTCAAGGGGGGGAACCTGGTGGCGAAGAAGATCGCCTCGCGTTTCGGCCTGGAGGAGGCGCGGTTCGAATCCAAGGGGGGCATCAAGGAGGCCTCGGTGGTGGTCGGGAAGTACCTCTCGCCGCGGCTCTACGTCAACTACGGGATCGGCCTGTTCTCGCCGATCAACACCTTCACCATCCGCTATCTCCTGGGCCGCACCTGGAGCATCCAGGCCCAGCAGGGAGCGGCCCTCAACGGCCAGGGGCAGGCGACCGGCGTGGACGTCCTCTACACGGTCGAGCGCGGCAAGGGAGGAGCCACCCCGCCGCCGCCCAAGCGGGAGCGCGGAGAGGACGTGAAGGGGCCGGAGGGGACGGGGACGGAGGGGGGCGGACGGTAGAGATAGCCGTAACCCCGCCCTGCGGGCGAACTCGGAGACAGAAACTGGGCAGGATGTGTCCACTCCTGCTCTTCGATAAAGTACCCCCCCATGCGACATGCCGTACTTTTCCTGACGTTCTCGATCTCTGCCTTCCTCCTCGCATCCGCCCTTCACGCGCAGCCCGCCGACCTGTCCACCTGGGAGCCGAGCTTCCTCGGCTACGGCACCGAGCCGGAGATGGACTACGGCGGGCGCACGGTGATGTCCCTGCAGAGCGCCGTGAGCCGCGGCATCGCCGCGATCGGCCATGTCGGGGAGAAACACCCCGGGGTGGCGCCGCTCTGGGAGTTCCCGGCCGCGGCCGCGCTGTTGCTGATCCAGCACGAGGTGGACGGCCACGGCGGCCGGGCCAGGGAATTCGGTCTCTCGCCCAGCTACTCCTTCAACTACGACTTCTCGGCGGCGACCGGCACCCGGCGCCCCCCGAAGACCAATGAGGGGAACGCCCTGATCGGCTCCGGCGGCACCGAGGCCGATCAGGTCATGGCCCATCGCGCGCTGCTCGACCTGCTCCGGCCGGAGGGGGCCGACGGCGCCAAGGTGCCTCTCCTCCTGATCTCCAAGCTCGACCTCACCCGGTACGTGACCCAGACCCGGAACCCGGACCGTGGGGAGAGCTTCGCCCAGCAGTACCGGCACGGCAACGACATGGCCTACTACCTGATCTCCCGCCAGGCGCAGCGGCGAGGGGCTGATCCGGCGGCGGTCTGGTCGGGGACCTACGCGGCCGATTTCGCCGATCCGCTGCTCGGCCGGACCTATGACGACATGCGGGCGACGGCGCTCTGGAACCTCCTCGATCCCACCCTCGCGGGAGCGGTGTTCAACTATTTCCGCCAGCACGTGCTGGGCGGCCAGGTGCGGGTGAACGCGCCGGCCCTGCGCGTCGCCGGCGGCGTCGGGCTCGCCCTCGGCACCCGCGGCGCCCTGGGTCCCCAGGAGGTCTCGCGTTTTCTCGACCTCCACGCCGCCACCCGCCGGGGGGTGTTCACCGTCTACGTGCGCGACCTCGACTCCGCGGTCGACCGCACCTACGGCTTCGGCGCCGCCGTCCACGGCTTCCGCGTTGGCGGCGCGGAGCTCGGGCTGGCGGCCGATTCCTGGGACGAGCCGGCGTCGCGGGAGCGGCTCCGGACGGGGAACGGCTGGAACGCCACGGCCGAGATCGATACCCTGTTCCAGGAGCGCTGGGGGTTCTCGGCCAAGGTCGGGACCAAATCGGCAGGGTTCTTCCCCGGGCTGCCGATCGCGGATGGGGCTTATGTCGGCTTCGGCCTGAGAGGAGTCTGGTGAGAAGAGAGTTCACAGCCGCGGATTGCGCGCGCGCTCGTCAGGATTTTCCATCGCTCGCGCGGATGGTCAACGGTCTCCCCCTGGCCTTCCTGGACGGGCCGGCGGGGACCCAGGTGCCGGAGCCGGTGATCGCGGCGATGGCGGATTACTACCGCACCTCGAACGCCAACACCCACGGCGAGTTCCCCACCTCGCGCGAGACCGACCGCCTCCTCCATGAGACCCGCGAGGCCGCGGCGGCCTTCCTCGGGGCGCCGAGCGGGCGGGAGATCTCCTTCGGCCAGAACATGACGACGCTGACCTTCGCGCTGAGCCACGCGCTGGCGCGGGAGATGGCGTCCGGGGACGAGATCGTCATCACCCAGCTCGACCACGAGGCGAACCGGGGGCCGTGGCTGCACCTGCGCGAGCGGGGGATCGTGATCCGCGAGGTCGCCCTGCGTCCGGACGGCCGGCTCGACCCCGAGGACTTCGCGCGGCAGGTGACCGCGCGGACCCGCCTGGTGGCCCTGGGGCTCGCCTCGAACGCGCTCGGCACGGTCAACGACGCCGCGCTCGCCCGCCGGCTCTCGCGGCAGGTCGGGGCCTGGCTGCTCCTCGACGCCGTCCACTACGCGGCCCACCTCCCCGTGGACGTGGTGGCGCTCGACGCCGACTTCCTCCTCTGCTCGGCCTACAAGTTCTACGGCCCGCACGTCGGCATCCTCTACACCCGGCCCGGACTGCTCGAGAGGCTGCGCACCGACAAGCTCCGGGTCCAGGAGGACGAGGCCCCCTTCCGCATCGAGACGGGCACGCTCAACCACGCCGCTCTCGCCGGAGTGAAGACCGCGGTCGAGTACATCGCCTCCTGGGGGGAGGGGGCGACGCTACGGGAGCGGATCGTCTCGGCGATGGAGGGGATCGCCGGCTACGAGCACGGCCTGGGGCTCCGCTACTACGACAACGTCCGCCAGATTCCAGGGGTCACTGTCTGGGGAACCGACTTCTCGGGTCCGCGCGCGCCCACGGTCTCGATCACCATCGACGGCGTCCTGCCGCTCGCCGCCGCCCGCGCCCTGGGCGAGAGGGGGCTGCAGGTCTGGGACGGCCACTTCTACGCGCTGCGGGCGATCGAGGTCCTGGGGCTGGCCGAACGGGGAGGGGTGATCCGCACCGGGCTCGCGATGTACAACACCGCGGATGAGATCGACCGGCTGCTGGCGGCGGTGGAGGAGCTGGCCCGGGGGTGAGCCCCTCTCCCTTCAGGGGGAGGTTGGGAGGGGGTGCCTACCGCGCCGCCGCCACCAGCTCCAACCCTTTCGCCGCCGCCCCCAGCGCGATCGCCTGCGGCAGGTGGCGTCCGTCGAGCCAGACGATCCGCTGGTCCGCCATCTCGGCCTTCAGCCGGTCCACCGCCTGCTCCAGCCTGGGAATGCTGGAGATGTCTTCCACCCGCTGCCCCGAGAAGGCCCAGGCCGCGGCCGCGGGGGCGTCCTTTCCATAGAGGCTCCAGACGAAAAGGGGCACGCGGATCGACTCGAGATAGCGCCGCACGGTGGCCGGGCCGTAGCGGCTGATGTCCTTCTCCTCCCCGCCCAGCACCAGCACCACGGCCCGGCGGTCGTTCTCGGCCGATGCCTCGAGGCCGGCCACCGCCACCGCGTCCGTGATGCGCCGCTCCTTCCCCCTGGGCTCCTTGAGCATGCGGGAGCGGGTCAGAAACGCCAGCAGGCCGCCGTCCTTCGACGCCAGCTCCTGCGACAGGTCGAACAGCTCGGCGGGCACCCTCGAGGTTTTGAAGGAGTTGCTGGCGAGGGAGAGGAAGCGCACCCGGTCTTCAGAGCCGAGCCGCATTCTGGCATCGAGGATGGTGAAGGCCGGCAGCCGGGCGCGGGAGAGCACCTTGTCGAGGATCTCCTGGCCGGCCGGCACGCGGACCAGGATGACCTTGCCGGTCCCGTTCTCGGTGGCGGCGACCGGCAGCGGCTGGCCGCCGGCGGTGAACCACCCCGCGAGCTCCGCGGGCGCGGGAAGGGCCGCTCCCGGGCGCATCCGCACCGGCACGGCGGTCAGCTCGGTCGCGACCTCGCTGCCGTACTCCCCGCCGTAGGCCACGTCCCGGTGGGCCATCACCCCCGGCGGGAACCAGAGCTCGGCGGAGAGGACGTGCAGGTTCTTGAGGTCGCGCGGCGGCAGCGCGGCCCTCCCCGTCCCGTCCACTTGCAGGGCTTGGCCGTCCAGGGTGAGGCCGATCGAGGCCGGGTTGACGCCGTTGACGCTCTGCCAGGTGAGCCGCGCCGCCTGGGGGACCCCCTTCGCGTCGTTCTCCAGCACGACCCCGACCTCGGCCGGCGGCCGGGGCAGGTTGAGCCACTGGGTCGCGCGGGCGATCTCGCCCCCCTCGGCGTCGAGGGCACGGGCGACGAGCTCGTGCGGGCGCAGGTCCGACCCCAGGTCGACGCGCGCGATCCAGGGGGGGCCCGCGAGCCGGCCCGCGGCCGCGCCGTCGAGCGTGAGCTCCACGGCCGCCACGGGTCCGCCCACCGCGACCTCGATCGGATAGACACCCGAAATCAGGCCGAGGATGAGGGTGACGAAGGTGATCATGGCGCCGGCTTCAAGAGAGAGCGATTGTAGCTCTCTCTGGGCTCAGGGAACGCTGCCGGCCAGCTCCAGCCTGGACGCCGCCACGGGGGAGAGCGCGATCGATTGCGGCAGGATCCGGCCGTCCACCAGCAGGATTCGCTGCGAATCCAGGTTTTCCCGCAGAGCCTCGTACGCCCGCTGCAGATCCCAGAACCCTTTCAACACCACCACCTTCCCCCAGGCCGCCGCCGCCGAGCCGGGTTCCGGCTTGCCCACGGACCAGATGAAGAGCGGCACGCGTAGCGCCGCCAGGTAGCGCCGGACCATCGCGGGATCGAAGCGGCTCTCCTCTTTGGCGCCGCCGGGGAGGACGACGAGGATGGCGCGCCGGCGGTTCTCGGTGACCGCTTCCAGGCCGGCGACCGCCGCCGCCTCCGCGGTCCGCATCGGGCTCCCTTCCGGGGACCGCGCCGTGCGGGAGGTGACCAGCATCGACAGCAGGCCGGTATGGTGCGCCTCGATCTCGGGGGAGATGTCGAAGATGTCGCTCTGCTCTCCTCCGGAGGTCGTGAACCGTCTGGGGAAGGGGAGGACGAAGCGGAGGCGGTCCTCCATGCCGAGTTGCATGACATCGGCCATGTTCCATCGCGAACGTCTCTGGCTCGCGATCAGCGACAGGTTCTGGGAGATGCCGGGAGCGGCGATCACGTAGAGCTGCTTGGGCCCCTGCTCGGCGGCCGCCACGGGGAGTGGCTTGCCGCCGGAGGTGAGCCACCCCGTGAGCTTCTCCAGGGGGGGCAGATCGCCGCGGCGCGTCCGGACCGGCACGGCGGTCAGCTCGGTCGAGACCTCGCTGCCGTACTCGCCGCCATAGGCGATCTCCCGGCGCACCGGCCGCAGGGAGGGGAACGTCGCCTCCGCCGTGAGCACGTGGAGGGACGCGAGGTCCTGGGCAGGCAGAGAGGCGCGGCCCGAGGAGTCCAGCGCCAGCGGCAAGCCGTCCAGCACCAGCGAGATCGCGGTCGGCTTTTGCCCCTGGAGGTTCGTCCACACCACCCGCGCCGCCTTGGGCGGGCCGAGCTTGTCCATCTCCAGCAGGATGTCGACCTTGGCGAGAGAATGAGGGAGGTTCGCCCACTCCTGGGTGCGGGCGATCTCCGCCCCCTTGGCATCGAGGGCCCGGGCCACGATCTCGTGCGGCAGGAGGTCCGGACCGAAATCGATCGCGGTCTTCCATGGCGGCGCCTGGAGCGTCTGGACGCTCTTGCCGTCCACCAGCAGCTCCACGGCGGCGACCGGGCCGTTGACGGCGAGCTCGACCGGGAGGGGACCCCGGATCAACCCGAAGAACAGGGAGAGGAACGCGATGGTCGTCATACTTGTGGATGACGATTCCAGCCGGATTGTTTCCCGCCGGGGGTACGGCCGCCGGTCATGGCGAGCCGCCCACCAGCTCCACCCCCGACGCCTTGGGAGAGAGGGCGATCGATTGCGGCAGGAGGCGGCCGTCGACCATCACGATCCGTTGGGAGGCGAGCTCTTGCCGGATCTCCTCGACCGCACCCCCCAGGTTCCCCACCTCCGAAATGTCTTTGGCGTGCCCCCAGGCGGTCGCCGCCGATCCCGGCGCCGGTTTGTCCAGGGTCCAGACGAAGAGCGGCACGTGGATGGCGGCGAGGAACCGGCGGACGGCGGCGGGGTCGAGACGGCCTTGATCCTTCTCATGGCCGGAGAGCACCAGCAGAATGGCGCGGCGGCGGTTCTCCGTCATCGCCTCCAGGCCGGCGACGGCCACCGCGTCCGCGATCCGCCGCCGCTTGCTGCTGCGCAGGGGGGCGCGTACGACCCTCTGCACGAGCTCGGGGAGGTTCGCCGTGAGGGTGTCGAGCGCCGGCGAGACCTCGAAGAGGTCGGTCATCGCACCCGAGGACTCGAAGCGCTCGGAGTAGGGGAACATGAAGCGGACCTGGTCCCCCTCGGCGAGCCGCAGGTTGGGATGGCGGAGGAGGTGCCCCTTGGCGCCTACCTTCCAGGCCTCGCTGAGATCCGACGACCGCACCACGTAGAGCTGCCCTGGCCCCTCCTCGACGGCGTCGACGGCAAGGGGCTGCCCGGCGGCGGTGAACCAGCCCGCGAGCGTTCCCGGCGTCAGCGCCGCGCCGGGGCGCACGTGGACCGGCACCCCGGTCAGCTCGGTCGAGACCTCGCTGCCATAATCGCCTCCATAGGCCACCTCCTTGCGTACCTTGCGGGAACCGGAAAACTCGATCTCGGCGCTCAGCACATGGAGCGACTGGAGGTCGTGCGGGGGGAGGGGAACGCGGCCCGAGGCATCCAGGGGCAGGCTCTGGCCGTCGAAGACGACGACCGCCGACACCGGTTTCTCCCCCTTGACGTCCGCCCAGATCACCTTCACCGCCTGCGGCGGGCCGGCCGGGCCCCCTTCCAGCGCGACTTCGACCTTGGTCAGAGGATGAGGGAGGTTCGCCCACTCCTGGACCCGGCCGATCTCATGCCCTTCCGAATCGAGGGCCCGGGCCACGATCTCGTGCGGCTGGAGATCCGGGCCGAAGTCGACCTCGGTCTTCCATGGCGCCTGGAGTTTCTGCACGCTTTTTCCATCCAACAGCAGCTCCACGGCGGCGACCGGGCCGTCGACGGCGAGCTCGACCGGATGGGGGCCGCGGATCAGCCCGAAGAACAGGGAGAGGAAGGCGATGGTCGTCATGCTGACGATTTTAGGAGTCTTCGTCGCGGAAAGCCAAAGCAGTGGCCAGCGTCTGTCCTTGCCGTCCCTCGTCGTCCTTGTACGTCCGTGCTTTTCCGCCGCCCCTCAGATGAAGCGGGAGACCACCAGGTAGGCCACGGCCGCGATCGCCGCCGAGATCGGGATCGTCACGATCCAGGCCCAGACGATGCGGCCGGCGACCCCCCACTTGACGGCTGACAGGCGGCGGGTGGAGCCGACGCCGATGATCGCCCCGGTGATCGTGTGGGTGGTCGACACCGGGATGCCGGCGAGGGTGGCCCCCGCCAGGGTAATCGCGCCGGCGGTCTCGGCGCAGAAGCCGCCGATGGGCTGGAGCTTGGTGATCTTGGTGCCCATCGTCTTGACGATGCGCCAGCCGCCGAAGAGCGTTCCGAGGCCGATCGCCGCGTGGCTCAGGAGGATGACCCAGAGGGGGACCGCGAAATTCGATTTCGAGAGATACCCCGAGGTGATGAGGAGAGTGGTGATGATGCCCATCGTTTTCTGAGCGTCGTTGCCCCCATGCCCGAGGCTGTAGGCGGCGGCGGAAAGGAGCTGCAGCTTGCGGAACTGCCGGTCCACGCGGGAGGGGCGCCAGCGGCGGACGATCCAGTTCACCGCCACCATCAGGAAGAAGCCGACGACCAGGCCGATCAGTGGCGCGAGGACGATGAACAGCAGCGTCTTCGTCCACCCCGAGGGGAGGAGCACGCCGAAGCTCCTCGCCTTGATGATCGCCGCGCCGGCGTAGCCGCCGATCAGGGCGTGCGAGGAGGAGACCGGCAGGCCGTAGTACCAGGTGATCAGATTCCAGGCGATGGCGCCGAGGAGGCCGGCGAGGATCACCTCCTGGGTCACCACCGAGAGGTCGATCATGTCCTTGCCCAGCGTCTTGGCGACCCGGGTGCCGAACACGAAGGCGGCGACGAAGTTGAAGAACGCCGCCCAGGCGACCGCCTTGTTGGGGGCGAGCACCCGCGTCGAGACGACGGTGGCGATCGAGTTCGCCGCGTCGTGGAAACCGTTCAGAAAGTCGAACGCGAGGGCGACGAGGATGATGAAGACGACGAGGGCGGTGGCGGCGGTCATCTCAGGCAGTCATCTCAGGCGGTCAGCGTCAAGCGTTTTTGACGATGACGTTGCCGACGACGTGCGTGTAGTCCTTGCACTGGTCGCAGGCGTTCTCGAGCCCGTCGTAGATCTCCTTCCACTTCATGATCTGGAGGGGATCGCGGCCGTTCGCCCGGAAGAGGTCGGCGATGACCTTGTTGTAGAGGTCGTCGGCCTTGTTCTCCAGGTCGGAGATGCGGACGATCGCCTGCTGGATGTCGCTCTGATGGGCGAGGTTCCAGATCCGCCCGGTGGCCTTGTCGATCTCGGCCGCCATGGCGACCAGGATCTCGGCGAACTCGCGCAATTCGGCGGGAGACTCGGCGAGCTCGAAGTTGATCAGCCGCTGGGCCACCTCCTCCAGGTAGTCGAGGATGTCGTCGAGGTCGGTCGCGAGCGAGCGGATGTCCTCGCGGTCGAAGGGGGTGATGAAGGAGGAGTTCAGGGCGTCGAAGATCTGGCGGGTGATGCTGTCCCCCGCGTGCTCGAGGTCGCGCAGCTCGCCCATGCGGGTACGCCGGGTCGGGAGGTCGCAGTCCACGAACTCGGCGAATACACGGGCGGCGCGGAGCAGGTTCGCCGTATCCTGGGAGAACAGCGTATGGAACTGCTCCTCCTTTGGCATCAACCAGCGGATCAGTGCGTCGACCTTCGCCATCCAGCTCCCTCCATGCGATGAGATACGACAGGCACGTGCCACTCCTGTGACAGGGCCAGGCAGGCGGATCGTAGCACCAACCCCGGCGGGCGGCACAAGAGGGCGGGGTGGGGGCTCGCTCTGCGCTATACTTTGGCATTGAGGTGAGCGTGATCACGAAAGAGCTTCTGAAAGCGGAGATCGACAAGGTTCCGGAGGAGAACCTCGGGGTGCCCTATCAGATCGTTAAGGCTCTGGATCTGGAGGAGTCTCAGGAGGAGAGCGACCTGGGGGCCCGGGCGGGAGACTCTACCGCTTGGAAAGCTTGGATCGCTGAGACCTATGGCAGCACGGCGGACGCGCCGATCGAGCGCGGGGAGCAGGGAAGCTACGAGGTCCGCGAGCTCATAGCACCCCAGAGTCCGCTTCTAGTTTCTTGGTGACCCTTGTCGATTTACTCTTGACAGCCAAATTGGCTTGCTCCATTATGGAGAAGATCCGGTGCCTTGGTGCCGGAGGAATGGCCTTGGATAGCTTCCATCGTCATTCAGCAGCGGTGGTCTAGCGTTCAGTGTCCGTTTCGCGCTTTGGCGAGCACGGAATGTTTAATTCCGGTTGCCCGACTCGGATCCCGTTCGCCGAATCCATCGTTTGCCCCGATGAATGGCTCGCTTCAAACCACTCTATAAAGCCCCCGTAAGGGGGTTTTTCTTATGGTGCATTGATCTTCTTGGCGAAGGGTGCCCTTCCCCGTACATGGCCATCTGGGTAAATATTGACATACCGTTCAACTCTCCAGACTTCTTTTGTTGTGACAATTGTGGTGGTATTGCGTCCGGGCTCGACATCCCAGTGGAACCCTTGCCTCAACTCCCACCCCGCAACACACAATCTTTCCTGTCCATGAAAGTCATGTGGCGCCAGTCTCCATCTCCTCCCGTCCGCATCTGATCTCTCTGCTCCGCTTCCGTGGATGCTGTCGAAAGCGGCTCTTTGTAGAGGAATGTCCAAATTGGAGTCCTGTGCCTTGAAAATATGTAGCGGCAGACATCTCGGGTCTCGCTCACCTTCGCAGCGGGTGGCACTACACCAAGCCGAAAATAAATCTGTCCAAGCAGCATTTCCTTCAGGTGGAAATTTTAGATAAAATGACTTATATCGGCAGAATACACTGAGGCGTACGAGCAAGTCGCGTCTGCATGCTTCCTTCAGGTCTGGATGAGTCGCCACCCATAAGTCATCCGCTGCCAAAACTGCTAACTGTGCTCTATGCATCCGTTGATAGAGATTAGTAGCAACGTTGCCGGGGATTATCGGCTTACTCCTGCCCGACACGTTTGTTTTGAACGTCCGAACCAAACGCTCCTGGAATCCCCAATCGTGCTGGCCGGAAAGTGTTCTTATCTCTCTTCGCGGCCTTAAAGTCGCGTCCCCATTGGATTCAGAGAAGAATACCCAGACATCCGTAGCCATGAGAGCTCAGCGTTTAAGGGGAGCTTTAGTTCTGATTCGTAAAATGGCTGAAGGCGGTAGCTTTAGTTCTATAAGCTCGCGCTGATTCATGACTGCGACACATTCCAGCACGAGCTTGCGAAGTGATTCTAAGTATTCGTCCCGCCGTGCCTCCGAGTGCTCGACCATGCCTGCCGGAGTTTCAAGGCCGTGCTCCTTGAACCATACGGATAAAATGTCACTCACTTTAGTCTTCAGCTCTCTGTTCCAGGCGCTAACAAGGGCCGAGGGCAACCCTTTTGAGGGCAGAGCTTTTTCCTTCCAGGTCGTAAGATGCTGCCAAGTGCCCTCGTCGAGCTTGCCTACGTATCGCTGCGCGAACTCTTCTCGCCAGCCATCCACAATCTCACTATTTATAGTAGGCATCAAAGGGCCTTGGCTATGGTCATCGGAACTCACAGCTTGAGCCCGGTGCTGACGCTCGTCCCACACGAACTTGCGCCCACTAGAATAGTCCATGACTGAGGTCCACAGGTCTGGCCGAATTCTCTCTGCAGCCGGTGCGCTCCTCTCCTGTGGGATGGACTGATCTTCTGATAGCAACTCCAGCGAATTGGGGATCGTAGATTCATCAACGCGTAGAATGTTGCTGGCTAGCTGAACGAATTCCCGAAAATTTTTCGCACCATAATTAAATTCGGCGAAACTTCCTTCTGTTATTTGAAGAAGGCGATTCTTCAGCACTGCGGTAGTCATTCGTCGCCAGTCTTTCTTCCCAGCAAGGCGTGCAGCTTCGAAGGCTTGCAGTACCAGTCGCTCTGCTTCCTTATGCATGTTAGAACCTCAATAGCATCAAAATTTTCGTCTACTATAGCAAACTCTTCAGTCCGGCCCCGCCCGCAGCTCCAGCCCGGTCACCAGCAGCGTCGGCGAGCCGATCATTCCGTCCAGGGGGTGGAACGTCAGGTCCCTGCCCACGCCCACGATCCCCCTCAGGAAGGCGCTGATGCCGCCGCAGAGCCAGGCCTTCGCCACCGGAGCGCTGGCGCGGCCGGCTTCGACGGCGAAGCCGCAGACGGGGAGGGCGAAGCGGTCGGTCGCCAGATCGAAGCGGCCGGGGCCGGTGGCGTCGATCAGGTAGTACCCCTGCGGGATGGCGCCGAGGAGCGCCGCCACCGGCGTCTTCGGCTCGGGCTTGAGGTAGAGATGGGTGGGGCCGGGCATGGGGAGATCGCGCCAGCCGGAGCGGCGCACGCAGCCCGAGGTCTCGCCGTGGGCGGCCCCCTCCTGCCACCAGGCGAGCAGCGGCTGGCGGAAGACCCCGTCCTCGACCAGCACCACCTCGCGCGTCGGCACCCCCTCGCCGTCCACCGGCGCCTCGAAGGCGCCGCCGGCCAGGCGGCCGTTGTCGATCAGGGTCACGCGGTCGCTGGCGAAGCGGCCGCGGGCGCCGATCACCCGCGAGCCCGGCCCCGGTCCCACCAGGAGCGGCAGGAGGCCCGCGACCATGCGCGCCGCGACCCCCGGAGCGAGCAGCACATCCCCCGAGTCCCGCGCCGGCGGCGCCCCGGCCGCGGAGACCGCCAGGCGGTCGGCCAGCCGGCGGGCCAGGGCCGTGGGGAGGAAGCGCCGCGGCTCGCGGGCCGCCACGTAGAGCGAGGCGGTGACCGCCGGGTTGCCCGGGCCGGCGGCTTCGAGATAGAGCGTCGAGATGCGGCTGCGGGTGAGCGCCCGCAGGCCGCGGCTGTTGGCCAGCTCGGCCTCGCTCGAGCCGTCCTCCAGCACGGCCCGCAGCAGGCGCGCCTTGGGGAGCTCGGCCTCGAGCTCGCGGCCGAGGCTCTCGAGCAGCTTCAGACCCTCGCGCTCGCCGGTCAGCGGGGTGTCGAAGTCCGAGGGCAGGGTCCAGGCCGGCACCGGCTCCGGCTCCGGCAGCTCCAGGGCGTGACCGGTCACCGGCTCGGGCCACGGACCGGCGGGCGAGGGGTCGCCGGTCGCGGCGGCGAAGAAGGAGGCGCGGCGGTTGCCGGCGCGCACCGCCCAGGCCCGCTCCTGGCTGGTGGAGGAGGTCTCGGTGACCGGGGTCCGTTCCAGGCGGCGGGAGCGCCCCCGCTTGACGTAGACCTCGGCGTCCGTCAGGTGGCGCTTGAGGAGCGCGCGCAGGATCTCGTCGAGATGGGAGGCCTGGCTCACGGCGTCACCTCCACGTCTTCCAGGCGCAGCGCCGGGGCGGTCGCCCAGACCGGCAGCTTCTGCCCCCCCTTGGCGCACCAGCCGGCGCCGGCCGGCCTCGCCTCGGCGCCCACCGCCACCACCCGGGTCAGCAGGTCCGCCACCCGGCCGCGCAGCACGCAGGGGCCCACCGTCTCGGCGAGCGCGCCGCGCCGGAAGCGCCGGGCATAGGGGAGATAGAGCGCGAACTCCCCCGACAGCGGATCGAGCGCGCCGCGGCTCGCCTCCGGCAGGTAGAGCCCCTCCTGGGAGCCGGCGAGCAGGTCGGATTCGGACGCCCCGCCGGGCAGGATCTCGAGGTGGGTCGAGCGCGGCCCCGGCGGCAGGTGGCGGGTCCCCCGCCGGCCCGCTCCGGGGAGCAGCACCGGCGAGGTGCGAGCCCAGAGGGCGTCGGCCAGCGGCTGCTCGACCACTCCGCCGCGCAGCAGCCAGCGGCGGACGACGGCCGCCCCCTCGTCGTCGGTGACCCGGCGGACCGCTTCCGGCGCCGCCGCCGGATCGTCCAGCACGTCGAGGCAGGCGGCGGCCATGGCGACGCCCACCGCCGACTCGGGGTTCCCCCCCTGGAACAGGGTGTCGGCCTCCAGGGCATGAGCCACCGCTTCGTGCAGCAGCACGGCCACGGCCGGAGGCGCCAGCACGGCGGGACCCCGAAAGGGGAGGGGGGGTGGCGCCTGACGGGCGCGGAACAGCGCCACCACGGCCATCGCCACCTCCTCGACCGCCCCGCCGGCGCCGGTGGACAGCCGGGGCAGGAGGGCGCCGTAGCGCCCCCAGGAGGACTCGACCGCGCAACTGTAGAAGGCTTCGCTCTCGGGCCCGGGCACCAGGCGCGGCCCCACCACCTGGATCCACCGCCGGTGCCGGCGGACGGCCACCCGCAACGGGAAACCCACGTGGTGCGCCCGCACGGCCCGCGAGAGGGCGGCGGGGAAGTCGAGCAGCTCGGGCGCCACGACCGGCTCGGGGGGCGCCACCTCCAGGGTCGGCTCCGGATAGCTGGCGGCGGAGATCGCCCGCGCCACCTGGCGCAGCGCCTCGGCGAACGGGTGGGCCTCGATGGCGTCCCGCGACGCCATCCAGGTGAGCCCCTCGCGGACCAGGCGCACGGCGAACCCCTCCTCGCGCCAGACCCGCAAGGCCCCGGCCTCCCCCTCGGGGGCGAGCTCCACCTCCTCCCGGCGCTCGAAAAAGGCGTCCACCACGTCGGTGGGCTGCTCTGCGATCTGGGAGAGGGTGCGGGCGACGGCGGCGGTGTCCAGCTTGGAAAACGGCATGCGACGCGGATTCTATCCCTTGAGATAAGATCCCGTCCGCCATGGCTCAAGTTCTGTCCGAACGAATCGAAGAATTGAAGCGCCGCCGCGCCGCCGCCGAGCTCGGGGGCGGCAAGGCGCGCATCGAGAAACAGCACGCGGCGGGCAAGCTCACCGCCCGCGAACGGATCGAGCTGCTGCTCGACGCCGGCTCCTTCGTCGAGATCGACGCGCTGGTCACCCACCGCTGCCGCGACTTCGGCATGGAGAAGGTCACCATCCCCGGCGACGGCGTGGTCTGCGGCTACGGCACGGTGGACGGCCGGCTGGTCTACCTCTTCGCCCAGGACTTCACCGTCTTCGGCGGCTCGCTCTCGGAGACCAACGCGGCGAAGATCTGCAAGGTGATGGACCTCGCGGTCGAGAACGGCGCCCCCGTCATCGGCCTCAACGACTCCGGCGGCGCCCGCATCCAGGAGGGGGTCGCCTCGCTCGGCGGCTACGCCGACATCTTCCTGCGCAATACCCTTTCCTCGGGCGTGGTGCCGCAGATCAGCGCCATCCTCGGCCCCTGCGCGGGGGGCGCGGTCTACTCGCCGGCGATCACCGACTTCATCTTCATGGTCGAGGGGACCAGCTACATGTTCGTGACCGGGCCGGAGGTCATCCGGACGGTGACCCACGAGGAGGTCACCATGGAGGAGCTGGGGGGCGCCTCGACGCACGCGGCGAAGAGCGGCGTCTCGCACTTCACGGTGCCCAGCGACGCCGCCTGCCTGGTCGCCATCCGCGAGCTGCTCTCCTACCTGCCCAGCAACAACCTCGACGATCCGCCCGCGGGGACCAGCGACGACGATCCCAACCGCGAGTCCGAGGCGCTGGACACCCTGGTGCCCGAGGACCCCAACAAGCCGTACGACATCAAGCGGCTGATCGCCGAGGTCGTCGACGACGGCCGGTTCTTCGAGGTCCACGCCCAGTACGCGGCCAACATCGTCGTCGGCTTCGCCCGCATCGGCAACCGCAGCGTCGGGATCGTGGCCAACCAGCCGGCCTATCTGGCGGGGGTGCTGGACATCGACGCCTCCCTCAAGGGGGCGCGCTTCGTCCGCTTCTGCGACGCGTTCAACATCCCGCTCGTCACCTTCGAGGATGTCCCGGGCTTCCTGCCCGGCACCACCCAGGAGTACGGCGGCATCATCAAGCACGGGGCGAAGCTCCTCTATGCCTATGCCGAGGCGACGGTGCCGAAGATCACCGTCATCACCCGCAAGGCCTATGGCGGCGCCTACTGCGTGATGTCGAGCAAGCATCTGCGAACCGACGTAAACTTCGCCTACCCCACGGCGGAGATCGCGGTGATGGGGCCGGAAGGGGCGGTGAACGTCCTCTACCGGCGCGAGCTGGAAGAGGCGGGAGAGGACGCGCCGCGGGTGCGGGCGGAGAAGGTGGCCGAGTACCGGGCCAAATTCTCGAACCCCTACATCGCCGCCGAGCGCGGGTTCGTGGACTCGATCATCGAGCCGCGCCGGACGCGGCCGGAGATCGTGCGCGCCCTGCGGCAGCTCGGGTCGAAGCGGGCGAGCATGCCGGCCAAGAAGCACGGCAATATCCCCCTATAGGGGCGAAGTCCCTGTTTTTGTTGACATCCGGGCGGCGCGTGCGGCAAGCTGGCACCGTCCGAAAGCGGCGAACGACGAAGGTCATCGAGGTGTGAGACCGGGCCAGGTCCGGTCCCAAGGAGAGGCCATGAGAGAGCGAGATCGTGCACTGAAGCGCCGGCGCCATCGCCGGTCGAAGCGGTTGAAGGAACGGCCCGTGGAGGATGCGCACCGGGCCGCCGAGCGGGCGAGCGGTTCGAAGCGCGCCCTCAAGAAGCCGCCAGCGGCTCCGGCCGAAGCCCCCGCTTCTCCCGCGAACGCCGCGGTGGCCGAGCCCCCGGCCGAGGCGCCGAAGAAGAAGCCCGCGGCGAAGAAAGCCCCGGCCAAGAAGGCCCCCGCCCCCCCGCCCCCGCCTCCGGCCGAGCCCGAAGGCTCCGGAGAAGGTGGACCGGAAGAGCCCCAGGGAGCCTGAGCTGCCGATGGCCGATTTTCGTTCCCTGAAGGCCGTCGATCCCGAGATCCACCAAGCGATCGCCGACGAGCGCGGCCGCCAGAACTTCGGGCTGGAGCTGATCGCCTCCGAGAACTTCGTCAGCCGCGCTGTGCTGGAAGCCACCGGCAGCGTGATGACCAACAAGTACGCCGAGGGGTACCCCGGCCGGCGCTACTACGGCGGCTGCGAGTTCGTGGACGTCGCCGAGCGGCTCGCCATCGAGCGGGCCAAGGAGCTGTTCGGCGCCGAGCACGTCAACGTGCAGCCGCACAGCGGCACGTCGGCCAACATGGCGGTCTACTTCGGCTTCCTCAAGCCCGGCGACAAGCTGATGGGCATGGACCTGTCGAGCGGCGGCCATCTCACCCACGGGCATCGCCTCTCCTACTCGGGGCGCGACTTCCAGGTGGTGGCCTACGGCGTCGACCGCGAGACCGAGCGGATCGACTACGACGCGGCCGAGCGCCTGGCCCTGGCCGAGCGGCCGAAGCTGATCGTCTGCGGGGCCTCGGCCTACAGCCGGGTCATCGACTTCGAGCGCTTCCGCGCCATCGCCGACCAGTCGGGCTCCCTGTTGATGGCGGATATCGCCCACATCGCGGGGCTGGTGGCGGCGGGGCTCCACCCGTCCCCGGTCCCCCATTGCCACTTCGTCACCACGACGACCCACAAGACCTTGCGCGGTCCGCGGGCCGGCATGGTGATGTGCAAGGAAGAGTTCGCCAAGGATCTCGACCGCGCGGTCTTCCCCGGCATCCAGGGGGGGCCGCTGATGCACGTCATCGCGGCCAAGGCGGTGGCGTTCCGCGAGGCGCTGTCGGAGGACTTCCGCGGCTACCAGCAGCAGATCGTCGTCAACGCCAAGGCGCTGGCGGCACGGCTCGCCGGCCTCGGCTTCCGCATCGTCTCGGGCGGCACGGACAACCACGTCTTCCTGCTCGACGTCACCAAGGCCGGGCTGACCGGCAAGGTCGCCGAGAAGGCGCTCGACGCCGCCCACATCACGGTCAACAAGAACACCATTCCCTACGACCCCAATCCGCCGCTGGTCGCCTCGGGCATCCGCATCGGCACCCCGGCCCTCACCACCCGCGGCATGAAGGAGCCCGAGATGGAGCTCGTCGGCGACTTCATCGCCGAGGTCCTGCGCGCCCCCGAGGACGCCGAGGTCAACGCGGGCGTGAAGGGGAAGATCCGGGATCTGTGCGAGCGGTTCCCGCTGTATGACCCGTTGATGTAGGGGGAGCGTCCAGAAGGCCCTTGGTGGTTGGTGCGGTCTGCCCTCCGAATCCTCACCCTCGATCCCTCTCCACTCCGTGGAGAGGGAGGGCCCTTCGCTTAAGGTTATCGTCTCATCAGCGGGCCCTCCCTCTCCCCCCGGGAGAGGGACCGAGGGTGAGGATTCGAAGGGCAGACCGCACCAACCACTAAAGACGCTATGGGTCAGGCCCGCAAATCCACCGCTCCCGCACCGCCCGCCGCACCTCCCCGATCAAAAAAATCGACCCGCACGCCACCAGCACCTCCCCGCCCAGCCCC
Organism: Thermoanaerobaculia bacterium; assembly: GCA_039918595.1. Lineage (GTDB taxonomy): Bacteria > Acidobacteriota > Thermoanaerobaculia > Multivoradales > UBA5704 > DATARR01. The sequence goes on from JBDSHF010000337.1 coordinate 24,583, forward strand.
AGCGCCCCGTCCAGCGCGCGCTCGCGGTCCGGCTCCACGATCACCTCTCCCGGGTGACCGGCGAGCAGCGCCGCCAGCTCCGCCGGGTCCTTGGCGCGCGGGCTCGCGGGGATGGTGAGGACGATCCGGCGGGCGCGGGGGGCTAAGAGGCCGAGCATGCCGGCGAAGTCCTTGTCGGCCAGGACGCCGAAGAGGAGGTCCACCGGCTCCCCGATCCCGTCGAGAAACTCCGCGAGCACCGTTGCGCCAGCGAGGTTGTGGGCGGCGTCGAGGAGGAGGCGCCGGCCGCCGGGGAGCTCGATCGCCTCCAGCCGGCCCGGCCAGCGGCAGGCCGCGGCGCCCTGCTGGATCGCGCCTGGACCGATGAGGTCAAATCCAAGATCCGCGAGGGCCTCCGCCGCCCGCACGGCCAAACCAAGGTTGATCGCCTGATGCGCGCCGAGCAGGGCGATCTCCAGATCGTAGGAGCGGACCGGCGTGGCGAGCCGAATCCGCTGGCCTTTCCACCCGTCCGGCTCGATCGCCTCGATCCGGACTTCTTGCGAGGCGGAGCGGAGATTGGCGCCGATCTCGGCGGCGGCCTCCCGCACAGACTCCGCCGCCTCGGGCTCCTCGATCCAGACCAGCGCCGGCTTCTCCGGACGGAGAATGCCCGCCTTCTCGCGGGCGATCGCGGCGAGGGTGTCCCCCAGGTACTCCTGATGATCGAGGCCGATCGGGGTGATCAGGGAGAGGATGGGGTCGCAGAGGTTGGTGGCGTCGAGACGGCCGCCGAGGCCGACCTCGACCACGGCGAGGTCCACCCTCTCCTCGGCGAACCACTGAAAGGCGGCGAGGGTCACCGCCTCGAAGTAGGTGGGGGGGACGCCGGTCTCGCGCTCGGCGAGGTCGACCAGGTCCTGGAGCAGCTTCCCGAAGCGGCCGGGCTCGATCGTCCGGCCGTCGATGCGCAGCCGCTCCTCGACGAATTCGAGATGTGGGGAGGTGTAGAGCCCGGTGCGGTAGCCGGCGGCCTGGGCGATGGCGGCCAGGAAAGCCGAGGTCGACCCCTTGCCGTTGGTGCCGGCCACGAGGACGGCGGGGAAGCGGCGCTGCGGCTCGCCCATCGCCGTCAACACGGCGCGCGCGCGCTCGAGGCCGAGCTTGATGCCGAGGGCCTCGAGACGCGAGAGGATGGACAGCGGGTCTACGTCAGGTGCCGCAGGCACCGCGCGATCGTCTCCTTGAGCTCCGAGCGCTGCACCACCAGGTCGAGGAAGCCGTGCTCGAGGAGGAACTCGCTGCGCTGGAACCCTTCGGGCAGGCTCTGGCGGATCGTCTGCTCGATCACGCGCGGACCGGCGAAGCCGATCAGGGCGCCCGGCTCGGCGATGTTGAGATCGCCCAGCATGGCGAAGGAGGCGGTCACGCCCCCGGTCGTCGGATCGGTCAGCACGGAGAAGTAGGGGAGACGGGCGGTGCGCAGCCGGGCGAGGGCGGCCGAGATCTTGGCCATCTGCATCAGCGAGAGCACCCCTTCCTGCATGCGGGCGCCCCCCGAGGAGGAGACGACGATCAGCGGCCACTTGCGCTCGCAGGCCCGCTCGGCGGCGCGGGTAATCTTCTCGCCGACGACCGAGCCCATGGAGCCGCCCATGAAGCGGTACTCCATCACCGCCATCACCACCGGGATCTCCTCGACCGCGCCCTGGACCACCATCACCGCGTCGCGCTCGCCCACCGCCTGCTGATAGGCCTTCAGGCGGTCGCGGTAGCGCTTGGTGTCACGGAAGTTGAGCGGGTCCACCGGCGAGATGCTGGTGAACAGCTCCCGCGGCTGGGGCTCGTCGAGGAGCAGGGCGATGCGGGCGCGGGCGTCGATCCGGAAGTGGTAGCCGCACTTGGGGCAGACCTTCAGGTTGCGGTCGAGGTCGCGGGAGTAGACGATCTCCTTGCACCCCTCGCACTTGACCCACAGCCCTTCGGGCACGTTGCTGCGCGGCCGATCCATGCGGATCGGCTTGGGCTTTTTGGTCTTGCGGAACCAGGCCATGATGAGAGATCGGGTGAGGCGGCGCGGCGACTAAGCCCGGCCGCCGCTGGCGGCGAGAGGGCCTGTCGTGCTCCTGAAATGGAAACCGGTCCCGAGCGGGACCGGCGCCACAGCCTCCGCCGGCGGTCAGGCGTCGGCGGACTGACCCTCTTCGGCTTCGAGGTCGTTCTGGATGTTGAGCCGCATGCAGGCCGCGTCATACATCTGGCGGGAGGCCTTCTTGGCGTTCTGCAGCTCGGCGAGCCGGTCCTTGACCTTCGCCAGCTCCTCCTCGATCAGGCGATCGAGCTCTTCCATCTCCTGCCGGGTCACGGCGAGCGTATTCTCGTAGAACTTTCTCTGCTGGTCGCTGAGGCTCATCGTCTCCTCTTCCTCCGAATGGCGAGGCCGTCCGGCCGGCTTGATGACATGATCGTCGACTGGATCATAGCTTGAAAGGAATTCTCAGGCGGGTCCACATCTTGACCGGGACTCCGTCCTTCTTCGCGGGCTTGTAACGTACGGAACGAGCCGCGGCGACGGCGGCCTCGTTCAGGCCGACCTTCTGCCTGATCGGCTCCGCCATCCTCACGTCCTGAACCTGGCCGTTCTCGTCCACCAGAACCGTAACCACCACGGTTCCCTCGACCCGCAGGGTTCGGGCCATCGGAGGATACTCTGGTTTCGGAAAGCTGACAAGTTGAGGCGGGGAGACTCCGGGGCCGGCTTCCACCAGCTCGCCGGCCCGGGTGCGGGGCGCTTCGGGCTCGGGTTTTTTCTCCTGGGCCTTGGGAGGGGGCTCCGGCTCCTTCTGCGCCACCGGCTCGGGCGCCGGGGCGGGCGGCGGCGCCGTTTCGACCGGGCCGGGCTGGGGAGGCGACGGCTCCGGAGCCGCGGCGGCGGGCGCCGGCACGGTCGCGGGCGGCGGCTGTCCCGCGGCCTTGGCGGCGGCCACCTGTTTCTCGAGCTCCTTGAGCTGCTGGTCGCGCTTGCGCCGCAGCTCGGCCTCCTTGGCGGCGAGCTGCTGGTCCATGATCGCTTTGAGGTCGACGGGATTCGCGGCCGGGGCGTTCTGCCCGGCAGGGAGCGCCGACGGGACCTGGCCGGTGACCGGGTTCGCGGCCGAATTCGCGGCAGGTATGGGCGCCGGCACCGCGGGAGCGGCCGCGCCGGTGGGCGGCGCCGCGCTCTTGCGGGAGTTCAGGAAGAAGAAGGTCAGGATCGCGATCACGATCAGGGCCGCGATGGCGGCGTAGAGCAGCGTACGGCTCTTGCGCCCGCCCTCCTCCCCGACCTCGACCTGGCCGACAGGAGTCACCGCCTGGAACGCCTCGGTCGGCACCTCGGGATCCGGAGCGTAGGAATCAGGCGGCGGCACCGCGGCGAAGGGGGGCGCGGCGGGCGGCTCGGCCGGCCAGGGGGAAGGCACCGGCGGCGGCGCGAGAGGCTCGGCCCGCTCCACGGTGTCGGGCTCCATCACCCGCCTTATATAGAGGCCGAGGTCGGTCGGGCTGGTCGCCGGGGCGAGCGCCGAGAGGGCCGCCTCCAGCCGCTGCTTCATCTCGCCGGCGCTCTGGAACCGGTCCTTGGGATCGATCCCCAGCGCGCGCGCCACGATCTCGTCCACCTCGCGGGGGACCGTGGGGTCCACCTGGCTGGGGCGCCGGGTATGCCCCTGGCGCACCGACTCCAGCACGGAGATCTCGCTGTCGCCGGTGAACAGGCGCTCGCCGGTGACCATCTCGAACAGCACCGCGCCGAGGGAGAAGAGATCGGAGCGGGAGTCCACCGCGCGCCCCCAGGCCTGCTCGGGCGACATGTACTGCAGCTTCCCCTTCAGCGCGCCCATCTGCGTCTGGCTCGCCTTCGAGACCGCCTTGGCGATGCCGAAGTCGCAGAGCTTGACGTCGCCGTCGCCGGTGAGCAGGACGTTCTGCGGCGAGACGTCGCGGTGGACCAGACCGAGCTCCTGGTCCTCGAAGTCCCGCTTGCGGTGGGCATAGTCGAGGGCGCTCGCCACCCGCGCCGCGATCAGCAGGGAGAGCCCGAGCGGCAGCGGCATCCCCTTGCGGCGGCCGGCGTTGAGCAGCGACCGCAGGTCCTTGCCGTCGACGTACTCCATGGCGATGTAGTAGTCGCGGCCCATCTTGCCGAGGTCGTAGATGTGGACGATGTTCGGATGGGTGAGCTGCGCCGCCAGCTTCGCCTCGTCGATGAACATCCCCACGAACTCGGCGTTGTCGGTCATGTGGGGGAGGATGCGCTTGATCGCGACCGTCTTCTGGAACCCCTCGACGCCGCGCATCCGGGCCTTCCAGACCTCGGCCATGCCGCCGACCGCGATGCGGTCGAGCAGCGTGTACTGGCCGAAGCGCTCGCCCGGCTGGTCGCTCCCCTCGTCGGCGAAGACCGGGATGCGCTGGGTGACGGCGGGGTCCAGGGCCACCGAGGCGCCGATGGGCGCCGGCAACGGTGCCGGCATCGGCGCCGGCGGCGTGAAGGCGACGGGAGCCGGCGCCGGCGTTGCCGCCGGCTGGGGGGCGGAGAACGGGAGCGGCTCGGGCACCCGGGGCGCGGCTGCCGCCGGCTGGACCCGGGGCGCCGGAGCGGCGGCGGGTCGCGCGGGCGCCGTCCCCGGGGCGGTGCCGCCGGGCCGGGTGGGGCGGGCCAGCTCCTCGAGCTCGGCGAAATCGAAATCCCCCACCGCCCGCCCCTTGCGCACGCCCGTCCCTTCCGGGATTGCCGGAGAAGCGGCGGACGGCGAGGCGGCCGCCGCGGGAGGAGAGGCCGGCGCCGCCGGGGGGACGGCGATGGGGCGCGGGCCGGTCCTGGTCTTCCCCAGATCCAGGTTGGACAGCGTCCTGCTGAGCAGGGCGTCCACGTTTTCGGAGGACGACGGCCGAGGCGGCGGCGCGCCGGCCGGGGCGCTCGGGGCCGCGCTCGGGCTCGGGGTCACCGCGGCCGGCCGTGGCCTGGGCTCGGGCCCCAGCATGCCGGAGAGAGTCTTTTCGAGGCGGCTCTGGACATCCTCCCCGGTGGAGGCCGGCCGGGGGGGCGTGGCGGCTGGAAGTGGCGGCGGCGGCACGGCCCGCGGCGGCGCGATGACCGGGCGCGGCGGCGCGTCCCCCTCCACCTCGGCCAGCACGTCGCCGAAAATGTCGTGCGAGGTGAGCTTCTGGTCCGGCGGCGGCGGCGCGGCGGCGGGCTGCTGGTGAGCGAGCAGGGCCTTGCGGGCGGCCAGGACGATCTGCTGGTCGGTGAAGGGCTTGGCGAGCCGGCTGTCCGCTCCATCAGCGACCGCCGCGCCAGCCGCACTGCCGCCGCCGGCCTCGAGCGCCAGCACGCCGGGGCCGCCGGCGCGGCGGGAGAAGGAGAAGGTCAGCACGTCGAACCCGGGCGCGTCGGTGCCGGCCACGATCAGGTCGGGCCGCTCCCCGGCGGCCGCCTGCAGGGCCTGCTCGACCGTCGGCACCACTCGCACCCGCCACCCCTCCGCGCTCAGGGCCGCGCTGATCCGTTCCACAGAGTGCGGTTCTTGCTCGACGACCAGGATGGACGGCATACCAGATTCTCCAGAAGGAAGACAGCAAGCCTTTCTAACATCCTCGCCCGCCCCAGTCAATCAAAAGGCCCTGATTTTTGAGCGATTTAACCACACGTCCGGGAATCCTGTAAAATCGGCCTCCTTCCGCGATTCTTTCGTCAGGAGCCCGCATGTCAGGTCATAGCAAGTGGAGCACGATCAAGCACAAGAAGGCGGCGACCGACGCCCGCCGGGGAAAGATGTTCAGCAAGATCCTCAAGGAGATCACCGTCGCCGCCCGCATGGGTGGCGGCGATCCGAAGGGGAACGCGCGCCTGCGCACCGCCCTGCTCGAGGCGCGGTCCAGCAGCGTCCCGGGGGACAACATCGACCGCGCCATCAAGAAGGGGACCGGCGAGCTCGAGTCGGTGGTCTATGAAGAGATCACCTACGAGGGGTACGGCCCCGGCGGCGTCGCCGTCCTGGTCGAGGCGGCGACCGACAACCGCAACCGCACCACCGCCGAGATCCGGCACGCCTTCGCCCGCAACGGCGGCAACCTCGGGGAGTCGGGCTGCGTCGCCTGGATGTTCAACCGCCGCGGCTACTTCGCCATCGACCGCGGCGCCATGGACGATGAGAAGCTCATGGACCTCGCCCTCGAGCTGGGCGCCGAAGACGTCGCCATCGAGGAGGACGTCTGCGAGATCTACACCTCGATGGAGAACTTCGTCGCCGTCCAGGAGGAGCTCGAGCGCCGGGGCATCCCGCTGGCCGCCGGCGAGCTCGCCATGATCCCCCAGACCACCCTCGACGTGCCGCGCGACAAGGTGAGCCAGGTGCTGCGCCTGGTCGAGGCCCTCGAGGACCTGGACGACGCCCAGAAGGTCTGGGCCAATCTCAACGTCGACGACAAGGTCCTCGAAGAGCAGTCCCGCTAGGTGCTGATCCTCGGCATCGATCCGGGCAGCCTCCACACCGGCTACGGCTTGGTGGAGAAGAACGGCTCCGCGCTCAACGCCCTCGACGCCGGCCGCTTCTCCTGCCCGCGCACCCTCGACCTCCCCCGGCGGCTGGCCCATCTCGCCGGCTGCCTCGGCGAGCTGGTCGACCGCCGCCGGCCGGACCTCGCCGTCCTCGAGACCCCGTTCCACGGCATGAACGCGCACTCGCTGATCGTGCTCGCCCAGGCCCGCGGCGCCCTGCTCGCCGTGCTCGCCGGCCGCGGCCTCGAGATCCGCGAGTACAGCCCCGCCGAGGTCAAGTCGGCGGTCACCGGCAACGGCCGCGCCGACAAGGAGCAGGTCGCCCGCATGGTCCGCCTGCTGCTCGCCGCGCGGGGAGAAGGCTGGGCGAGCGACGCGACGGATGCCCTCGCCCTCGCCATCTGCTGCGCCCAGCGGCTCAGGCTCGACCGCCTCGCCGAGCGCTAAGCTCTTGTGAACTCAAGGCTTGCCGTGACGAACGAGCCCTTGCTTCCGTTTTTTGGGCTGTGCTACCATGAAGCCCGTATCCGTTGCAGTCGATCCACTGGGACCGTGAATCTATGAAGCCGTAAGCCATGGCCTTCCAAGGCTCGCTCAAAGAGCTCCCCCTACCCGACATCATCCAACTGGTTTCCGTCTCAGGGAAAACCGGCGTGTTCTCCCTGCGTCGAAACGGCGATTCGTCCGGCGAGATCTACCTGCGCGGCGGCCAGATCGTCCACGCCTTCGTCGGCGACCTCCAGGGGGAGGAGGCGATGTACGAGCTGGCCATCTGGCCGGAGGGGGACTTCGTCTTCACCCCCGGCATGGAGACCGAGCTCACCACCATTCACAAGTCCAACACCAACCTCCTGATGGAGGCGGCGCGCCGGATCGACGAGTGGCAGATCCTCTCCAAGCGCATCCCCTCGACCCGGCTGGTCCCCGTCTTCACCCAGCGCGCCACCACCACCTCGGTCTCGCTGACCCCCCAGGAGTGGTCGCTGATCTGCAAGATCGACGAGCGCCGCACCATCGAGGAGGTCGCGATCGGCCTCGACATGAGCCCCTTCGAGACCTGCAAGCTCCTCTACGGCCTGATCACCTCCGGGCTGGTCGCCCTCAACGAGGACCTCAGCCGCCTGCGCACCGACCGCCTGCGCACGATGCCCCCCGAGGAGCTCGCCGCCGTGGCCGAGACCGTCCACAACCAGGCCCGCGGCCTGCTCAACGGCCACCCGCGGCAGGGGGACCTCGAGGTTCCCTTCCGCATGAGCAAGGCCGAGATGGACTCCGGGCGCGCCGTCGAGGCCGTGCTCGACCTCGTCCGCGCCGAGGAAAAGATGGTCTCCGCCGCCCTCGGTCCCAACCAGAGCAAGGTCTTCCTCGATCGGGTCGCCCAGATTCTCAACCGCTGAGGAGCGGTTTGAGGCGGGGCCGGGCTAGAATGCGGCTATGACATCCCGTAGTTTCCCCGTGTTCCCTCTGCTCGTGGTGTGTCTGCTCGCCGCGATTCCGGCGGGTGCCCAGCAAACGGAGCCGTCCGTCACGCCGCCGGAGCCGGCGGCGGCGGCGGCGGTGCCCGAGCCCCCCGTCGTGCCCGAACCGTCCGGCGGCGGCGGCATCGAGGGGGTGGAGAACCCCGCCCGGCGCAGCGACCAGTTCCTCCCCCGGCTCGACATCTACTTCCCGGAAGGGGACCTCGACCTGCGGGTCAACCGCCTGATCAACCGGACGTTCTTCGAGGGGCAGGTCAAGTACAACTTCGTCAACGGCGACATCAGCGCCTTCCTGCGCTACCGCTATTACGGCTACCGGCGGACGACCCAGCTCACCGTCTTCGACTCCATCTCGTTCGACCGCATCGATCAGGACGTGTCCCAGGACTTCGACCGGGTGCGCGGCACCCTGCTGCTGATGGAGTGGCCGCACAGCTACAACAGCCGGACCTTCTTCCTGGCCGAGCTCGACGGGATCAGCAGCAACAAGGGGGCGCGCGGCAGCAACTTCCTGGTCCGGCGGGATCAGGTCAATACCTTCGTCCGGCTGGGCTATCAGTTGGGCACGCCCGACGAGGGGCGGTCGAGCGCCATCGCGGGTGAGACCCGGGCGCGCACCGAGCGGCTGTTCTCGGCCTTCCGCGAGTTCGGCCCCGGCGACGCGACGCTGACCGCCGCCCTTACCTACGGCCTCCCCTACGGACCCGGGGACTTCGACTACCTCAAGTTCGAGTTCGAGGCCCTGAAGCGGTTCGACGTCAGCGCGCGGACCTTCCTGGTCGGCCGGCTGCGCGGGGGCACCTTCCCCTACGTCGCCGACGCCGACCCGAAGTCGCTCCCCCCGAACCCCCAAGGCATCGACTTCCTCGCGGTCCCACGGTCCGAGGCGTTCAAGATCGACGGCCGCGAGAACCTGAAAGGGGTACGGGACCGCACCCGGGGGACGGATGAGCTTTTCACCACATGGGAGTATTTCTTTCCATGGTTTCTGGACGCCAAGCACCAGGTTTTGCGCCTGACCTGGGATAACTGGTACTGGATCGTCTATACGGGATTCGGCACGATTGGGCTTAAACACAACATCTATACGGATTTCGGCTCGTATTACCCCGATGCCGGCCTCGGCTTCGAGTCATCTTTCCGGCTCCGGAAATACCGGTTCTTTCTTTCCGGGATTGTGGCACAGGCTTTGAAAGGAAACGGGGGGTTGGAGGCGCGGATCTCAGTCAAGTCGTATCGCTGAGCCTTGCGTTGGCGGGTTGCCTTGGCCGAGAAGAGGGACGCTTGGGGTAGCTTCGCTGCAGTCAAGAAAGTCGCGCAGGCTGCGTCGCAGCCTCGCAAGTTTTGGCTTACAGCCGGAGGAGAACGGAATGAAACTGAAATGCTTAGGGATCTTGGCGTTAGCCAGCCTGGCGCCAACCTGGGCGTCTGCGGCGGAGCAAGCCAACGCCGCCAGCGTCACGGGAGAGACAGGGTTGTTCACCCTGTTCACGGGCGACACACTCCCCCGCGGGGGATGGTCGTTCGGCATTTATTACAACAACTGGGATCGTCTCGTGTCTCTCCCTTCGGGGTTCAGCCTCAACGACAAGAGCCAGTTGAGCCTCGACTGGAACCGGCTCAGCGCCAGCGTCGGTTACGGCATCACCGATCGCTGGGAGCTGAGCGTGATGGCGCCCTACGAGAACATCAACTATGACGAGAACGACGTCCTGGTCCGGATCAAGGATGGCAACGGCCAGGGCAACATCCGCATCGGCACGAAGCTGCGCCTGCTGGGCTCTCAGGGGGACAGCAACACGCTGGCCCTCAACGGCTTCGTGGAAGCCTCGACCGGCGACGACACGGTGGCCTCCAAGGACACCGGCTTCGGCGTCGGCCTCGACTGGCGGCTGTCGAAGTGGGTTCTGAACGTCGGTTACCAGGACCTCGGCAAGCGCACACTGCCGGTTCGGGGCAACTTCCTGACCTGCACCCCGCAGCCGTTCTGCCGGAACCTCATTAATAATGAGTTCAAGCAGCAGGGCCTCACCGCCGGCATCGGCTACGTCGGCCGGGTGACCGACCGCTTCGACTGGATCAACGAGGTCAGCGCCCAGTTCGGCAGCGGCAACGACAACTTCTACGAAGACTCGTATGACTTCACCACCGGCGGCCGCGTCTGGTTCGGCGAGGCCGAGAACTGGGCGTTCAACTTCGCCCTGCGGACCGACCTCAACCAGCTCAACTCGATCGACGAGCATTGCCCGCTGGGCGGTCTGGTCGGCCTGACCTACTTCCCCCGCCTGATCCGTCGCGAAGCGCCGGTTCCGCCGCCGCCCCCCCCGCCGCCGCCGGCTCCCGAGCCGATGCCGGAGATGGCGCCGGCTCCCGAGGCTCCGCCTCCGCCGCCGCCGCCGCCTCCCGCTCCGCCGGAGCGGATGGAAGCGACCTGCTCGTTCGTGTCGGGCAGCGCGCGGCTGGACAACATCTGCAAGGCCAAGCTCGACGAGGTCGGCCTGCGGATGAAGCAGAACACGTCTTCGACCGCGCAGGTCACCGGCTTCGCCGATGGCTCGAGCGGCTCCCAGGCGAGCAACCAGCGGTCCGCGGAGCAGCGCGCCCAGGCGGTGAAGAACTACCTGGTCACGCGGCACGGGATCGACCCGAGCCGGATCACCACGCAGGGTCAGGTCACCGACCAGAGAGCGGCCACGGTCGTCCTCACCATCACCCCGTGATCCGCACCCGGTAACCGGTAACCACCGGAAACTGGTTGGGAGGCCCCGCTTCGGCGGGGCCTTTTCTTTT
>JBDSHF010000338.1:0-29316 GCA_039918595.1 Thermoanaerobaculia bacterium
ACCCATGATAGTCTCGCTCGCGGCCCCTCCCTGCACTCATAGGGCTGGGCGGGGGCCGTGCCCTTGCCGTACCCAACCCTGGAGAGAGCATGAGCGGTCGAGTTCTCATCACCGGCGCTTCGGGCGCCCTCGGGCGGAGCGTGGTGGAGCGGTTCCTGGCGGCGGGCGACAGCGTCCTCGCCGTCGGGGCTACCGAAGCCGCCCTGGCGGAGCTGACGCCGCTGGGGTCCGCGGACGTGCTGACCGCGCGGCGCGCGGACCTCTCGTCCACCCCTGAGGTCGAACGGCTGTTCGACGAGGAGGAGAGCGGCGCCGGGGTGCCCCGGGCCGTGGTCCACCTCGTCGGCGGCTTCCGCTGGTCGCGGTTCGCCGACCTCTCGGATGCCGACTGGACCTATCTGCTCAAGCTCAATCTCGACACCACGTTCCGCGTCTTCCGTGAATGCGCCCGCCGGTTCGAGCGGGTGGGCGGCGGCGTGGTGGTCGCGGTGTCGGCTCCGGCGGCTCTCCTGGGAGAGGCCGGGGTGGGCGGGTACGCCGCCACCAAGGCCGGGGTATTGCGCATGGTCGAATCGCTGGCGCGCGAGATGGCGCCGTTCGGAGGACGGGCCAACGCCGTGCTCCCCGGCACCATGGACACCCCCGCGAACCGCACGGCGATGCCTGACGCCGATCCTTCCCAATGGGCGAAGACCGAGGACGTCGCGTCGGTCATCCACTTCCTCACGACCGCCGCCGCGGGTGCCGTCAACGGCTCCGCGGTGAGGGTTCCGGGACCAAACCTATGAGCCATCTGGACTGTCACGTCTATTACGATTCAACCCGCCAGCCCGCGCCCCCCGCCGAGTGCGGGGACCGCGTCGATCTGGCCGCCGATCCCGAGGCCGCCGGCCGCCTCGCCCGGCTGGGGCTCTCGCCCGACGACCTGCCGGCCGTGCTCCTCACCGAGCCGGACGGCAAGATCCGCATCGTCGGCGTCCGCCTCTCGGCCGCCGAGACGGTCAAGCTCGCGACCGGCGAGGGAATCCACGCCGGCGGCGTGGTCATCTACAGCTCCTCCTGGTGCCCGGACTGCCGGCGCGCCAAGCGGGTGCTGGAGGAGGCCGAGGCCCCGTTCGCCGAGGTGGACATCGATGAGGACCACGCCGCCGAGGCGATGGTGCTCGAGCGCAGCGGCGGCCGGCGGGTCGTGCCCACGCTCCGGTTCGACGACCGCGTGTGGGCCTTCAACCCGGCTCCGCCGCTGCTGCGCCGCCTGCTCAATGGGCGCGCCAGGCCGGCCTAGAACTCAAGGAGATTGCCGAATGAAGATCGCTGTTTGCATCAAGCAGGTCCCCAACACCGAGGCGCGGCTGCGCGTCAGCCGCGACGGGCGGTGGGTGGAGGAGGAGGACCTGCCGTTCGTGATCAACGAGAGCGACGAGTACGCGCTCGAGGAGGGGCTCCGCATCGCCGAGAAGACCGGCGGCGAGGTCGTCGTCTTCAGCCTCGGCCCCGAGCGGGTCAAGGAGTCCCTGCGCAAGGCCCTGGCGGTGGGAGCGGCGCGCGCCGTCCACCTCTCGGATCCCGCCTTCGCCGGCGGCGACGCCCTGGCGACCGGCCGCGCGCTCGCGGCCGCCATCTCCCGCGACGCCTTCGACCTGGTGCTCACCGGCTCGCAGTCGGACGACGTCGGCTACGGCGGCACCGGTTCGGTGGTCGCCGGCCGCCTCGGCTGGCCGCACGTCTGGCTGGTGATGGGGGTCGAGATCGAGGACGGCAATACGAGCGCCAAGGTGACCCGCGAGATGGAGAGCGGCGTCAACGAGGTGTCGCGCGTCCGCCTGCCCGCCGTGCTGGAGATCCAGGCCGGGATCAACCACCCGCGCTACGCCTCGCTCAAGGGGATCATGGCCGCCAAGAAGAAGGAGATCGCCACCGCCTCGCCGGCCGACCTCGGGCTCGACGCCGCTGGTGTGGGGGCGGCGGGCTCGCGGCTGGAGATCGTCTCGGTCAGCTTCCCGGAGTCGGGCAAGGGGGCCCAGATGCTGGAGGGGGACGCCAAGGCCGCGGCGACGAAACTGGTCGAGAAACTGCAGAAGGAAGCGAGGGTGCTCTGATGGCGAATCGTGTCTGGGTCGTCCTGCAACATCGCGAGGGGCAGTTCCCCCGCATCTCCTGGGAGGCGGTGGCCGCGGCGCAGAAGCTGGCGGCGGAGCTCGGCGGCAAGGCGGAGGCCGTGCTGCTCGGCGCCGGCGTCGGCCTCGCGGCGGCCGAGGTGGCCAGATTCGACCTCGCCGCCGTCCACGTGGCGGATCACGACGCCCTGCGCGTCTACACCCCCGGCTCCTATATTGGCGCGCTGGGACCCGCGATCCAGGCCGCGGCGCCGGCCTTCGTGGTCTTCCCGCACACCTACCAGACGGTCGACTACATGCCCCGCCTGGCGGAGACGATCGGCGCCGGGCTGCTGCCGGAGGTGACCGCTTTCCAGTCGGCGGACGGCGGCCTGGTCTGGAGCCGGCCGGTGATGGCCGGCAAGCTGCAGTCGAAGGTGCGCGTCAAGGGGGAGGGGACGGTGCTGGTCTCGGTGCAGTCCGGCGCCTTCCAGGTGGACGGCGCCGTTCGTCTTGGCGAGGCGGGCGAGGCCGAGGTCAAGCCGCTCGACGTCGACCTTTCGGGCGTCAAGCCGGACCGCGAGATCCTCGGCTACGAGGAGGTGGGCGGCGACACCGTCGACCTCACCAAGGCGGGGATCATCGTCGCCGTCGGCCGCGGCGTCGGCGGGGCGGACAAGATGGGCCCGGTCGAGAACCTCGCCAAGGCGCTCGGGGCCGAGATCGGCGCCAGCCGGCCGGTGATCGACAACGGCTGGCTGCCGCGCGACCGCCAGATCGGCTCCTCGGGGCAGACGGTCGCCCCCAAGCTCTACATCGCGGCCGGCATCTCCGGCGCCATCCAGCACCTGGTCGGCATGAAGGGCTCGACGGTGATCGTGGCGATCAACAAGGACCCCGGCGCGCCGATCTTCACCATCGCCGACTACGGCATCGTCGGCGATCTCCACGAGGTGCTGCCGGCGTTGACCGAGGCGATCCAGGCCGCGAAGGGGTAGTGGCTCCCTCCTGGGTGGTCCTCAAGTTCGGCGGCACCAGCGTCTCGACGCCGGAGCGCTGGGCGACGATCGCCGATCTCGTCCGCCGGCGGATCGGCGAGGGGCTGCGCCCTCTCGTCGTCTGCTCGGCCCTCTCGGGAGTCTCCGACCGGCTCGAAGCGCTCCTCGCCGCCGCCGTCGCCGACACGGGAGGGGGTCACGAGGAGTCGCTGGCGGCGATCGAGGAGCGCCACCTGGAGCTGGGGGTGGGCTTGGGGCTCGCCGCGGCAGAGCTCCTGCGGTCCGACTTCGAGGAGCTCTCCCGCGTGGCTCTCGCCGCCTCCCTTCTGCGCGAGGCGGGGCCCGCCCTCAAGGCGCGGGTGATGGCCTTCGGCGAGCTGCTGTCCACCCGCCTCGGCGCCGCTTTCCTGGAATCGCGGGGGATTCCTACCGCCTGGCATGACGCCCGGACCTCGCTGGTGGCCCGCGAGGAATCGCCGGCCGCCGGCGCCCGCGCCTACCTCTCGGCGACCTGCGACTTCGAGCGCGACGAGGCGCTGATCGCCCATCTCGGCGAGCCGCCGGCCCGGGCGGTGATCACGCAGGGGTTCATCGCCCGCAACCGCGAGGGGCAGACGGTGCTCCTCGGCCGCGGCGGCTCGGACACCTCCGCCGCCTACTTCGCCGCCCGCCTGGGCGCCGCGCGCTGCGAGATTTGGACCGACGTCCCCGGCCTGTTCACGGCCAACCCGGCGCTCCTCCCCTCGGCCCGGCTGCTGCGCGCCCTCGACTATGACGAGGCGCAGGAGATCGCCAGCATGGGGGCCAAGGTGCTTCATCCACGCTCGATCCCGCCGCTGCGCCGGCACGGCATCCCTCTGCACGTCCTGTCGACCGACCGGCCGGAGGCGCCGGGCACTGTGATCTCCGCCGTCGGCGCGGCGGGCGGGCCGCAGGTCAAGGCGATCTCCTCGCGCGGCGGCATCCTGCTGGTCTCCATGGATACGGTCGGCATGTGGCAGGAGGTCGGCTTCCTCGCCCGCGCCTTCACCGTCTTCGCCCGGCACGGCCTGTCGATCGATTCGGTCTCGACCTCGGAGACCAACGTCACGGTCTCGCTCGACCCGCAAGCCAACCTGCTCGACGAGACGGTGCTCTCCCGCCTGCTGGCCGGCCTCGCGCCCTTCTGCGAGCCGCGCGTGATCGCGCAGGCGGCCTCGCTGTCGCTGGTCGGACGGGGGATCCGCGCCATCCTCCACGAGCTGGGGCCGGTGATGGAGGCGTTCGAGGAGCTCAAGGTCCACCTGCTGACGCAGTCGGCGAGCGATCTCAACCTCACCTTCGTGGTCGACGAGGAGCAGAGCGAGCGGCTGATCCGCCAGCTCCACGGGCTGCTGTTCGCGCGGAAGGGGGAGAGCGCGCTGTTCGGCCCGACCTGGAGCGAGCTCTCCGGGGGAGCGGAGGAAGAGGTCCCGGCCCATCCTTCCGCGTGGTGGCACGCCCGCCGGAGTGAGCTGCTGGATCTCGCGGCCGAGCGCGGTCCGGTCTACGCCTACGACGCGGCGACCCTGCGCTCCGCCGCGGAGTCGCTGCGGGCGCTCGACGCCGTGGCCCGGGTCTTCTACTCGGTCAAGGCGAATTGCCATCCCGGCGTGCTGCGGGTCCTCCATGACGCCGGAATCGGCTTCGAGTGCGTCTCGGCCGCCGAGCTGGACCATGTGCTGGCCCTCTTCCCCGGGCTCGACGCCGCGCGGCTCCTCTTCACTCCCAACTTCGCGCCGCGCGAGGAGTACCGGCGGGGCTTCGAGTCGGGGGCGCGGGTGACCGTGGACAACGTCCATCCGCTGCGCGAGTGGCCGGAGATCTTCCGTGGCCGCGAGGTCTTCCTGCGGCTCGATCCGGGGCGGGGGAGGGGGCATCACGCCCACGTCCGTACCGCCGGGGCGCAGTCCAAGTTCGGCCTGGCGCCGGAGCAGATGGCGGAGGCCCGCGCGCTGCTCGACGCCTGCGGCGCCCGTGTCGTCGGTCTCCACGCCCACTCCGGCAGCGGTATCCGCGCTCCCGAGGCCTGGAGCGAGGTGGCGCTCTTCCTGGCCGAGGCCGCCGAGCGCTTCCCCGGCGTGCGGGTGCTCGATCTCGGCGGCGGCCTGGGGGTGCCGGAGCAGCCGGAGCAGAGCCCGCTCGATCTCGACGCCCTGGGCGAGCAGTTGCGGCGCTTCCAGGCGGCCAACCCACGCTTCGAGCTCTGGCTCGAGCCGGGGCGCTTCCTGGTGGCCACCGCCGGGGTGCTGCTGGCGCGGGTGACGCAGATCAAGCGCAAGGGGGAGGTGACCTACGTCGGCCTGGAGACCGGGATGAACTCGCTGATCCGGCCGCCGCTCTACGGCGCCTACCATCCGCTGGTGAACCTCTCGCGGCTCGGCGAGCCGGCCACCTGGATCGCCCACGTCGTGGGCCCGATCTGCGAGACCGGCGACATCCTCGGCCGCTCCCGCCGCCTGCCGCCCACCGCCGAGGGGGACGTGATCCTGATCGCCAACGCCGGCGCCTACGGGCGGGTGATGAGCTCGCGCTACAACCTGCGCGAGCCGGCCGGGGAGGCGCTGCTCGCCTGAGCCCCCGAACGCGATAGGATTCCGGGAGTGGTACGGACTCCCGGAGGTTTCTCTTGAGCAGTTTTTGGAAGGACATCCGTTTCGGGTTGCGCACTCTGGCCAAGAGCCCCGGAACGACCCTGGCCGCCCTGCTCGCCCTGGCGCTCGGGATCGGCGCCAACAGCGCCATCTTCAGCGTCGTCAACGGCGTGCTGCTGAAGCCGCTGCCCTATCCGCGGCCGGACCAGTTGGTCGTCGTGATGACGAAGAACCCCGAGGCCGGATTTCCGCGCTTCAGCGTCTCGGTGCCGGACTTCGAGGACTGGCGGCGCGAGAGCCGGTCGTTCCAGGGGCTCGTGGCGCTCAGGCCGGGACGTTTCAACCTGACGGCGGGGGATCGCCCCGAGGCCCTCCAGGGAGCCCTGGTGTCGGCGGATTTCTTCCGCACCCTGAAGATGGAGCCGCTCCTCGGCAGGGGGTTCAACGCCGGCGAGGACCGGGTGGGTGGCGAACGGGTGGTGGTGCTTTCCGAGGGCCTCTGGCGGCGGCGTTTCGGCGCCGATCCGGGCATCGTCGGGCGCGCCGTGACGCTGGATGGCGAAGCCCGCACGGTGATCGGCGTGGCGCCCCCCGGGGTGGAGCTGCCGGCCAAGAGCGAGATCTGGCTGCCGCTGGCGGTGGACGCCGCGAAAGAGGGCCGCGGCGCCCATTACCTCCTGGTCGTAGGTCGCCTGAAGCCGGGTACGAGCCTGAGGCAGGCGGGGACGGAGATGGCGGCGATCGCCGGACGGCTCGAACGGCAGTATCCGGACACCAACACCGGCTGGAGCACCCTGCTGATCCCCCTCGCGGAGCTCCAGGTCGAAAAGATCCGGACGGCTCTCCTGATTCTGCTCGTCTTCGTCAGCTTCGTCCTGCTGATCGCCTGCGCGGACGTGGCGAACCTCCTGCTGGCCCGGGTGGCGGCCCGGGAGCGGGAGATCGCGCTGCGGGCCGCTCTCGGCGCCGACCGGGTGCGGCTGCTGCGCCAGATGCTCACCGAGACGCTGGTCCTGTTCCTGGCCGGGGGAGCGCTGGGCCTGCTGCTCGCGCACTGGGGGATCCAGGCGTTGATCGCGCTCAATCCGGACGGCATTCCGCGGTCGCGGGAGGTGCGACTCGACGGCGGCGTCCTGCTGTTCACCTTCGCCGTGTCGCTGGCGACCGGGCTGCTCTTCGGGCTGGTGCCCGCTCTCACGGGAGTGGGAAGCCATCTTTCCGAATCGCTCAAGCAGGGGGGGCGGGCGGTGGCGGGGGGCGTCCGCGGCCGGCTGGTGCGCAATGCCCTGGTGCTGGCCCAGGTCGCGCTGACGCTCGTCCTGCTGGTGGGGGCCGGACTGATGATCCAGAGCTTCGCGCGGCTGCAGGCGGTGGACCCCGGCTTCCGTCCCCAGGGGGTGCTGACGGTCAAGCTGGAGCTCCCGCAGGCGAAGTACCCGGAGCCGCAGCGCCAGATCGTCTTCTATCGCGGACTGCTGGAACGCGTGCGCGCCCTCCCCGGCGTCGAGGACGCCGGTTTCCTCTACCCCCTGCCGCTCGGCGGCGGCAACATGATCCTCGCCTTCTCCGTCGCGGGCCGGCCGGACCCCCCTCCCAGCGCGGTGCCCAGCACCAACGTGCGGGCGGCGACCCCCGGCGCGTTCCGGGCTCTCGGCATCCCCCTGCGCCGCGGGCGGATGTTCGACGAGCGGGACAACGAGTCGGGGATGCCGGTGCTCCTCGTCAACGAGACCATGGCGGCCCAGGTCTGGCCGAAGGAGGACCCGCTAGGCAAGCGGATCAGCTTCGACGACACCAAGGACCCGAAGGCGCGCTGGTATACGGTCGTGGGGGTGGTCGGAGACGTCCGCCACCAGGCCCTCGCCGAGGAGGCCGGGTCGGAGGCCTACTGGCCCCAGTTCCAGGACCCGATCAGCAGCGCCACGCTGGTGGTGCGCGGCGCGGGGGACCCGGGCGGTCTGACCGGGCCGATCCGGGAGGCGGTGCGAGCGCTCGATCCGGATCTGCCGCTGGACAAGGTGGCAACGCTGAGCGACGTGGTGTCGGCCTCGCTGGCGCAGAGCCGTTTCAAGGCCGTGCTGCTCGCCCTGTTCGCCGGGCTCGCCCTGGTGCTGGCCCTGGTCGGGGTCTATGGCGTGGTAAGCTATTCAGTAACTCAGCGGACGCACGAGCTCGGTATTCGCATGGCCCTGGGGGCCCGGCGCGAACAGGTTCTCGGGCTGGTGGTGCGGCAGGGGATGACGCAGGTGCTGATCGGACTGGCGCTCGGCCTCGTCCTGGCCTGGTTCGCCAGCCGTTTCCTCGCCGGCCAGATCTACGGCCTGAGTGCCACCGACCCGCTCACCTTCGTGGCCGTGCCGCTGGGCCTCGCCGCCGTGGCTCTGGTGGCCAACTACCTGCCGGCCCGGCGCGCCACGCGCGTGGACCCCCTGGTCGCCCTGCGGCAGGACTGATTTGATGTGAGGCGGGACTGATCGCATGCGTTTCCTCGTCGCCTGCCCCGATTGCCATCGCCAATTCGACGCCACCGCGCGTCCGGTGGGCTCCGCCTTCCCGTGCTCCTGTGGCGCCACGGTGACCGTGCCCCTGCCCGACGCGCACGACGCGGCCGTGGTGCGCTGCTCCTCCTGCGGCGCCCCCCGGGAGGGGATGGCGGCGGCCTGCCGTTTCTGCGCCGCGGAGTTCACCCTCCACGACCGCGACCTCGACACCATCTGCCCCGGCTGCATGGCGCGGGTGAGCGGCCGGGCCCGTTTCTGCCATCACTGCGGGACCCCGGTCCTCGCCGCCCAGGCGGCGGCCGGCGAGGACGCCTACCGGTGCCCCGCCTGCAAGGGCGGGCGCCCCCTGTCCAGCCGCCGCCTGGGGCGGGCCAACGTGGCTCTCTTCGAGTGCTCCGCCTGCGGTGGGCTGTGGATCGAGAAGGAGATCTTCGAGGTGATGGCCGACCGCGCGCGGTCGGGCCAACTCCCCGAGGGGTTCGGCGGTGGCGGTCCCGCCGAGGTGGAAGAGGCGGCGCCGGCGCAGCCGCTCCAGTATCGGCCCTGCGTGACCTGCGGCGCGCTGATGAACCGCCGCAACTACGGCAGGAAGAGCGGCGTCATCGTCGACGTCTGCGCCCGCCACGGGATCTGGTTCGACCTCCACGAGCTGGACCGCCTGCTGCGCTGGATCCGCGAGGGGGGCGAGGCGCGGGCCGAGAAGGTCCAGCGGGAGCAGGAGCGGATCGAGACGCGGCAGCAGAGGCTCGGGGAGAGTCTCCAACCGTGGAATCAGGCGGAGTCGGAGCGTCTGCTGCTCGGCGGCCCGGGCCGTCCGGGATCGCTGACCGGGGAGCTCGTCTCGGGGCTCGTGAGCGGCGCGATCCGCTGGTTCTTCAAGTAGATCCGCCACGATGAAAGCCCCTACCCTCGACGAGCTCGTGCTGCTGCCCGAGCCGCTCGCCGTCCAGCGCCATTTCGACGCCCGCAACTACCGCGCCTTCCGCTGGCTGCTGGTCCTGGTGCCGCTCCTCTGCCTGGGCGGCATCGGTGCCTCGATGACCCTGCACGACGGCTACGGCCTCGCGGTCTACATCGCCGACTCCCTCGTCTGCATGGCGCTCTTCATCCTGCGCGACCGCGAGATCTTCGCCCGCAATTTCCGCCAGATCCTGCTCGTCTTCCTGTTTTTCCAGATCCTGGTGCTCAAGCTCGCGACCAGCCATATCGAAAGCGGCGAGCACGTGCCGTTCATCCTGGTGAGCTTCGCGCTGCTGGCTTTCCGGCTGCGGGTCTCCGAGTACCTCATGATGTTCGCCGCGTTCTGGGTGACGGCTGTCTTCCCCCTGGAATGGGTAGGGGTGCGGCGGGTCTCCGTTCCGACGGACCAGGACGTGGTGGTCGCGGTCTCGATCATGAGCGTGATCTGCCTGGTGACCGCCATGGGGGTCACGCAGCTCGACCGCAAGCGCTTCCTCAACGTTTGGCGCCGCGAGCATTCGCGGGCTCGCGAGCGGCTGCGGATGCGCGAGGAGATCGACTACGCGCGCAAGATCCAGCTCAGCATGCTCCCCCAGACGGCGCCCCAATTGAGCTGGATCGACCTCGCCGCGGCCTCGCTCCCGGCGACCGAGGTGGGCGGCGACTACTACGAGTACTTCAAGCTGAGCGACTCCCAGCTCGTCCTGGTGATCGGCGACGTGGCCGGGCACGGCCTCGCCAGCGGGCTGCTGCTCTCGGGGGTGCGGAGCTGCCTCTACCTGCTGGAGGAGGATCTCGCTTCGCCGCTCGGGGTTTTCGACCGGCTGAACCACATGGTCCGGCGGACCACGGACAAGCGGACCTACGTCACCCTGCTCTGCGCCGTGATCAATCGGGAGGAGGGCTCGGTGACCCTGGTGACCGCGGGCCATCCGCCGATGCTCCACTACGATCCGCGCTCCGGCCGCTTCGCCGAGGTGGGGGAGGGGGCGCCCCCTCTCGGCACCTTCCTGAACGCCAGGTACGAGCTGGTCAAGCACCCCATCGCGCCGGGCGACCTGCTGATCTTCTACACCGACGGCCTGGTGGAGGCCCGCAACGACCAGGATCAGGATTACGGCGACGCGCGCCTGCAGCGGGCCGTCGCCCGCGCCGCCGCCAGCCGCACCGCCCGCGAGGTCCGCGACGCCATCCTGGGCGACCTCTCGAACTTCAAGGGGGACCAGGAGCAGGCGGACGATATGACGGTGGTGGTGGTGCGATTACGGTAGGTCAGAGAGGTTGCTTGACACGAATCCCGAAGCGATCCTCCACACGCTGGAGCAGGTCGGTTCCGATCGGTTCGCTAGAGGCGACCGGAAGACCCGGCTGTGAGCCTTCCGGTCCAAAGAGCGCTATACCTGTCAAGCGCTGAGCCGGATCATGTCGCAAGAGGTAGCAGATCCCGTCGAACCCCGCGCGGGCGAACGCCGCCGCCCAATCCTGGGTCTTCTTGTAGTCGGGGCTTGAATGGATCTCCGCCGTGATGCCCCAGACGCGCGCGCTTTCCGTAGTGCAGTCCGCGAGTGAGAGAGGGCGTTCCGTCTCGATCTTCGCAAGATTCCGGATCTGTACCTCTGTCTCGGGAATGGTGGAGAATTCCCTGAAGACCTCCAGAAAACAGCCCTCTGGCTGTTCCGCGAGGTAGCAGGTACCCAACCTATACGGCCCACGGAGATCGAAACGGCCGTAGCCGCTCCGCGAGAACCACCAGGGTCCGAAGCGGGCGAGGTGGATCCGGAAAAGCGGAAATCCGCTTGGCAGATCGCGGCGAGGGAACCGCCGGAGATCGGGTGGAGGGGAGGAGAGAGGGCTCAGGGGTCAGTGGGCCAGTTTGTCTGCCGCACGCCTGGCAGCTTCGAAAACCATTTCTGGATCACGTCGAGACCGGAGCCAAGCCGCTGGATTTTCCCCCTCCAGGAGATCCTGAGGGCTGACAAACCAGGAGGCGATCGTATAGGGCGTCTCCACGACTCCGTCGAAGATGGAAAGGACCTTTGCGACCTCGGGATGTGGGCGGCCGTTGGGGCCGAACTGGAACGCCGGGTAGAGCTTGCGCCCTCCGGTACCGCCGAGTGCCAGCAGGCGGCCTCTCTTCGCGAGATCGCTGACCGCCTGCCGACTCTTTACGTTGAGAAGGGTCTGGGCCTGCTCGACGTCCAGCAAGGGGCCGAGCACCTGCCCCCAGGAAGCCTCTGCCACGGCCAGCAGGGCGGCTCGCCTTCCCAGGGCTTCCGGATTTTTGAGCTCAGGAGCATCCTCGGGAAGGGAGAACTCCTCCAGGGCTTCCTCGAAGGCTTTGGCGGCGGCATGGGCTCGCGTCATGGGATGAGTGTGGTCCGTCAAGAGCGTCAAGTCAAGAGCGTCAAGCTCCTTGTCCCGCCGCCCGCGAACCGATATCGTAGCGATCCTTCCAAGGAGACCCCTCTGTGAACGTCCGATACGTCATTGCCCTTGCCGCCCTTCTCTGCGCCAGCACCGCTCTCGCCCAGGAAGCGCCTCCCCCGGCCCCCATGGCGGCTCCCATGGCTACCGGCGCCTGGGCTCCCGACCGTCCAGAGCCCGGGAGCGTCGAGAAGATCAAGGAGTACACGACCGCTCCCGAGTATCTCCCCGAGTCGGTCGCCTACGTGCCGGAGTCGGAGACGGTGCCGTCGCCCACCAAGGCGCTGGGGCATCTCGCCGGCGCGCCGGACGAGCTGTCGCGCGTCAAGGACGTTCACGACTACTTCCGCCGCCTCGCCGGGGCGACCGACCGCGTCCAGGTCAAGGTGATCGGCACCAGCGAGGAGGGGCGCGAGATGATCGTCGCCCTGGTCTCGGACCCCGAGAACCTGGCGGCGCTCGACCGCTACAAGGACGTCACGGCCCGCCTGGCCGACCCCCGCCGCACCTCGCGCGAGGAGGCCCGCCGGCTGGCCGGCGAGGGGAAGGTCTTCTACTGGTTCACCGGCGGCCTCCACTCGACCGAGACCGGCAGCCCCGAGATGCTGATGGAGCTCGCCTACCGGCTGGCGGTGTCGGAGAAGCCGGAGATCCAGGCGATCCGCAAGAACACGATCGTCATGATCACCCCGGTCACCGAGCCGGACGGCCGCGACCGGCAGGTCGACTGGTACTACCGCCACCTGCGCGACCGCAAGGGCTCCTACGAGGAGCTCGACGAGATCATGTCCCCGCCCTACTGGGGGCATTACGTGCTGCATGACAACAACCGCGACGGGATGCAGGTCACCCAGGCGCTCACCCGCGCCGTCCACGAGACCTTCTACGAGTTCCATCCGCAGGTGATGCACGACCTCCACGAGTCGGTGCCGCTGCTCTACATCATGACCGGCTACGGGCCGTACAACCGGGCGATCGATCCGGTGACGATCAGCGAGTGGACGCAGCTCGGCTATCACGAGGCCGGCGCCCTCTCCGCTCAGGGTCTGCCGGGGATCTTCACCTGGGCGTTCTGGGACGGCTGGTGGCCCGGTTATCTCAACTCCGTGGCCAACCTCCACCACTCGGTGGGGCGCTTCTACGAGACCTTCGGCAACGGCTCGGCCGGCACCTTCGACCGCGACCTCTCGCGGGCCAAGTTCGCGGGCCGGCCGGTGACAGACGTCCAGTGGTACCGCCCGGCGCCGCCGGCGAAGAAGCTGCGCTGGTCGCTGCGCAACAACACCAACTACATGGAGGCGGGCGCCCTCTCGGCCCTCGAGTACGCCGCCCTCCATCGCGAGGAGCTGCTCGAGGACTTCTGGACCAAGGGGGACCGCGCGCTGGTCAAGGGGAAGACGACGGCCCCCTACGCCTGGGTCTTCCCGGCCGAGCAGCGCGATCCGGCCCGGCTGGCCTATCTGGTCAACCAGCTCCGCCAGCACCGGATCGAGGTCTACCGGCTGACCGCCGAGGCGAAGACCGGCGCCCGCGCCTGGCCGGCGGGGACCTACGTGGTGCGGCTGGACCAGCCCTATGGCCGCATGGCCAACGACCTCCTCGAGGAGCAGAAGTTCCCGGCGGACGAGCCGAACCCTCCGTACGACGACGTGGCCTGGACCTGGCCGCTGCTCTACGGCGTCAAGGCGGAGGCGGTAGCCGATAAGAAGATCCTCGACGGCGCCATGGAGCGGGTAGCGGCCGACGTCACCCCTGCCGGCAGGATCGCCGGCGCCGGCGAGGTCTTCCTGCTGCGCGACACCGGACAGACGGCGCTGCTCGCGGGGCGCGTGATCCTGGGCACGAACCAGGTGGACGCGGCGGAGGCCGCCTTCACCGCCGGCGGCGTCAACTATCCGCCAGGGAGCTGGATCGTCCAGGCGCCGCGCGAGGCGGTGGAGGAGGCCGCGCGGAGCACCGGCCTGTCGTTCGCGGCGGTCCCTTCGGCGCCGGAGGTCCGGCGCCACCTCGTCGACCTGCCGCGCCTGGCGGTGCTCCACAACTGGATCGACACCCAGGACGCCGGCTGGGTGCGCTATACCCTCGACCGCGCCAAGGTTCCCTACACGCTGATCAATGACGACGACCTCAAGCGGGGGGACCTCGCCGAGCGCTTCGACGTCATCCTCTATCCCAGGACTCAAGGGGGGCTCACCGACCTCGTGCACGGCATCGATCCCAAGTACGGGCCGCTCGCCTACACCAAAACCCCGGAGTTCCCCAGCCAGGGGATCCCCGACGGCTCGGAGGACATCACCGGCGGCATGGGTTTCGAGGGGCTGCTCAACCTGGACAGGTTCGTCCGCGGCGGCGGCGTGCTGGTCGCCCTCGGCAACGGCGGGACGCTGCCGGTCGACGGCGGGATCGTGCGCGGGGTCTCCAGCTCGCGGCTGGGCGCCAATACGCCGGGATCGGAGGTGCGGGTCAAGGTGGTGCGGCCGGAGCATCCGCTGGCCTACGGCTATGAGGAGCTGACCCAGGTCTTCCGCGGCAACGGCCCGGTGTTCGACGTGCCGAAGGTGGATCGAGCCCGGGTGGTGCTGCAGTTCGGCACCAAGAAGCCCGACGGGGAGGAGGACGAGGAGGCGGACAAGAAGCCGGGCTCGGCCTCCGGGATCGAGGTGGAGGATCTCGACGCTCCGGCGGCCGCTCCGGCGGCGAAGCCGAAAGCGGAGAAGAAGGACGACCGTTTCGTGCTCTCGGGGCTCGCCCGCGGGCAGGAGGAGCTCGACGGCAAGCCGGCGATCCTCGACGTCCCCACCGGCAAGGGGCGGGTGATCCTCTACGCTTTCGACCCGCTCCACCGCTATCTCAACCTCGCCGACTTCCGGTTCGTCTACAACGCCCTGCTGAACTGGAACGACCTGCCGCGGTGAGCGAGCCCCTAGAGAGCGCCGACCCGACGACCCCGTCGGAGCCGCCCCAGGCGCCGCTGCGCCGCCCCCGCTCGCGCGCCGGAGCGGCGAGCGTTTTCGCCGGCATCGTGCTCAGCCGAATGATGGGGCTCGTGCGCGAGTGGGCCTTCGCCCGGTATCTCGGCGTCGGCCCGCATCAGGACGCGCTGACCGCCGCCTTTCGCGTCCCCAACGTCCTCCAGAACCTGCTCGGGGAGGGGGCGCTCTCGGCGTCGTTCATCCCGATCTATAGCGGGTTGCTGGAGGAAGGGAGGGACGAGGAGGCCGGGAGGTTCGCCGGCGCCATCTTCGGCCTGATGGCGGCGGCGGCGGCGGCCTTGGCCCTGCTCGGCATCCTGCTCGCCCGGCCGATCGTCATCCTGCTCGCGCCGGGCTTCCTGCGCGATGCCGCGGCGGTGGCGGCGGGGCAGATCACGGTCGACCGCTTCGCCCTGGCGGTGACCGGCGTTCGGATACTCTTCCCGATGACCGGCCTGCTCGTTCTGTCGGTTTGGGCGCTGGCGATCCTCAACAGCAACCGGCGGTTCTTCCTGCCGTACTTCGCGCCGGTGCTCTGGAACTCGGCGATCATCGCCGCTCTGCTGCTCGTCGGCACCCGGCTCGCCGGTACGCAGGGTGCCGCCGGGCAGGTCCAGCTCTTCAAGGCCGCCTGCTGGGGCGCCCTCGCGGGCGGCCTGCTGCAGTTCGCGGTTCAGCTCCCAGTGGTGCTGGGCATCCTGCGCGGCTTCCGGCCTTCGCTCTCGCTGAGCGTGCCGGGGGTGCGGCAGGCGCTGGCGGCGTGGTGGCCGGCGGTGGCCGGCCGGGGAGTGGTGCAAGTCGCCGGCTATATCGATCTCTTCCTCGCCACCTTGCTGGCTACCGGCGCCGCCTCGGCGGACCGCTTCGCGCAGATTTTCTATCTTTTACCGATCAGCCTTTTCGGCATCTCGGTGGCGGCCTCGGAGCTGCCGGAGATGTCACGCCTGCGCGGCGAGGGGATGGCGCCGGCGCTGCTCGCCCGCGTCCGGCGCGCGCTACGCTACGTCGCCTTCCTGAACATCCCCACGGTGATCGGCTACCTCGCCTTCGGGTTCCTGGTGGTCGGCTTCTACCGCGGGGGCAACTTCGGCCTGGCGGCTAACTGGCTGGTCTACCTGGTGCTTTGCGGCTACTCGACGGGCATTCTTGCCACCACCACCTCGCGCCTGCTGCAGAACACCTTCTACGCCCTCGGCGACACCCGCTCGCCGGCCCGCATCGCGGCGATGCGGGTGGGGACCTCGGTGCTGGTGGCAGTGCCCCTGATGTTCTTCCTCGACCGCTTCCAGCTCTCGTCGCTGGTCGGGCCGCTGCCCGGGCAGACACGCTACCTGGGCTCTGTCGGGCTCGCCCTCGCCTCCGGTTTCGGCGCCTGGATGGAGCTCTACCAGCTCCGCCGGGCGCTGCGGCGGAGGCTGCCGGAGTTCGAGCTCCCCTGGCGGGAGGACTCCCGCATGGCGCTGCTGGCGGCCGCGGCGGCGCTGCCGGGCGCGCTCGTCTGGTGGCTGCTGCCACCGCTGCGGCCCATCTTCACGGCCCTCCCGGTGCTGGGGACCTATGGGCTGTCCTACCTGATCCTGGCCAAGCTGGCCCGGATCGAGGAGGTGGAGTCGTTGCTGGCCGGCGTGCGGCGGCGGCTGCCCAAGCGATGAGGCTGGCCTTACGGCCGCTCCAGGGCCATCAGCACCACGTCCCGGTAGGCCCCGCGCTTCCACAGGCGGCGGGGGATGCGCCCGACCTCGCGGTATCCCGCCCGCTCGAGCATGCGCAGGGAGGCGCTGTTGCCCGCCATCACCTCGGAGAGGAGCAGGCGCAGTCCCAGCACCTCGAAGGCGTAGCGGGTGCGCACGCGGGCGGCGTCCGAGCCGTACCCCTGCCCCCAGAGATCGCGCCGGCCGAGCAGGATGCCGGAGGTGGCAACGCCGTTCTTCCAGTCGATCCGGTGCAGCCCGGTGATGCCGATGTGCTCGCCGGCGAGCGTCTCGATGGCGAAGAGGACCTCCTTCTCGGTATCCCGAAGAGCGCGGTCGAAAAAGTCCTCCTCGGCCAGGCGGGTCAGCGGCCAGTCGCCCATCAGCGTCCAGGCGGTGATCTCGGGATCGTTGATCCAGGCGAGGGCATTGTCGAGATGTTTCGCCTTGTCGAGCGGCGCCAGCCGCACTTTTTCCCCTTCCCATCCATAGGGCATGGATGAGATTGTACCGTTCATGACGGAAGACTTGCACGGCGCCCGGTACGGCGCTCGCGATCTGAGCCCCGGTTGGCGGCTGGGTGTGCTCGTCCTCCTGACCGCCCTCTGCTTCGCCGGCGGCAAGATCGGGCTGCTGGTGCCGATCGTCCAGCAGAGGGTGACCCTGCTCTGGCCGCCTACCGGGATCGCCCTGGCCGCCGTGCTCCTCTGCGGAGCCTGGGTCTGGCCCGCCATCGCCCTCGGCTCGCTGCTGGTGAGCTTCTCGACCGGGACGCCGCCGGTCGCGGCCACGGTGATCGCGGTGGGCAATACTCTGGGGGCGCTCGCGGGAGGCTGGCTGCTGCGCCGGCTGGGCTTCCGCAATCGCCTGGAGCGGGTGCGTGATCTCCTCGCCCTGCTGACGCTCGGGGTAGCGGTCGCGCCGCTGATCAGCGCCGTCATCGGGGTCGCCGCCCTCAACCTCGCCTGGCGGGTGCCCTCGGCGCACGTTCTCCAGTCGGCGCTCTCCTGGTGGCTGGGCGACGCCATGGGCGTCCTGCTGGTGACGCCGTTGCTGCTGACCAGCTTCGCGCGCCCGCTTCGGCTGGCGCGCCGGGAACGGGTCGTCGAAGCCGCGGCGCTGGGACTCTGCCTGCTCGTCGCCGGCGCGCTGACGCTGAGCTCCTGGAGCTCCAACCCGGTCCTGCATCCGCCACTCGCCTTCACCCTCTTTCCGTTCCTCGTCTGGGCGGCCTTGCGGTTCGGCCCCCGGGGAGCGGCGATCGCCACGTTTCTGGCGGTCGCGATCGCCTTCTGGGCGACGGCCCAGGGGATGGCCCCCTTCGCGCTCGGCACGGTGGAGGAGCGGCTGATGTACCTCTACAGCTATACGGCCGTATCGATGCTGACCTCGATGCTCCTCGCCGCGGTCTTCGCCGAGCGCGCGCAGGCCGAGGAAGGGGCCCGGCGGAGCGAGGAGAGCCTGCGCCTGGCCCTCGACGCCGGCCGTTGCGGCGTCTGGGACTGGGATATCGCGGGGGAACGCCTGAACTGGTCGGAGGAGGTCTTCGTGATTCACGGCATCTCGCCCGCGGACTTCAAGGGGCGCATCGAGGACTTCACCGCTGTCATCCACCCCGACGACGCCGGGCGGGTCGGGGCGGCGATCCGGCAAGCCCTTGAAAGCCGCGAAGGCTACGAGCTCGAGTTCCGGATCGTCCGGCCGGACGGCGAAGCACGCTGGCTCCTCACCAACGGCCGGGGGTTCCATGACGACTCGGGGACCCCCGTGCGGATGCTGGGGGCCATGCTCGACGTCACCGACCGCCATCAGGCCGAGGAAGAGCGCGCCCGGCTGCTCGACCGCGAGAGCGAGGCGCGCGCCGAGGCCGAGGCCGCCAACGAGGCCAAGGACCACTTCCTCGCCACCCTCAGCCACGAGCTGCGCACTCCGCTGACCCCCGTGCTGCTGGTCGCCTCCAGGCTCGCCGAGGACGCGCGCCTCCCCGCCGAGCTGCGCCAGCCGCTGGACATGATCCGGCGCAACGTCGAGCTCGAGGCGCGGCTGATCGACGACCTGCTCGACCTCACCCGGATCACCCGCGGCAAGCTCGACCTGCGCCTGGAAGTCACCGATGCCCGCAAGGTCGTCGAGCACACGATCGAGATCTGCTGCGAGCGGGAGGCCGCCGCCGGCCGCCTGCGGGTGAGCGCCGAGCTGGCGGCGGCGGACCATCGCCTCTGGGCCGACCCCTCGCGCCTGACCCAGGTGCTCTGGAACCTGCTCAGCAACGCCGTCAAGTTCACGCCGGTCGGCGGCACCATCGCCGTGCGGTCGTGGTCCGAGCCGGGAAGCTTGCTGATCCAGATCGCCGACTCTGGCATCGGCATCGATCCCGCGGCGATGCCTCACATCTTCGACGCCTTCGAGCAGGGGCGGACGCGTAGCCCGCGCCGGACCGGCGGGCTGGGGCTCGGGCTCGCCATCAGCAAGGCGATCACGGAGATGCACGGCGGCACACTGACCGCCGCCAGCGCGGGGCTGGGGCAGGGGGCCACCTTCACCCTCTCTCTGCCGCGCGATCGCGCGATCGTCGAGTCCCCCGTCGCCGATGAGCCAGGGTTGGAAATTCCAACTCCAAAATCCAAAATCAAAACTCTGCGCATCCTGCTGGTCGAGGACCACGCCGATACCGCCGAGGCCATGGCCGACCTGCTCTCCTTGAACGGGCACCAGGTCAGCACGGCGGGCTCGGTCACCGAGGCGCTCACCCTGGCGGCGCGCGCGGACGGCGTCTTCGATTTCGTCATCAGCGACCTTGGCCTGCCGGACGGCAGCGGCCTCGACCTGATGCGCGAGCTGTCGGCGCGCCACGGCCTGCGCGGCATCGCCCTCTCCGGTTACGGCATGGAGGAGGACGTCCGGCAGAGCCTGGAGGCCGGTTTCCTCAGGCACCTGACCAAACCGGTGAACCTGCCTCTGCTCCAGGCCACCCTGCGCGAAGTCACCCGCGAGGTCTAGATGCCGGCGGCCGAAATCGCGCTCGTGGCCCTGCTGGGAGTCGTGATCGCCGTGCTGGCGTACCTCCTGCGCCGGGCCTCGGTCCGGCAGCCGGAAGCGGTGGACCACCTGCGGCTCCGCTCCCTCGAGAACATCGGCGACTCCTTCTTCGCCGTCGACCGCGACTGGCGTCTCATCTACGTCAACCGGAAATTCGTCGAGCGCTACGACCGCGGGCCGGCCGCGCAGATCGTCGGGCGCTCCCTCTGGGAGATCTACCCGGAGCTGATCGGCACCGACATGGGCGACCGCTACCGCCGGGCGATGGAGGCGGGGGCCGCCAGTGAGTTCGACATGCGGAGCTACATCAGCGACCGCTGGTTCCGGGTCGTCGTCGAGCCGACCGAGGATGGGATCGCGGTCTCGGCGACCGACATCTCCGAGCTCAAGCGGACCGAGGAGAGCCTGCGGGCCGCCAAGGAGGACGCCGAGCGGGCGCGCGCCGAGGCCGAGATGGCGAACCGGATGAAAGACCAGTTCCTCGCCACCCTCTCGCACGAGCTGCGCACGCCGGTTCACGCCATCACCGGCTGGACACAGATTCTGCGCTCCGGCCAGCTCGACGCCGCCGGCAGATCCCGCGCCCTCGACGTGATCGAGCGCAACGCCAGGCTCCAGGCCCAGCTCATCGGCGACCTGCTCGACATTTCGCGCGTGATCTCCGGCAAGCTGCGGCTCGAGATGCGCCCCGCCTATCCGCTGGAGATCGTCGAGGCCGCCCTCGCCTCCGTGTGCCCCGCCGCCGAGGCCAGGGAGGTCCGCGTCGAGCGGGCCCTCGATCCCGGCGCCGGCCCGGTGCTCGCCGATCCCGACCGCCTGGAGCAGGTCGTCGTCAACCTGCTGGGCAACGCCGTCAAGTTCACGCCGCAGGGCGGCTGGGTGGAGATCCGCCTGGAGGAGGAGGGCGGCGAGGTCCGCATCCAGGTGCGCGACGGCGGCGAGGGGATCGAGCCCGAGCTGCTGCCCCACGTCTTCGACTTCTTCTGGCAGGCGGACGCCTCGACGACCCGGCGGCAGGGGGGGCTGGGCCTTGGGCTGGCGATCGTGCGCCAGCTCGTCGAGCTGCACGGCGGCGCCATCTCAGCGGCCAGCCCCGGCAAAGGGGAGGGGGCCACGTTCACCGTCTCCCTGCCGCTCCTGCGGCCACAGCCGTCGACGAAGGAGCACCCCGCCATTGCCGCCGACGAGCCGGCAGGCCGCCGCGCGGCAAGAGCCTCTCCGCTCGCCGGCCTGCGCGTGCTGGCGGTGGAGGACGACGAGGCCACCCTCGACGCCCTCACCGAGCTGCTGTCGCTCCAGGGGGCGGAGATGGCCTCGGCCGCCTCCGTGAACCAGGCCCTCGGGCTGCTCGCGGATTTCGCTCCCGACGTCCTGGTGAGCGACATCGGCATGCCCGAGCGCGACGGCTACGAACTGATCCGCGAGATCCGCGCCCTCGGCCGCGGCGCCGAGGACCTCCCGGCCGTGGCGGTGACCGCGTTCGCCAGCCCCGAGGACCGCCAGCGGGCCCTCGCCGCCGGCTTCCAGGTCCATCTCGCCAAGCCGGTCGATCCCCGCGAGCTGACCGAAGTCATCGCCGGGCTGGCGAAAAGCGCCCGGGAGCCACGGTAGCACCTCCCTCTTCGCAGGCGGAAGCTCCTCTGACAAGCTGGTGCGGTATCATCCGCCGGCAAATAGGCGTGTATACCGGAAACCAGATCGGCGCGCAGGCTCTGGCTTGCGACTCCCTTCGGATTTCAGCCGCGGGGGCCTGTCGCCAATCAAAAAATACGCATGCTGGCGCGTCTGGCAGAGATGGCGCAGTCGGGTCCTCCACGAAACGTCAAGATCTGTCATCAGATCGAGGAAGACATTTGGCAGATCGAGTTGGGAAGGATACGAATCCTGTGGTTCTATGACGAAGGTCGCGTCATCGTCCTATCGCACGGCTTCATCAAGAAAACGCCTAGAACGCCTGAGGCTGAGAAGAGCATCGCGCGTGCTTCCTTGAAGCTGTATCGAGAGGATAAGGCCAAGCGTAAGCTGCGAATTCTGGAGGATTGAGATGAGCGAGAAGAGCTTTGCAGCCCTGTTCGAGTCCGCTGAGCGACACGACGAGTACTGGACGGAGCGGGCCATCATCCAATTCACTGAAGATCTTTCGGTCTGGATGGAGTCGAAGAAGATCTCTCAGGCGGACCTCGCTGCAGCGATGGGTGTTTCCCAGCCGTACATCTCGAAAGTGCTGAAGGGAAACGTCAACTTCACTTTGGCGACGATGACCAAACTGGCACACGCCCTCGGTGCGGAAGTCCACGTTCGTCTCGCGCCTATCGGGAGTCGAGCCGAGACCGCGCGCGATCTGCGGCACCCTCAGCCTGACGCCGCTTCCCGGTGATCTGGTTCCGCGATATCTTCGTAACCTCAATCCGCTCGAGAGGGAGGCAGCCTCGATTCAGGCCGCCTCCTAAGGGGAACCGATGAAGATCGCCGCCGATGTCGCCGTGGTCCTGATTGCCGCCATTCACGTCTACATCCTCGTGCTGGAGATGTTCTTCTGGAAAAAGCCGCTCGGCCGCCGGGCCTTCGGTCTGCGCCCGGAGCTCGCCGAGGCGACGGCGCCCCTGGCGGCGAATCAGGGCCTTTATAACGGCTTCCTGGCGGCGGGACTGCTCTGGGGGCTGAGCCTGGGCGCGGCCGGTTTCTCGATCGAGGTCTTCTTCCTTCTCTGCGTGATCGTCGCCGGCGTCTTCGGGGCGCTGACCGCCAGCCGGAAGATCCTCTGGGTGCAGGCGGTCCCCGGACTGATCGCCCTCGCGCTGGTGATGCTGGCGCGCCGCTGACGGAGGCAGTTGGCCGAAGTTATACTTCCGCGATGCGACGCCTGGAGCCTCTCTTCCTGATCCTGCCCCTGCTCGCGGCCTGCGCTCAGCCGCCGCGTCCGGTGACGCCGCCCGCCGCTCCCCAGCAGGAACGGACCGAGGAGCGCCCCCTGGAGACCGACGAGTACTCGCTCTACGAGCTGCTCGATCCCGAGTCGGCCTCGTTCCACATCCTCTACGAGGTCACCGCGATCGATCCCGGCGCGACGGTCTTCTTCAATCCCATCCGCAAGGGGAGCGCGGCGAGCGGCGAGTCGGTGCGCGACCGGGCGACCTCCCGGCCGCTCCAGTTCGAAGAGGTGAGCGGCGAGGAGGCCCGGCGCGGCGGCCTTCCCGGGGCCGATCTCGATACCCACTACATCCGGATCCACCTGCCGCGTCCGGTGCCGCCGGAGGGCGGCATCCGGCTGCTGATCGAGAAGACCTACCAGGACCCGAAGAGCTACCTGCGGCAAGGGGCGGACCGGATCGTCTTCACCCGTACGCTCGGCATCCGCCGCAACGCCATCGTGATGCCGGCGGGATACGAGGTGCTCGCGTGCAACGTGCCGGCCCAGATCCTCACCCAGCCGGACGGCCGCCTGCGGGTGAGCCTGATGCACACCGGCCCGGAGGCGCTGCCGGTGACGATCGAGGCACGGCGGTCGGCGGCCGCGCGGCAGCCGGGAGCGCCCGAGGAGGAGCGGCTGTCCGAGCGGGCGCATCAGGACCGGACCATCGTCTATTTCCTGCAGCCGCCCGAGACGCACGCCTTCGACCTCTACCATGACTACACGGAGTCGCGCCCCGGCGTGGACCGCTACCTCAACGTCGTGCGCAAGGGGAGCGCGGCTTCCAGGCCGTCGGCGCGCGTCCTCGACACCGGCGAGACTCTCACGGTGGAGACCCGGAGCGGCGAGGAGCTCCTGAAGGCGGGGCTTCATCCCGGGGAAACGGCGGAGGAGATCCCGGCCGACTCCGAGGTGGTGGTCATCCGCTTCCCCGCGGTTCAGCCCGGCGGATCGGTCCGTCTCCGCATCTCCGAGACTTATACCGATCCCAAGAGCTACCGGCTGGACGGGGACGAGCTGGTGTTCGACCGCACGTTCGGCCGCCCGCGCAACGCCGTCGTCCTGCCGGCGGGCTGGACGCTGACCGCGAGCTCGATTCCGGCCATGGTGTCCACGACCCCCGACGGCCGCGTCCGCCTCGATTTCGTGAACCCTCGCAACGACGAGATCGCGGTCCTGGTCAAGGGCAGGAAAAACTGAAAGCTCTCGGCTTCGACCGTTTCGGCGGGCCGGAGGTGCTCGCCCTCCGTGAGGTGCCGGACCCGGCGCCGCGGCCCGGCCACGCGATCGTCCGCATGCAGGCGATCGGGCTGAACTTCGCCGACGTCTACCGCCGGCGGGGGAACTATCACCTGGTGGGGGAGCCGCCTTATATCGCCGGCTACGAAGGAGCCGGCGTCGTCGAGTCGGTCGAAGGGGAAAAGGCCTTTCGAGCGGGGGACCGCGTCGCTTTCGCGGACAGCCCGTTCGCCAACGCCGAGCTGGTCTCCGTTCCTTTCGACAAGCTGATCCCGCTGCCGGACGACATCCCGGCCGAGACCGCCGCCGCCCTGCTGCTCCAGGGGCTGACGGCGCAGTATCTGACCCGCGACAGCCATCCGGTGCGGGTGGGGGAGTCGGTGCTCGTCCACGCCGCCGCGGGCGGGGTCGGCCTGCTGCTGGTCCAGATCGCCAGGGCGCTCGGCGCCCGCGTCCTGGGCGTGACGTCGAGCGCGGCCAAGTCCGCCGCCGCGCTCGCGGCGGGAGCGGATGCGGTCGCTCTCGATTCCCAGGATTGGGTGGCGGCGGCGCGCGAGCTCGCTCCGGGCGGGGTCGACGTCGCCTACGACTCGGTGGGCATTACGCTGCCGCGCAGCTTCGAGGCGGTGCGCATCGGCGGCCACGTCGTGTTCTACGGCATGGCCGGCGGCGACCCGCCGCTGGTCGATCCCCGCATGCTGATGGACACCTCGAAGCGCATCACCGGCGGCGATCTCTGGAACGTCCTGCGCACCGCCGAGGATCGCCGGAGCCGGGCAGAGGAGCTGTTCGGCTGGGTGCGGCAGGGCCGTCTGAAGGTCCAAATCGCCGCGCGGTTCCCGCTCGCCGAAGGCGCCGCGGCGCATGCTCTCCTCGAAAGCCGCCAGAGCTCGGGCAAGATCCTGCTGATCCCCTGAGCCACTTCAAGCTCTCTCCTTCCTCATCCCCCAGTACCCGAGGTCTCTTTCCGCACGGCCCGCGGCGGCTTGCCGGAAAGATTTTGTCCCGTTTATTATTTAAGCA
Source organism: Thermoanaerobaculia bacterium (assembly GCA_039918595.1). Taxonomy (GTDB): domain Bacteria; phylum Acidobacteriota; class Thermoanaerobaculia; order Multivoradales; family UBA5704; genus DATARR01. Next base: position 24,467 of record JBDSHF010000338.1, read on the forward strand.
GTACATATAAGTAGAGAGGGACAACCGCCAGGAGGTCTCGATGGTTCAGTGGGGTATCCGTTTGGGATGGAAGTCGGGCGAGCGTCCGCGAGTGGCCCTCGCCCTGATGCTGGCCCTGGTCCTGGCGATGGCGCCGGGCCTCTTCCGCTTGAAGCTCAAGATCGACGGCCATTCCCTGGTGCCGCCGGACGACCCCGCGATCGCCGCCGACCGCGAGGCGCGCCAGGTCTTCGGTCTGCGGGACCCACTCCTGGTCGTGCTCGACACCGGCCGCCCCGGCGGTATCTTCAACCCGAGCACGCTCGAACGTCTGGAGCGGATGACCCGGGTCCTCCAGGCGTTGCCGGGTGTCGGGCCTGAGAACGTCGTGAGCCTCGCGACCGAGCACGCGCCACGCTTCTCCCCGGGGAGCTACGAGTTCCGCCGCCTGCTCGAGCCGCCGCCGCGGACGCCTGACCGCCTCGCCGAGGTGCGCGAGGACGTCGAGGCGATCGACATCTTCCACGGCACCCTGGTCTCCTACGACCGGCGGGCGGCGGCGATCCTGGTGGGCGTTCCGCCGCCCGGAGGGAGGATCGACCGCGCCGCTCTCTACCACCGGACGGTCGCCGTCACTCGCCCGTACGCGGCGGCCGGCGAGCGGGTCTCGGTGGTCGGGGCACCGGCGGCCGAGGCGCTCCTGGGCGAGCACGTCCTCGCCGATCTCGCGGTGCTGGTGCCGCTCTCGATCCTGGTGATCGCGGCGATCCTGTGGGCGAGCTGCGGCCGGGCCTGGGCGGTGGTCATCGGGCTTGCCAAGATCGGCGCCGCTCAGGTCTTCACGCTGGGGGCGATCGGCTGGTCGGGGCAGCCGGTCTACCTGACCACCGCGATCATTCCCGTCCTGCTGACGACGGTCGGGCTCTCGGACGAGGTGCATCTGCTCTGGCATTTCCGCCACCGCCGGGCCGGTGAGGATCCGGCCGTGGCGCTCCGGCGCGCCTTCCAGGAACTGGGACGGCCGATCATCCTCACCTCGGCGACCACCGCCGCCGGGTTCTCCTCCTTTCTCACCTCTTCGATTCCGCCGGTCTGGAGCTTCGGGCTCTTCGCGGCGATCGGATGCCTGTTCTGTCTGCTCTGGGCGCTGACCGCGACGCCGGCGCTGATCGCCCTGCGGCCGCGAGCGATCGCGCCGGCTGGCACCTCCGAAACGGGATTCCGGCTCACCCGGCCGGCGCTCGCCCTGGGGGCACGGCCCCGGCTCGCGCTGCCGGTGCTCGCCCTGATCACCGTCGTCCTCGCCCTGGGCATCCCGCGCCTGGCCGTCCAGGACGGCTGGATCGACAATTTCGCGCCGGACAGCTCCCTGCGCCAAGCCTCCGAGCGGGCCGACCGGCTCTTCGCCGGCACCCACGAGTTGCAGGCGGTGCTGACGTTCGACCCACCGCCGGAGCAGGTGCCGTCGATTCCAGCGGCCCGCGGGCCGTTGCTCGCCGGCTCGACGATCGCGGCGATCGGCCGCTTCGAACGGGGGCTGCGCGAGCGGCCGGAGGTCGGCGCCGTCTTCGGGCTCGCGAGCCACCTCTCGACCACGGCGTATCTCTGGGGCGGCCGCCGTGAGGAGAGCCGCGAGATCCTCGACAACCCGTCCTGGATCTACCTGCACGTGCGCCGCATCGGCAACGTCCGCGGCGTCGCGCGCCGGCGCGAGTTGATCGACGACGAGTTCCGCCGCACGGTGGTCACCGTGCTGCTCAAGGGGGCCAACTTCCGGCAGACCGCGGCGGTCATCGAGGCGATCCGCGATCTCGAGCGGACCGAGCTCGCACCCGTCCACGGGCGTGTCGAGCTCGCCGGCGACGTCGCCGTCTCGCAGGCGATGATCCCGGCGATCGTGCGCACGCAGTTGGGGTCGCTTCTGATGGCGCTCGCCAGCAATCTGCTGATCGTCGTTCTGCTCTTCCGCTCGCTGCGCTATGGGCTGGTCTGCGTCGCCCCGACGGCGGTAGCGGTGGCGTGGACCTTCGGCCTGATGGGATGGGTGGGCCTGCCGCTGGGAGTGGCGACGTCGATCTTCTGCGCCGTGACGCTGGGGATCGGCGTCGACTACGGCATTCATTTTCTCGAGCGGTTCCGGGCGGCCGAGGATGCCGGCGCCGCGCGGCCGGGGCGGGTGGCGAGCGCCCAGGCGGGACCGGCCATCCTCGTCGATGCGATGGCCATCGCCATGGGCTTTGGCCTGCTGGCCATCTCACGAGTGCCGGCCAACCGCCGGCTCGGCCTGCTGGTAGCCGTCGGGTTGGCCAGCGCCTGCCTGCTGACCCTGGCGGGGCAGGGCGCGGTGCTCGAGTGGGTCTTCCGGCCCCGGCGCCGGGAAGCCCGTCCCCCCGCCGACAGCCTGGAGCCGGGGCCGTCCCTGGCCGGGGAGATCCCATGAGCTTCGCCAACCGAGGACCCCCGCCAGCTTCTCGATAGGCCTTCCAGACAGCCAAGCGCCCTTCACACAAAACTTTTTGGAGATCCGAACATCATGACCAGATTCACCCTTCGCGCCTCTCTCCTCGCTATCCTGCTCGCCAGCCTGGCGGGGTTCTCCGCCTCCGCCCAGGGCATCCCCGCCGGCCAGGATTTCTGGACGACTCCGGCCAACGGCCAGACCTATTTCACCTTCCCGGCGGGCGACGTCGAGGCGTTGTGCGGCGCCGTGCCTTCAAAGGACTGGGACCACAAGCTCGCTTTCCTGGGCGTCCCGCCGCCTTCCGGACCCGCCTATGACACCGTGGTCGCCCGGCTCGACAACGCCGTGTTCGATAGCACTGGAACGGCCAAGACCCGGGTCCAGGTCCGGCAGCTGACCTTCGCCAGCATCGCTCCGCAGAATACCCCCTGCGGCCCGCTGACCTGGCAGGCAGCGCTCGCCGGTACGCAGGGGATCACGACGATGGTGCTCCACCGCACCGGCCCGCTCGGCGGCTACTTCAATGCCGCTCTCAATGTCAGGGTGGAGCTGAAGGCTTTCAACGGCAGCAACGTTTATATCGGTAGCCTGTTCTACGACTTCACCCTGCCGGATCCAGGCACGGGCACTCCCTGGTCGTTCGGTCCGGCCGGCGAGTTCCGGGCGGGCATGACCGATACCAACAACTGCCTCGCCGTGCTGCGCCAGAAGCTCAGCACCTATGCGACCGATTCCAGCCACTACTATTACATCTCCGACATGATCGCCCGAGGGCAGTGCACCGAGCGTCCGAACTAAGCTCTATCGCGGGCCGGCGCCGGCCGGCCCGCGCGCGGGACGAAGGCGGCGGGGCGAGGAATCGTGGCGCGCGTGGCGGGCGATCTTCGCCAGCAGGAGGTCGGGGCTGACCGGCTTGCCGACGAACTCGGTAAAGCCCGCGCTGTCGAGCTCGTGCTGGTGGCCCATCCGGGTGGAGGCCGAGACCGCGAAGATCGGCAGCCGCGCGTATCGCGGATCGGGCAGGGAGCGGATGTGGCGCGTGGCGGCGTAGCCGTCCAGCTCCGGCATGTGCAGATCCATCAGCACCAGATCGTAGTCCTGCTCCTGGATCCTTTCGACGGCGAGCCGGCCGTTGGTCACGACGTCGAGCTCGGCGCCCCAACCCCGCAGGAACGCGGAGAGGACGAGCACGTTGACCTCGTTGTCATCCGCCACCAGGATCTTCAAGCCCCGTAACTTCCCTACATCTCCGGCCTCGACGACCTCGGCGATCGCCTCGCCGGCGACCTCCGGGGTCCGCAGGCGCAGGGCGAAGGAGAAGGTCGTTCCCAGCCCGAGCGCGCTCTCCACGGCGATGTGGCTGCCGTGCAGCTCCACCAGTTTCTTGCAGATCGTCAGCCCGAGGCCGGTGCCGCCGTACTTCAGGCCGATGTCGTAGTTGGCCTGGGTGAACTCGTCGAAGATGTGCGGCAGCCGGTCGGGAGCGATCCCGATCCCGGTGTCGGCGACCTGGAAGTCGATCGACACCGCGTCCGCGATCCGCTCGCGGACCTGCAGCGTCGCCGTCACCGACCCCGTGGACGTGAACTTGATGGCGTTGCTCAGCAGGTTGGTGAGCACCTGCCCGATCTTGATCGGGTCGCCGAGGACGGAGACCGGCATCCGGTCGTCGACGTGTACCGCGAGCTCCAGCCCTTTTTCCTCGGCCTTGACGTGGAGGTTGTCGGCGATGCCGTGGACCAGTTGCCGGAGGTCCACGTTCCGCTCTTCCAGGGCGACCTTGCCGGCCTCGATCTTGCTGAAATCGAGGATGTCGTTGATCAGTCCCAGCAGGCTCTCCGAGGACGAGCGGAGGATACGGACGAATTTCTGCTGCTGCGGGGTGAGCTCGGTGACCCCGAGGAGGTGCCCGACCCCCATGATGGCGTTGAGCGGGGTGCGGATCTCGTGGCTGATCATCGAGATCAGGTCCGACTTGGCCCGGGCCTCCTGCTCGGCCCGCTGCCGCTCGCGCAGCAGCTCGCGCTCGTACTCCTTGCGGTCGGTGGCGTTGAAGACCGTGGTGCGCACGAGCAGCGGCGTGCCCTCCTCGTCCTTCTTGAGCACCGAGTTGATCAGCGCCGGCAGCCGGCGGCCGTCGGCGCAGACCACGTCGACGGCGATCTCGCGCACCGCCCCCTGCATCCGCAGCAGCGGCGCGTAGTGCGTCTCATGGAAGATCCTGCCGCCGGCGGTGAGCAGGTCCTGGAACCGCCGGCGGCCGACGAGCTCCTCCCGCCGGTAGCCGGTCCAGGACAGAAAGGTCTGGTTGACCTTGACGATCAGCCCGCCGGGGAGTGCCGAGAGATAGCCGCAGGGGGCGTTGTCATAGAGATCCTCGACGTTCTCCTCGAAGAGGGCGTCGCCGGGG
>JBDSHF010000339.1:0-5091 GCA_039918595.1 Thermoanaerobaculia bacterium
GTCGCTTTCACGTCGTCCGCCACGAACGAGATGCCGGTGAAGGTTCCGATCCGGTCCTCTTGACCCGGAGGGGTGAACAGCGTGACGCCGGTCCCCGAGCGCCCCACTCCCAGCTCGATCCAGCGCTGCTTGTCGTTGAACGGCTGGTCCGTGATGATGCGGAATCCCAGCTTCTCCGTGTAGAACTCCAGCGCCTTCTGCTGGTCGCGAACCGGGATGCTGACGAACTTCATGGCTTTGATCATTTTTTCTCCTCCGGACGGATCGGTGACGTCCCTCGCTGACGGGTTGGATCATGAACCGGCGGAGAAGGGCGGCGCAAGGCGGGTGAAGGCTACTATGGCAACCTTTGCTATAGACTGGCACTCGATGACGACCGTGGAGATCGACGCCTACGTGCTGGACTCGCTGATGGCCGACCTGGTCGGACACGACCGCCAGCCCTCGGCCTTTCTGGTCTACCTGTTTCTCTGGCGCCGGACCTGGGGGAGCGGGGAGGCGACGGCGCGGGTGAGCCTGCTCGACATCTCCATGGGGACGGGCCTGTCGAAGCGCGCGGTGCAGGAGGCGTTGCGCCTGCTCGCCAAGCGGCGCCTGCTGTCGATCCAGCGTGAAGGGATTACGGCGATCCCGGTCTATGAGGTGCTGCGCCCGTGGACGCGCGCTTCCCCCGCCGGCTGACAGGCCGGCTGCGGAAGAAGAGGACGGATCGCGGCCCGCGGATTGGGTATACTGCGCCTCTTCCGCGATGCGTCTCCAATGGCTCCAGCTCGAAGTCCAGTCCCTTTGCCCGCTCTGCGGGGTGGAGGGGTCGAAGGGCGCGGTGCTGTCCACCGGCCACGTCCTTCCCGGGCATCCGCCCGTGACGCTGCTGCGCTGCCCGGCCTGCGGCGTGGCCTTCCTCCAGGACCTGACGCCGCCGGACTATGAGCGCGATATGGCCGAGATGCTCGACTACTACGTCGAGCAGGGGGCCGGGATCGATCTCATCGTGGCGCCGCTCCTGCGCGTGCCGCCCGGGACGGTCCGGCGCTGCCTCGAGATCGGCGGCGGCTTTGGTTTCGCGCTCGACTTCAGCCGCTACGCGTTCGGCTGGGAGGTGCTCGGGGTGGACCCCTCGCCCTTGGCCGCGGCGGGCGGCGAGGCGCTGGGCCTGCCCGTCCTCCTCACCTATTTCAGCGCCGATCTCGACCTCGGCCCCGAGCCCTTCGAGCTGGCGATCTGCTCGGAGGTCCTCGAGCACGTCGCCGAGCCCCACGCCCTGCTCGCCGCGATCCGCGAGCGGCTGTCCCCCGACGGGCTGCTCGTCCTGTCGACGCCCAACCTCGCGCTGGTCGGGCCGGAGGCGGAGGAGGGTGAGCTCGGCCGCGCCCTCAGCCCGGGGCTGCACTTGATGCTCTATGACCGCCGCGCTCTCGTCCGGGTCCTGGAGGGGGCCGGCTTCGCCGCCGTCCGCGTCGAGGAGTCGCGGGAGACGCTCCGCGCTTTCGCGGCGCGCTCTCCGGCGGCGCTCGAACGGCTGCGGCCGGCCGATCCGTCCACCGAGCGGGCCCTCCTGCGCCGCTACTTCGCGGCCCGGGCGGAGAGCGCTCCTCCCGCTTCCGCCGCCGCCTGCGGCTTCGCCTACCGGCACTTCAAGGAGTGCGTCAACGCCGGCCTCTACGAGGAGGCGGTGGCGAGCCGCGTCCGGCTGGCGCGGATCTACCGCGAACGCTTCGGGCTGGACCTGGAGAAGCCGGACCTGGAAGCCGGCCGAACCCTCCCGTTCAACCTGACGGGCGCTCTCTTCTTCTCGGGAATCCTGGAGCTCAACGGCCTCGGACATCCTGGCCGGGCCGCCGGCTGTTTCGCGGCGGCCGCGGCGGCGGAGAATCTCCTGCAAGGACGGCAGAATCCCTTCGGGCTCTGCGACGGCGAGACCGAAGCGCTCGTGGCCCAGAGCCGCAAGCACCTGCCGATGGCGCTGGCGGCGACGGAGCCGGACCGGGCGGTGGGCGAGATCGAAGCCCTGGAGCGAGCCACGCCCGGGGACGGCTTGCGTCCGGCGCTCCTCGCCGAAGCCCGCGCGCAGACCTTCATCCGGCTGGTCAACGCGGGCGCCTACGCCGCGGCCGAGCGCCTGGCTCCGGCGATCGCCCGGCAGACCGGTTCGCTCGCCGGCGAGATCGATGCCGAGGCTCTCGACTCCCTGTACTGCCTCGGCATGCTGGCGCTCCACCGGGATCGCCCGGAAGACGCCGCGGAGCTGTTCGGACGCGTCCACCGGCTTGCGGGAGAGGGCACGGAGATCTTCGGGTCGGCGCGTCTCCACGAAGAATTGGCGCGCGCTCACCTCGCGGCGGGGCAGGGCTGATGCTCTTTCGCCGCAATCGTCATCGCCATCCCCACAGCCAACATCGGCCGCTGGTGATCGCCGAGCGCTTCGTCGCTCCGGTCGCGCGGCTCTCCGCGGTGGTCCTGCCGCTGGACGTGATCGCGCGCCAGCCGGCGGCCCGGCTGCGTTTCCTCCTCCTCGAGGGCGGCGGAGACTACCGCGCCGTGACTCTGTCCAATCCGCGCCTGCTGCCGGAGGAGTCCTTGCGCCTGGAATTCGCGCCGTTCGAAGCTCCGGCGGGCACCCCGTTCCTGCTCGGCGTCCTCGATCTTTCCGGGGAGGCCGAGGCGCCGGTCGCCACCGATCTCCAGGCGGTCCGCGCCGCCGCTGACGGCCGCCTGCCGATCGTCCTCGACTGCCGGGGCGATGGGGAAGGGAAGACGACGGATCTGCTGACCGACGAGCACGGCATCGCGGCGTTCCGCGTCGCCACCGCCAGTCGCTCGGGAATCCGCGCCGCCTACTGGCTGGACGCGTTCTGGTGCGACGCCCACGGCTTCTACCTGCGCGGCTGGGTGCATGCCCACGAGCACCGGGTGCGGGCGCTGCGGGTGGAATCCGCGGGGCGCTCCGCCCGGGTGGACGCCTTTACAGACCGGCCCGATCTGCTCGCCTTCTATCCCGACCACGAGCACGTCCGGCATGGCGGCTTCGCCGTCTATCTCGCCTGCCCCCCAGGCCATCCGGTGAGCCTGACGCTGGAGACCGACGGCGGCGCGGCGAGCGTCCCGCTGCCGCTGCCGGAAGGCCCGCTGCCGCCCTGGCCTGCCGAGGAAGAAGACGGGGACGACTCCGCGTCACCGATGCTGCGGCGCTTCATCGACCTCGCCAACGCCCGCGGCGGCCGCGTGCTCCAGGTCGGGGCGCGCACCCCGGCCGGCCTCGAGGGGATGCCGCCGCGCCCGCTGCTGCGCGGACCCGTGATCGGGCTCGACATCCATCCCGGGTTCTGCGTCGATCTGGTGGGCGACGCCCACGTTCTGAGCCGCTTCCTGCGCGAGGGCTCGATGGATGCCGTGATCTCCGGCTCGGTCCTGGAGCACCTCGAGGCGCCCTGGCTGTTCGCGGCCGAGGTCAACCGCGTCCTCAAACCCGGCGGGCTGGTCTACCACGAAGCGCCCGGAGCCTGGCCGGCCCACGCGGAGCCGAACGACTTCTGGCGCATGTCGGCCGCGGGGCTGCGCGTGCTGTTCGGGCCGGAGAGCGGCTTCGAGGTGCTGGAGGCCCGGGACGCCGGGCCGGCGGCGATGATCCCCACCCCGAAATGGCGGGAACGGCATCTCGACATGCCGACCATCCCGGCCTTCGCGATGGCCGAGATCCTGGCCCGCAAGGTCGAGGAGATCCCGCCGGGCGCCGTGGCATGGCCGCTGGGCGCGAGCGAGGAGAGGGCGCGGCGCTACCCGGTCGACGGGCTGCGCGTGGCGGCTGCGCCGCGGGAGGGCCCGCACTGATGCAACCCCGGATTTCGGCCATTCTGCCGGTCTTCAACGGCCGCCGCTTCCTGCTCGGCGCGGTGCGCAGCGTGCTCGCGCAGTCGCTCCTCCCCTGCGAGCTGATCGTGGTGGACGACGGCTCGACCGACGGCTCGCTGGAAGAGCTGGAGGGCCTCCCCGCGACGCCGTTCCCCGTGCGGGTGCTGCGGCAGGCCAATGCCGGCCAGTCGGCCGCGCGCAACGCCGCCGCCTGGCTGGCCGAAGGGGAGCTCCTGGCCTTCCTCGATCAGGACGACCAGTGGCACCCGCGCCACCTCGAGGAGCTCGCCGCCCCGTTCGTCGACGACCCTTCCGTCGGCTGGTCCTACTCCGACTTCGACGAGATCGACCTCGACGGCAACCTGGTGACCCGCGCCTTCATCCGCGTGCAGGGCGTGAACCATCCCAAGCACACGATCTACGATTGCGTGGCCGGCGACCTGATGGTGCTCCCCTCGGCGAGCGTGGTGCGGCGCGTTGCGTTCGAGCAGGCGGGCGGCTTCGACGAAACGCTCTGCGGCTACGAGGACGACGACCTGTTCGTGCGCTTCTTCCGCCTCGGCTGGGACCACGTCTTCCTGAAGCGCCCGCTGGTGCGCTTCCGCGTTCACGCCACCGGCTCGTCGACGTCCCCCCGCTTCATGGAAAGCCGCCTGCGCTACGCGGAGAAGCTCGTCGCGATTCTCCCCGACAACTCGCGCATGTTCCGCTACTACGTGCGCGACGCCATCGCGCCGCGCTTCTTCCTCACCACGCTCGACGACTACGTGCGGGCCTGCTCGGCGCGCGACTGGGAGGGGGCGCGGCTCGCCCTGCGGATGGTCAATCACTTCGCGGCCCTGCGCCGCCGGAGCCCGCGCCTGCGCTGGAAGCTGTTCTGGATCCAGAAGCCGCGGCTGTTCCGGCTCCTCATCGCCCTCAACGACCGGCTGCCTTACCGCACCCGCTTCATCCGCAATCCGAACGTCACGCTGCACTGAGCCGGCCTTACGGCGTTGAGGGGTCTTCTTCCTTGGCCCGGGACTGACTAGCTTTCGAGCCCGCCGTTCTTTGGGGATATCCTGTCGTCCATGAACGGCCTTCCCGACGCGCTGGCGGTCCTCTCGGCGATGATCACGCCCGCGGTGCTGATCTCCGGCTGCGGGTCGCTCATCATGGCGACGTCGGGACGGCTGAACCGGGCCGTGGACCGGACGCGCGAGATCTCCCGGCGGTTCGCGGAGCTCGCCCAGAACGCGTCCG
>JBDSHF010000340.1:0-12193 GCA_039918595.1 Thermoanaerobaculia bacterium
GACGACTTCACGATCCACCTCACCTATCCGACCGACGAGTTCGAGCTGCCGGCGATCGGAACGGCGGTCGCCGGCTTCTTCGCCGCCGAGAAGGCCGCCGGCCGCAAGTACAAGGTGGAGACGCGGAAGCCGGGGGATCTCTCCTTCCGCATCGAGCTCGCCTAGAGGGGCAAACCCGTCGTCTCGAGGCGACAGCTCATCGTCGCGCGACGACGGTCTGCCTCCAGCGACGACGGAAATCCTCCAGCGACGACGGTTTTTCTCCAGCGGCGACGGTCCGTCGTCTCGAGACGACAGTCCGCCTCCAGCGGCGACGGAAATCCTCCGGCGACGACAGTCCGCCTCCAGCGACGATGGAAATCCTCCAGTGACGACGGTCCGCCTCCAGTGACGACAGAAATCCTCCAGCGGCGACGGTTTTTCTCCAGCGACGACGGCCCGTCGTCCCGGGAGGCGGACCGTTTTCTCCAGACGACGGAAATCCTCCAGTGGCGACGGACCGTCGTCACCGGAGGATTCTCGTCGTCGGTGGAGAATTTCCGTCGTCGCTGGAGATAGAGCGTCGTCTGGAGACGATGAATTGCCACGGCGGGAAAGAGGAACAAAAAAAGAGGGGGCGAGCCGGAGCCCGCCCCCTGATGGGAATCAGATTTGGAGTTGACGGCAACTAGGCCGTGGTGGGGTGCTGCGCGGTGGGGGGAGTGGGCGTCTCGGGCTCCTGCGGCACCGGAGCCGCCTTCAGGGTGCGGCCGCGGAACGGCTGCAGGCCGTAGGCGGTGAGCTTCTCGTCGCGGATCCCGTAGTGCTCCTTGAGCAGGACCCGCACCGCACTCGCCAGCCGCTGTCCATCCCCGGCCAGCTTGCGGAGCTGCTTCGACGTCTCCTGCTTTTCGGCCTTGAGATTGGCCTGCCGCTGGGTGATGGCCAGCGCCTGGGTCAGCATCGTCCCCAACTTGGCCCGGAACGGCTCCACCTGGGGGATCTCGGTGCTGTTCGCCGTCAGCAACTCGTGCAGCGTCTGCCAGTCACCCACCATTCCCGTGTACGTCGTCTGCTTAGCCATGGTCTTTCTCCTGCTTCTTTCTGAGCCTTTGGCTCATTACTCCGGCGCCTTTATGACGCCGAAATCCAATCTTGATCATCCCCGGTCCTGCTCCTATTTCCCGTTCAGAGTGCCTGTCGGATCGGGTACTAGAGTTCGATTATGAATACATCCGCTGACTATGCCAACAGCGTGGCCGAACTATGCGGCATGTCAGCGGGCGGTGTCAAGGGGGGTACCGCATGTTGCCGATCAACAATCGAATAATATTGAAAGTAGGCAGGGGAGCCGCCGCCCTCTGAGGGGCTGCTTTAGAATCGCCGTCGGAAGGGACCGGAGTCGTGTCCAGGGGGAACGTAGGCGATGCATGTCGTCCGCGGGGCTGGCCAAATCTCCTCCGGAGGACGAAGGCGGCGCGGAGGCGCAGTCTCCAAGGGACGGTAACGTCCCGGGTTACATCGAGGCGGCGCTGCGGGACAACGGCGCGGCGTGGGACGAACCCCTGGCAGGAGACTTGAATCCCAGCGTGAGGGATACGAAGAGACGGCGAGTGCATGTCGTGGATGAGAGCCCCGAGAAGCAGCGCAAGCAGGCGGCGGCGAAGGAGGCTTACTGGAAAGTCAGTGAAAATCTTTTTCCGGAGACGAACTGGCATTTCAACGGAGGCTGTACCGAACAAGCACGAAAGGGGGAGGTGTATTACTGCCAAGCCTGCCGAGAGGCCGAACGGGAGTGGCTGGAGATCTATCCGGAGTGGAGTCCCCACAAAGAGTGATGGCCTTCTGGAGCAGAACAAGAAATTGGGATTGAAATGATTGAGGAGCGCTACCCATTGTTAAGGATCCAATCAATGGTTTCGGCGGAGGCGGTAGAGACGTTCCAGGTCCTTAACGACACCCCTGCGGAGGCCACGGGGACCGCGGAACGTCTCCTCGGAGGGCATGCCGTTGCAAGGGCAATTTTGGGCTGGGGCGGGTTGATGTTGATGTCATTCCTTGCTGAAAAAGGATCCGCCTCGCTGAAGGTTCCCGCCCTCCCAGCCCGCCGCTGGTGGCCTTCTCGCCGTGAGCGGCGGGCGGAGCGGCAAACCCTTCGAGGAGACGTCCCGCAGTCCCCGTGGCCTTCGCAGGGTGTCGTTAAGGACCTGGGAACGTCTCTACCGCCTTCGCTGAAAGTTGCCGGTTGCTTTAGGGTTCAGATCTCCCGATGAATCCTTCCGGCGAATTGATCATCCGCATGAGGTGGACATGATGCGGTGTGTGAAGGAACTGGCCAGGAGCCCGAGGTGAGCGCATGGAACCCCGCCTAAGCTTCATCACCCTCGGCGTCCGCGACCTGGAGCGCGCGACGCGCTTCTATAAGGACGTGCTCGGGCTGCCGCAACTCCCCTCGCCGCCGGGGGTGGTCTCGTTCTTCGAGATGGGCCGCACCTGGCTCGCCCTCTTTCCGCGCGAGGATCTGGCCGCCGACGCCGGGGTGCCCGCCGAAGGGGGAGGGTTTCCGGGGTTCGCCCTCGCCCACAACGTGCGCTCGGAGGCGGAGGTCGACCAGCTCCTCGCCGAGGCCGGCGCCGGGGGAGGCCGGATCGTCAAGCCGGGCGGCCCCACGGACTGGGGCGGCTACGCGGGGTACTTCGCCGATCCGGACGGGTTTCTGTGGGAGGTGGCGTGGAATGCGAAGTTTCCGTATGTGTAGGGGGAGTGGGATGTCAGCCCCGAAGGGGCGGCATTTGAATAGCCTGGGGCGTCAGCCCCAGGAACCGGGTTCCTCCACCTGTCTGAACCCCGAAGGGGTGACACCCATCGATGCGCCGCGTGCCGCCCCTTCGGGGCTTCGGGAGGACGATCACCTCCGAACCTGGGGCTGACGCCCCAGGCTATTCAAATGCCGCCCCTTCGGGGCTGACCCGGTCGCAGGCCACCGCCCCTTCCTTATATAGATACCCCGCCCGCGGCGCCCCGCCGAGCCCCGATCCCAACAAAATTTGTCCATCTGAATCCTCCCCGGAAGGTGCGATTTCAGCCCGGGCAAGAGCCGCGCCGGCTCCGCCCGGCCGGCGGCCCTCCCCCACGATCCAGGGGTGTTCCCCGGAGCGACCCCTACAGGTAGAGGATGTCCCGTCCAAGGGGCTCTTTTTCCCCTTTCCTGTACCCTCCTCCGAATCAGGGCTCTACAGCCCCGCGGCCCTCAAACGCTGACAAAATCAGGCAAAATACCTCTTGCAACCTAGATAACAGGGGTGTAGAGTTCCCGCACTGGACAATATAGCCATAGATGCATGGGCGTCTTGACACGGGTGTTGTTTGCTGGTACCTTCCAGCGAAGCTTTAAGTAACACTCGGTAAGTTGCCTTAAACGTTGGACTTTGAGGGAGTTCAAAGTGCTCTTCTCTCGTACCAAGAAAGGCGTGGTCGGTCTGGACATCGGCAGCTCGGCCATCAAGCTGGTCGAGTTGCGCGAGCGCAAGGGTGAGTTCCACCTGCAGCGCTTGGGCGTCGAGCCTTTGTCTCCGGAAGCGATCGTGGACGGCTCGATCATGGACTCGTCGCTGGTGGTGGACGCGATCCATCGCCTGAACGACCAGACCAAGGTCAAGGGCCCGAACTATGCGACGTCGCTGTCGGGCCACTCGGTCATCATCAAGAAGATTCAGCTCCCCGCGATGAGCGAGGAGGAGCTGGCCGACTCGATCCAGTGGGAGGCGGAGCAGTACATCCCCTTCGACATCAACGACGTGCGGCTGGATTACGTGGTGCTCTCCGAGGGCGAGCCGGGGCGGGACAACATGGAGGTCCTGCTGGTGGCGGTGAAGCGCGACAAGGTCAACGACTACGTGTCGGTGATCAGCCAGACGGGCAAGTCCCCGACGGTGGTGGACGTCGACGTCTTCGCGGTGCAGAACGCCTACGAGGTCAACTACGACCTGGATTCGCGCAAGGTCGTGGCATTGATCAACATGGGCGCCGGAGTGACCAACATCAACATCCTGGCGCGCGGCGGCACGGTTTTCTGGCGCGACATCTCCTTCGGCGGCAACCAGTTCACGGAGGCGCTGCAGCGGGAGTTCAATCTTTCGTTCCAGCAGGCCGAGGGGTTGAAGCAGGGGGAGTCGGTGGATCGCTATTCGCCGGCGGACGCGCGGCCGGTGCTCGACGCGGTCTCGGCCGAGATGGCGTCGGAGATCCGCAAGACGTTCGACTTCTTCTCTGCCACTTCCTCGGAGGGGCCGGTCGACGAGCTGGTGCTCTCGGGCGGCTGCGCGCTGACGCCGAACCTGCAGCCGGTGCTGCGGGAGCGGTTCCAGGTGCCGACGGAGCTGATGAATCCGCTGCGCCGGATCCAGTTCAAGGAAGGTGATTTCGACGGCGCCTGGCTGCAGTCGATCGCCCCGATGATGGCGGTCGCCGTGGGTCTCGGCATCCGGAAGGCGGGGGATTAGCCCGATGATCAAGATCAACCTGCTTTCCGAGGGCAAGCGCCCGGCGGCGGTCCGCAAGTCGAAGGCCGCGGGCAAGCTCGACGGCAAGGACGTCGGCCAGTACATGCTGCTGGTCGGCATCGTGATCGGCCTGATGGCGGTCGGCGTCGCCTGGTGGCTGCAGAGCAAGAAGAACGAGGCCAAGGAGGCCGAGGTCGTGGCGGCGCAGCACGAGGTCGATCTGCTGGCCTCGGTGATCAAAGAGGTCGATGACTACAAGGCGAAGAAGGCCGAGCTGGAGCGCAAGATCGGCATCATCAACGATCTCAAGGCCAATCAGCGCGGGCCGGTGCGGGTGATGGATTACGTTTCCCGCGCGCTGCCGGAGCTGCTCTGGCTCGACCAGTTGCGGATGTCGGCCGACTCGATCCACGTCGAGGGGCGCGCCTTCAACACCAACGCGGTCGCCAACTTCATCGAGAACCTCGACAAGGTGCCGGAGTTCGACGAGCCGACGCTGAAGAGCACGGAATCGCAGCAGGGCGGCACCTACAAATTCGTCATCAATTTCAACTACTCGTTCGCTTCGCACAAACCGGCGGCTGAGGGTGGCACCAGCGGCACCCCGGCGTCGGCGCCGACAGCGACGTCTCCGAAGGCGCCGGCAACCCCGGCGGCGACGGGGTAGGAGGCGGGCCCGTGGCGCTCAAGACGGGACTTGAAGGAAAGCCCTGGTTTGTCGGGCTGGGAGTCGGCCTGGGGGTCGGGCTGTTGCTGTTCGGCGCCGGCTACTGGCGCGTGCTGCAACCGATGCGCGACGACTATGACCGCTCGCAGCTCCAGCTTGCGGAGCTGCAGAACAAGCTCCAGGAAGGGCGGGCGGCCAAGCAGGAGCTGCCGAAGTTCCGCGAGGAGGTCCGGCAACTGGAGCTCGAGCTGGACAAGCTCCTGCGCATCCTGCCGGCGCGGCGCAACACGCCGGACCTGATGCGGCGCATCCGTTCGCTCGCCGAGCAGGGGGACTTCTCGTTGAAGAAGTTCAACCCCCGCACCCTGTCGGACAAGGAGTTCTTCAGCGAGTGGCCGATCGAAGTGGACCTCGACGGCTCGTACCACAACCTCGCGCTGTTCTTTGACCGGATCAGCCGCTTCTCGCGGATCATCAACGTCGAGGATCTGCAGGTCAGCGCGCTGCCGCCGGCGGCGAAGAACCCGAAGGACCCGAGCGCGGTGAGTCCGCACACGATCACCGCCACGTTCATCGCCAAGACGTTCGTCTACAAGGAGCCGGAGCCGGAGGACACGTCCGCGGCCACCGACAGGACCAAGGGCAAGAAGCCGGCCGCGAAGGGCCAGGCACCGGAGGGGCCGGCGGCCAGCATCCGTTCCAACACCAGCGGTGGCGCGGGAGGGCCTGACTGATGCGTTTCACCAAGCCGGCGATCCTGATCGCCGCCACTATCCTGGCCGTCAGCCTGGCGGTCTCGTGGGCCGCCTTCGCGCAGGGGCAGAAGCCGGCGGCCGCTCCGGCGGCTCCGGCGGCGCCGCCCGCGGCGCCGTCGCAACCGGGCGGTACTTCGGGCAGTACTTCGGGCAGTACGGCCGGCAGCACGGACGCGGGCGGGGCGGATCTCGGCAACATCGACGAGATCCTCGAGGGGGAAGAAGAGGTGCTCTCGGGCAGCGGCTTCTCCTACGATCCCGGCAACCGCCGCGATCCGTTCAAGTCGCTGCTCGCCGCTCCGGACCGCCAGGAAATCCGGGGCCCGCGTCCGGAGGGGGTGCCGGGGCTGCTGATCGACGAGATCGATCTGACCGGGATCTTCCGCACCAGCAAGGGGTTCGTGGCGCAGGTCGTGGCCTCGAACCAGAAGAAGAGCTTTCTGTTGAAGGAGGGGGACCAGCTCTACGACGGCGACGTCGTCAGCATCAACAAGAACGAGGTGGTCTTCAAACAAGTCGTACAGGATCCGACCGCTCTCAAGCCGTTCCGTGAGGTGGTCAAGAATCTGAATCCTTCCTGAACCCCGAGGGTTTCGGCGGGATGGGAGCTTCGAAGGGTCCGTGGGCGATCAGGGAATCAGTGGCCCGTAAGGGAGGCGAGTTGCCATGGGAGATGTGGTCATGAGAAGTCAGAGCGCTGGCTGGCGGCGGCGAGGGATCGCTACGGCGGTGATGTGCAGCGTGTTGTTCGGTGCCGACGGCATCGTCTTCATGCCCGCCCGCGTAGCCGAGGCCTCGCCGCGAGCCACCAACAAGGCCGAGGTCAAGCCGGCGACCGGAGCCCCTGTCGAGATCCGTTCTCTGGATCTGCGGGAGGGCGCGCCTGAGATCTTCGTCGAGCTCGACGCGAGCGCTCCCCTGGTCTGGACCAGTTTCCGCAATGCCGACGGCCGGGTGATCATCGAATTGCCCAACGCGGTGCCCGGGTCCAGGGTCGTCGACCTTTCGCCGGAAGAGGGGCTGATCTCCTCGCTGGCCGTCCAGAAGAGTGAGGTCGGCTCGCGGCCGCTTACCCGCCTGGTGATCGCGACCCGGCAGGAGGTCGAGCACGCGGTCACCGCCGACGGCAACAAGCTGCGCATCCAGTTGCTCCCGGTCGAGGCCCAGGCCAAGGGGAAGCTCGCGTTCGAGCCGCTCCATGAGGAGACGGCGGCGGGCGGCGCCAGCCCGGCCGGTCCCAAGGCCGGCGCCCCGGCGGCCGGATCTCCGTCCGCCGCGCCATCCGCCCCGCTGTCGGCGGCCGGCACGCCGGACCAGCCGATGACCGGGCCGGCCCCCGCGGGAACCCCCGCGACTCAGCTCCAGGCCGTCGAGGTGCTCGCCTCCACCGGCGGCGCGGTGATCCGCATCGCGGGCGACGGCGAGTTCCCGTACTCGACCTTCGCGCTGTCCGAGCCGCCGCGGTTCGTCGTCGATCTCGGCGGCGTGATCAACCGCAGCTCGCGCTCGACCGTCCAGGTCGAGGGGAGCGTCGTCGAGCGGGTCCGGGTGGCCCAGTTCAAGCCGGCTCCGAAGCCGGTGGCGCGCGTGGTCTTCGATCTGCGCGGCACTACGATGCCGACGATCGAGCGGACCGGCGACGCCCTCGTCCTCTCCTTCCCGGCCGCCGACGGCAGCGCGGCTCCGGCCGTCGCGGCCGTCACGATGACCGCTCCGAGCGCCGCGCCGGCGAAGCCGGTCAAGGTCTCGGCCAAGCCCGGCAAGACGGCGGCCCGGACCCCGAGCCAGACCGTCGCAATGGCTCCGGCCGAGATCTCCTCCGGGAGCGCCGCCGCTCCGGCCGCGGCTCCACCGGCATCGGGCCCGGAGCCTTCGGACCTGACCCTGGCCCAGAAGGCCCCGGCGCCGAGGATCACCCGCGCCCGCATCGAATCCGAGGACGCGGCGCCGCTGCCGGCCGCGTTCCCCCCGTCCACGTCGGGCGCGGTGCAGGTCTCGCCGGCGCGCGGCGCGGCTCCGGCCGCCAGCTCGGTCGGCTCGCAGCTCGGCATCAAGGCGCCGATCGGCAAGCCGGTGGATGTCACGCCCCCCGCCTCGCCGCTCCAGGGCGGTCTCGCCCAGACCAACGCCGGGGGGCGGGAGAAGCCCTACTTCGGCGAGCCGATCGACCTCAAGGTCACCAACGCCGACGTCACGGACGTGCTGCGCACCTTCGCGCAGATCAGCGGCCTGAACGTCATCGTCCAGCCGGGCGTCGCCGGCGTGGTGACGGCGGAGCTCGAGAACGTCCCCTGGGATCAGGCGCTCGAAGAGGTGTTGAAGATCAACAACCTCGACTATGAGCTCGACGGCAACGTCATGCGCATCGCGCCGACCGAGACGCTGCGCAAGGAGGCTCAGGAGCGCCAGCAGCTCGCGGCCGCCAAGGCGCTGTCGATCCCGCTGCGCACGGTCTATCAGCGCCTGAGCTACGCCAACGCCGATGAGGTGGCGCGCCTGCTCAAGACCGGCACCTCCGGCCTGCTCACGCAGCGCGGCAGCGTCGTGGTGGACCGCCGGACGAACGCCCTGATCATCAAGGAGCTGCCGACGAACATGGACGCGGTGCTCTCGGTGGTCGACCTGCTCGACTCGCCGGAGCCGCAGGTGATGATCGAGGCGCGGATCGTGGAGACGACCAAGCGCTTCAACCGCGACCTCGGGGTCAGTTGGGCGGTCAACGCCATCGCCGATGCCGCGCACGGCAACACGACGGGGCTGGTCTTCCCCGCGCAGGGTTCGCTGGGCGGCGGCGTCAACCTGCCGGGCAACAGCAACAACGGCACGCTCCGCCTCAAGCTCGGCAACATCCTCAACACCTTCAACCTCGACGTCGCCCTGCAGGCGGCCGAGAGCGAGGGATTGATCACGATCCTGTCGGCGCCCAAGGTGGCGACGCTGAACAATCAGCGGGCGACCATTCAGAGCGGTCTCCAGATCCCGGTGCAGACCATCATCAACGATGCGTTCGCCGTGCAGTTCATCAACGCCACCCTGCGGCTGGACGTGATTCCGCAGGTCACGGCCGAGGGGACGGTCCTGATGGATATCAACATCTCGAAGCGTGAGGTACAGCTCGCGTTCGTGGTGGCCGGCAACTCCAACGCCCCGATCTCGACCAAGGACGCCAGCACCCGTCTGGTCGTCCGCGACGGCGGCACGGCGGTCATCGGCGGTATCTACAAGGTCACCGGCCAGAACGGCGAGGACCGGGTGCCGGGCCTGTCCAACATCCCGATCATCGGTCATCTGTTCAAGCACAGGACACGCCAGGAGGAGAACGATGAGTTGCTCATCTTCATCACTCCGCGCGTGATCAAGATCTAACCTTGGGAGTGGGTCATGAAGAAACATAAAGCCATCCTCTTCCTGCTGATCGCCGCATCGCTCGCCGTGACGAGCTGCCGGAGCCGTACCGACCGTTCCGAGGGCTCGGTCGTCCTGTCGGTGACGAAATTCAGCGGCCTGCCGGTCTCGGTCTCGCTGAGATCGGCGGTGGCGGGAGCGTTCCAGATCGGCGACGTCACGCTCACGAACTTCTTCAAGGATCCCGCGGTCAACACCCCGCAGGGGCATCAACTGGAGGGGATCGAGCTGAGAAGCTACGAGATCACCTACCGGCGGCGCGACCGCGGCACTCGCGTGCCGCCGCCGGCGGTGCTGGCGACCTTCGGCCTGGTGCCGCCGGGCGGCGGGATCATCGATCTGATCAACCTGCCGTTCCTGACCAGCGACCAGATCCTCAGCCCGCCGCTCAAGGATCTGATCGATTTCGGCCGGGACAGCGAGACGGGTACCGCCGTCATCGTCCTGGATGTCAGCCTGCGTTTTTTCGGCCGCACTCTATCGGGCGACGAAGTCGCCTCCGCGCCGGCCACATTTACGATCGAAGTCACGCCTTGAGGGATGTAGGAGCTTAGCTATGAGACTTTTCCGGAACGCCAATCTTTTTCTGGCTGCATCCGTCCTCGTGGCGGCTCTCGGCTGTACGTCTTCGCCGACCGAGCCGAGCAGCCCCCCGGTGACCTCCAAGCCGCCGGTGCCACAGACCACGTACACCGTGACGGTGACCGCCAATCCGCCGAACATCACCGGCGGCGGCACCAACTCGAGCACCGTCACGGTGGAGGTGCACCGCACCGACAACGGACAGCCGCCGGCCGACGGCTCGCAGGTGACGGTCAACACCACCCTCGGCAACTTCAACTCCACGGGCGGGCCGCAGAGCGTGACGCTCGCGCTGGTCAACGGCCGGGCGCAGGCCGCGCTCTTCGCCGGCACCGAGGTGGGGACGGCCGCCGTGACCGCCTCGTTCGGCGGCGGCACCGGAGCGGCCAACGTCAACATCGGCGCGCCGGCGACCTTCTTCGTCTCCTCCGTCTCGCCGAGCGCCGGCGACGCGGCCGGCGGCCAGACGGTGACCATCCTCGGCGGCGGCTTCGCGGCCCCGGTGCAGGTGACCTTCGGCGGCGCCGCGGCCACCGTGCGCTCGGTGAGCCCCAACCAGATCGTCGTCGTCACCCCTTCGGCGGCGGCGGCGGGCGCGCCGGTCGGCGTCGGCCAGACCTCGACAGTGAACGTCATGGTGACCAACCATGCCAACCAGGTGAACGAGATGAGCGACTCGGTCGATCGCGGGTTCACCTACTCCCTGGGCGGCGGCCCCGGCGGTCCGCCCGCGGTCTTCTCGGTCAATCCGGCCTCGGGCAGCAATGAAGGCGGCACGCGCGTCGTCATCACGGGCACCGGCTTCGTGGCTCCCGTCCAGGTGCTGTTCGGCATCGGGTCGACCGCCTCCAGCTTCAACGGCATCGAGGGGACGGTGGTCTCGGTGACCCCCACTCAGATCGTCGCCCTCACCCCGGCGGCCCGCGGCTTCGGCCAGAACCTCAACAACCAGGTGGTCGACGTCCTGGTCAAGGAGGTGAACAGCGGGTTCAGCTCCATCGGCTCGCAGCAGTTCAAGTATGGGACCCAGGTGCGGATCACGGCCATGGGGCCGGGCGGCGGCTCCTATCTGGGCGGCACCCGGGTGACCATCGACGGGTCCGGATTCGAGGGCCCGGTCGCGGTGTCGTTCCAGTTCGCCAGCCCCAATGTCTCGGTGGCCCAGCAGGTGATCTCGGTCAGCGGCAGTCAGATCGTGATCCTCACCAGCCCGGCGCCGCTGCCGACGACCTGCCCGCGCAACGGCCTCCTCTCGGCGACCTCGGTGACGGTGGTCAACATCAACACCGGCGACAGCGATACGGCCAACCTCGGGTTCAACGCCCAGATCCCGCTGCCGGCGATCACCGGCATCAGCCCGAACACCGGCGGCACCGGGGCGAACGTCACCATCAACGGACGCGACTTCTCGCCCCAGAACGTCGGGGTGACCTTCGGCTCCGGCAGCGCGGGCAGCTCGGCGCAGGTGCTGAGCAGCACGGCGACGTCGATCAGCCTGCTCGTGCCGACGCCGCCGTCGGGCTTCACCTTCGACATGGTGCCGTGCGGCAACGGCGGCATGCGCAACGCGCCGACGGCGATCACCGTCACGGTGACCGATCTCAGCACCGGCTGCACCTCGGCGTTCACCAACGGATTCCTGCTCGCCCCGTCGGACGTCACCTGCCAGAACCAGACGACGACCCCCCCGCCGACGGCGTCCTTCACGGCGACGCCGATCAACGGGCACACGACGCAGTTCGCCGATACCTCGAGCGGCGCGCCGACCTCGTGGCTCTGGGACTTCGGCGACGGCACCAGCAGCTCGCAGCAGAACCCGAGCCATGACTACTCGGCCAGCGGTCCGTTCCCGAGGAACTTCTCCGTCAAGCTGACGGTGACCAACGCGGGCGGGTCCAACCAGACCGTGAAGGTGATCACGGTGACCGGCCCGTAAGGCCCCCGGCACCTCCGTTGCTCTTTCCGGGGCGGCCGTCTGGACGGACGGCCGCCCTCGTTCGTATACTGATGACTATGAATTACCGCGCTGTTGCTTATCTCTTGTTCCTGGTCCCAATGCTGGCGATGCTGACGGCGGTGGGGTGCGACAAGGCCTCGCCCGTGGCCCCCTCCGGCTCGATCCTCGCGGTCAGCGCCAATCCCTCGCGGATCGCCTTGAACGGCTCATCCACCATCACCATCATCGGCCGCAAGCCGGACGGCAACCCCCTGAACCCGGGCACCGAGATTCACCTCAGCGCCACCCTGGGGTCGATCCCGTCCATCGTGACCACCAACGGCAGCGGCACGGCGACGGCCACGTT
>JBDSHF010000341.1:0-8658 GCA_039918595.1 Thermoanaerobaculia bacterium
ACGCGCCGTCCCACGACCAAGCTTTCAGTCGGGCTCTCAGGGCTCCAAGGGCCACACGGTCTCTTCCCGGCCTACGCTCCATTCTACCATCGACCAGCGATTTGTTACTGTCAGCCAAAACCGCGCCGCCGCGTTCCCTGCTTTCAGGCTGCATCGGGATTGTTCAACGGTTCGAACCCAGGGCGATGCCCTGGGCTAAAGGAGCCCGGGCCTTCAGCCCGGAGGTCTGCGTGGAACCATCGGTTACCTCTATTGGAACGCCAACCCCGCTGGATCGATCCTGAGGCCCAACGGGCCGCCCTTCTTTAGCCCAGGGCATCGCCCTGGGTTTGGGGTGATCCTGCGCGGGATTCGGTGGCATCGAGGTTGGTTAGCGCGGCCCTTCAGGCCGCATCGGGATTTGTCCAACGGTTCGAACCCAGGGCGATGCCCTGGGCTCAAGAAGGGCGGCCAGTTGGGCCTCAAAAAGCAAATACCTGATTCCTCGTATTTCGGACGGCTTCAGAGGTCGGGCAGGCGCTCCAGGACCACGTAGCGACGCTGCATCTCCAGCGAGATCTCCTCGCGCAGGATGGCGAACGGGCGGCCGGCGATCAGGCGGCGGACGTCCTCGCCGCTGTAGCGGAAGGTGGCCGAGGGGTAGGTCCTGGAGAGCGCGTGGTCGGGCGTGAAGACGATGCCCTGCTCGACCTTCGGGTCCGGCCAGTAGAAGTCGGCGTAGATCCGGCCGCCGGGCTTGAGGAAGCGCGCCATGAGCTCCAGGTTCCAGCCGGCGAGCTGGAGGTTCTGGTGGATCCAGAAGTAGCGGCCGACCACCGTGTCGACGGTGCCGAAGAAGGGCTCGAGCCCGGCGCGGTCGGCGACGTGCACGTAGGAGCAGTTCGGCGGCGAGACCAAGCGGGCGACCTTCAGCGCCAGGGTGCTGTAGTCGGTGCCGAGGTAGGTTTCCACGTAGCGGCCGAGCAGCTTGCCGAGGTTGCCGCAGCCGCACCCCATCTCCATCACCCGCCGCCCCTCCAGGGCCTCGCGGTCGCAGTAGAGGGCGAGCGGCCCGCCGTGGCCGAGCCGCAGGCCGAGCAGGTCGAGCGGCGCGGCGGGCAGCGGCGGCTTGTCGGGATAGGCGGTGTAGGGGGTGAGCTGCTTCTCCCATTCGCGCTTCAGGTACTCGAACCACTCGGCGTTCCAGCGCTCGATCTCACGCTCGGTGCACTCCAGCGGCGGCGAGGCCTCGAGCTCGTCCCCCTCCGCGGGCGGGGGAGGCGGCGGCGCGGTGGCCATTGGGGCAGGGGGAGCGCCGCGGAGGGCGCGCAGGAGGCGTTTTGGGTTCATGGGCGGTCCTGATCCTGGATGCGGGGCAAAAATACCATAAGGGTACGAGGCGGCGGCCCTTCGCTCACCCTCTCAGGGCCGCGACCGCCTGCAGCAGCCCGGCGGCGCGGCGGTCCCAGCTCTCCCCCTCGGCGACGCGCCGGCGCTCGCGGGCGAGCTCGGGGCTCCGCTCCTCGACCGCCCGGCGCACCTGGCGGACGAAGCCGGCGGGGTCGTCGTAGAGATAGACCAGCGGCTCGGCCCAGCGCTCGGTCTCGGGGAGCCGGCGGGCGACCACCGGCAGCCCCATGGCGAGCGCCTCGTAGAGCTTGACCGGATCGACGGCCCGGGTGAGCGGCAGGTCGCGGAAGGGGACCAGGGCGACGTCGAGCCCGGCGAGGAAGCTGGGGACGTCGGCGAAGGGGATCTCGCCCACCGTCTCCAGGTTGGGCAGGCCGGCGAGCGCGGCGACCTCCGGGTCCTCCACCTGGCCGGCGAGCCGGAAGCGCCATTCCGGGAAGGCGCGGGCCGCTGCCGCCACCGCCTCGACGTCGAACCAGGGTCCGAGGGCGCCGACGTAGCCGACCACGGCCGGACCGCCGCTCTGCCGCACCGCCGCCGGCGCCGGGAAGGCCGCGAGGTCGACGCCGTTGGGGAGCAGGAGGACCTGCGGGCTCACCTCGCGCGGCCGCTCGGCGAGCAGGCCGGCGGTGGCGCAGACCAGGTCGGCCTCGCGGATCAGCCGCGCCTCCACCGTCTCGATGCGCTCCGGCACGCCGGGAAAGCCGACGTGGAGATCGATGCGGTCGTAGACCAGCGGGATGTCGAGGCGGCGCGCCAGCTCGCGGCCGAGCTCGGCCCAGAAGGGGAGCTGCACCAGCACCATCAGCGGCCGCTCGTGGCGCAGGCCGGCGAGGATCGTCTCGGTCATCAGGGCCGCGGTGCGCCGGTCCAGCGGCTCGCGGTAGGGGTCCGGCCGCCCCGGGACGCGCATGCGCAGCACCTGCAGCCCGCCTTGAGTATGGAGGACGCGGCGGGCCGGCAGCAGGCGGCTGCGCAGGAAGCCGTCGATGTAGAGCACCGGGTGCCCCGCGCGGGCCAGCGCCAGCGCCAGATGCTGCGGGCGCTGGAAGCGGTAGCTCCAGGAGACGGCGGGCAGATAGAGGACCGGCGGCCCGGTGGGATGGCTCTCCGCCGGAGGGGAGGCGGCCGGCATCCACCGGGGGAGGGCGCTCGCCGGGCCAAGCCGGCCCGCGCGCAGGTGTCGCAAAGCCCCCCGCGCCAGCCGCTCGGCCTCGCCGGCCACGGTCAGCGCGCGGTCATGCCGGCGCTCCGGGTAGAAGAAGGCGCTGCTCATAGCCATTCCAGGATTATCTGTAAATTGGCGCGCCCTTGGCTAGCCCAGGGCCGGCCGGGAGAAGGGGGTAGAATCCCCGGGTGGCTGACTCCGACCTCCCTCCCGGCATCGATCCGCGCCAGCGGACGCAAAAGATCTGCGTCGTGATGCCGGCCTACAACGCCGGGAAGACCCTGGAGCGCACCTGGCGCGACCTCCCCCTGGAGTGGGTGGACGACGTCGTGGTGGTCGACGACGCGAGCGGCGACCGCACGGTCGAGATCGCGCGCTCCCTGGGGCTCCACGTGCTCGCGCACCCGCGCAACCGCGGCTACGGCGGCAACCAGAAGACCTGCTACCGCCAGGCGCTCGCCCGCGGCGCCGACATCGTGGTGATGGTCCACCCCGACCATCAGTACGACCCCAAGGCGATCCCGGCGCTGGTGGCGCCGCTGCTGCGCGGCGAGTGCGATGCCGTGTTCGGCAGCCGCATGCTGGGTGGCCGCCCGCTCGAGGGGGGGATGCCGAAGTGGAAGTACCTGGCGAACATCTTCCTCACCGCGATGGCCAACGCCACGTTCTACGTCTTCCTCTCCGAGTACCACTCGGGGCTGCGCGCCTACAGCCGGCGCTATCTCGAGACGGTCAACCTGGAGAGCAACTCCGACGACTTCGTCTTCGACACCGAGATCATCGCCCAGGGGGTGTTCGCCGGGCTGCGCATCCAGGAGATCCCGATCCAGACCCGCTACTTCCCGGAGGCCTCGCAGATCGGCTTCCGGCGCAGCGTCCGCTATGGCCTGGCGGTGCTCGGCGTTCTCGCGCGCTACAAGATGCAGAAGAAGGGTCTTCTCGCCAGCCCGCTCTTCGTGCCGCGCGGGGACTCTCAGTTGAGCCCCAATTCCCGGTAGAGCCGCTGGAAATCCCCGGCGGCGTCGCCTGTCCCTCCAGGTTCTCCCGGCGGTACCCGCTGGCCCCGCTGGCCGTCGATGAGCGCGGCCACCAGGGGGGCGATCCCCGCCGCCCCGCTCTCCGGAGCGACCAGCAGGCCGCCGCCGTGGCGGCGGACCCGCTCGGCGATCGCGCCGTGATCGAAGGCGACCACCGGCACCCCCGCCGCCAGGCATTCCGAGAGCGCCAGGCTGTAGGACTCGGGGACGATCGACAGCAGCAGGGCGAGGTCGACGTTGTCGCGCCGCAGGCGGTCGATCAGCGATCCCGAGCGGTAATAGCCGTGGACCCGCACGCGGGGGAGCCGGCGCAGGCGGTGCAGCAGCGCCGCGTCGCCGCCGCCGTAGGCGCTGAACTGGAGGTCCGGATGGGCCTCCGGCGGCAACTGGCGCACCACCTCCTCGAACACCAGCGCCCCCTTGTGCGGCTGCACCTGGCCGATGTAGGCGACGTGGCGCACCGGACCCTCCCGGCCCTTCGCCGCCTCGCGGCGCGGCGGGCCGGCGGGCTCGATGACCCGCTGGCGGTCGAGAGGGAGCCCGGGAAACAGCTCGAGGTGGCGGTCGCGGAGGAAGCCGGAGGGGTAGACCACCACGGCGGCGGCGAGCAGCAACTCGCGGGCGATCTCCCGCCGCTCGTCCTGGAAGCGCAGGTTCACCGGCCAATCCTGCGCCAGGCACTTGGCGCAGCGCTCGCGGTCGCGCGAGTAGTCGCAGAAGCGGAGCCGCGGCCGCTCCAGCAGGTGCGGCCGCGGGCAGAAGAGGCTGAAGTCGTGGACCGAGAGGACGAGCGCGAGCCCCGAGCGGTGGATCTCCAGGAGCGAGCCGAGCGGGATCCCCGCCAGCCCCTCGACGTGCAGGGCGCGGGCCCCCACCTCGGCGGCGGCGCGCGTCACCACGCGCTCGAAGGCGGCGTCGCGCAGGACCACCGGCGAGGGCGGCGGCGCCTCCCCGAGCCCGAGCGCCAGCCGCCGGCGGCCGGCGGCGACCTCCAGGCGGTACCCCTCCGCCTCCGGGTAGAGCAGGGCCACCGGCCGCTGCTCCGCCTCGTTCTCGATGCGGGTGAGGAGCTGCGCCTGCATGCCGCCCAGGCGGGGCGTGGGCGCGGTCGGCAGCAGGTTGAGCACCGGGATCGGCGGCAGCCCCGAGGCGCTCGCGGTGGCGCGGAACGAGCGCCGGCGCAGGCTCTCGCGCAGGCGCTCGGAGATCCGCTCGCGCAGGCCGGCCACGCCCTCGGCCCGCAGCACCCGGCCGGCGATCTGGAGGGTGAGCGAGCCGGCGCCGTTCATGCCATTCCCTGCCCAATACTCCGCCTCGCGCCGCGGATGCGTTCGATCTCGTGGCGGATGCGCTCGCCGGCGGCATCGCAGGAGTAGAGCTCCATCACCCGCCGGCGGGCGGCCGCGACCCGCGGCGCCGCGATCTCCGGCGCGTCGGCGAGGGCGCGCATCAGGGCGGCGGCATGGGCGGTGTCCGGCTCGGCCCAGACCGCGCCGGCCGGGTAGGGCCCGTGCGATTTCTGGAGCGTGGCGAGGCGGTGATTCACCACGAAGCCGGTCTCGTCGTCGAGGAAGTCGGTGACGCCGCCGTAGCCGGTCGCGATCACCGGCTTGCCCAGGTACATCGCCTCGATCAGCGGCAGGCCGAGCCCCTCGGAGCGGTGGAGGGAGACGTAGGCGTCGCAGGCGGCGGTCAGGGCGTTGAGGTCGTCGCGGTGGAGGGTGCCGGTGAGCAGGGTGACCGGCAGCCCCTCGGCCTCGCGGCGCAGCGCCTCGACGTAGTCCGGCTCGGCCTCGGCGTGGTTCACCTTGAGCAGCAGGCGGACCGGCCGCCCGTTCGCAGGGGTGCCGCGGGCCACCCGGGCGAAGGCGGCGAGCAGGCCGGCGGGATTCTTCCGTTCGGGCACGCTCAGGGCGTCGAAGGCGAAGAAGAACAGGAACTCGCCGGCCTTCACCCCGAGGTCTGCGCGGTCCGCCGGCACCGCCTCGGTGGGCACCACGCAGGGGGGCATCCAGCGCACCTCGACGGGGGAGACCGCCCGGTAGGACTCGAGGCAGAAGCGGGTGGGGGCCCACACCTCGTCGACGCACTCGAAAGCCCGGGTGAGACCGAGCGGAAAGTGCGACAGCTCCCAGAACCAGTAGCCGATCCGGTACCGGCCGAGGTGCAGCGAGCCGGGGATGCGGCTCTGGACGGTCTCCATCATGTCGGCGTTGACGTGGAAGAGGATCGGCTCGTAGGGGAGCCCCTGGCGGTCCTCCTCGCACGCCGCGCCGGGAGCGCCGTCCGCCCGCCCGTCGAGGGTCCAGAGCGCGCACGGGATCTCCGCCTGGTAGAGGGCGGAGAGAGTCCCCCGGCAGGCCTCGCCGACGCCGGTGGGCGCCGTCGCCCAGCCGATCACGCTGATCCCACCAGGGCCGGAGCGGCGCGGCGGCGGGATCGTCGCCGCGGACGGCTCCGGGGGACGGGCCTCCCCCGGCTTGTGGCGGTGGTGCTTTTCCCACCAGAGGAGGGCCCAGGCGCGCCGGCGCCAGGGGAGGGTGCGCAGCACGGGGTGGACGACCACGGGCGGCAGCCGGTACTCGAGCCGTCCGGAGGTCGAATACCAGAGGGCGAATCCCTCACGGTCCGCCGCCAGCGGGTCGGGGAAGGAGCGCTGGAGGTCGGGCCGGCGGCGGTGCATCGCGAGCGCGAGCCGCGGGATCCGCGGCCGCCGCGCCGGGTCATGGCCGGCGTCGGCGGTCAGCCAGGCGATCTCCTCGCGGTCGAGGCGGCCGGTCGCCTCATAGGAGCTGGCGGAGAGGAGCGACGAGAGATTGGCCAGCGTCCGCTCCGCCTGGACCCGCTTCTCCTTCGTCAGCCCGGCTTCAGGCCGCGGCCGCTCCGTGATCGCCGCGGCGAACACCGGATCGACGTGCTCCGGCGCGCCGGTGCTGCCGGCGAACCAGTGGGCGAAGCGGGCGCGGTCCTCCCGCCAGGGGCGGGGGAAGAAGCTCTGGAGGTCCTGGCGATGATCCCAGAGGATCAGCGCCAGCCGGGGGAGCGGGATCGCCTCCGGCAGGTCGCCGGCCGGCTGGCGGAGCCAGTCGAAGAAGCTCCCCTCGCCGGTGGCGAACGGGTCGGGCCACCCCTTCCCCTCGGGATCGACCTGCCGCAGCGTGCGGCGAGCGACCTCGGGCAACCGCACTCCGTTGTCGAAGCGGCCGTACTGGTAGGGGTAGTTCTGGACCGTCTCCTGCCCCTCGGCGCGGATACGCTCGCCGTAGAGCTGGAACAGCGGGGCGACGTCGGGGCGGCCGGCGAAGGTGAAGCGGTTCTGGAACTTGGAGATCAGCTCCGGCCGCTTGAAGTCGTAGCCGCTGAAGTGGAAGAAGCGGAGCGGCACCTCCTCGCCGTCTTTGCCGATCACCCGCCAGCCGTCCGCCCCCTTCGCGACCCGCCGGTGGGAGAGGTTCCAGTAGGCGACGTTGTAGCCGGGATCGCGCAGGATCAAGGCGTTGGGCAGGAACGCGGGAGCGAAGTCCATCCAGCGCTGATCCACGAACAGGCCGCGCTCGACCTCGTGCAGGCACTCGCGATAGAGGCGGCGGGCCCACCATTCGAGGAACGGCAGGGTGCGCTGGTTGAAGGCGACGCCGAGGAAGCCCAGGTTGTAGATCCCGGAGAGCAGGATCTCGCGCTCGTTCGGCACCGCATGGTCGTCGATCGGCGCGGTCAGGTGGGGCGTGAGCACCACGTCCGCCCGCCCCAGACGCTCGTAGAGCTCGGTGAGGTCGCCGAGGACCAGGATGTCGGGGTCGAAGTAGCAGACGCGGTCGACCCCCAGGGTGCGATGGAGATGGAGCAGGAAAGACGGCTTGACCGCCGTGTTGAGCTCCAGCAGCGAGTAGCGGAAGGAGTAGTGGGGGAAGGCCGGGATGCCGAGCTGGTCGGCGAAGGTGACGGCGAACGGCTCGTCCTCGTAGCGATGCCCGGGCTGCGGGCGGTCCACGATCAGCACGCAGACCTTCCCCTCGGGGTGCCTGGCGAGGAACGAGCGGGTGAACGCTCGTGCGTACGCGAGGTAGTTGTTCGCTACGATGGTGCAGGCGAGCGGTGAATTCATTGCAGGAGAGATTATTCTACTATTATGCCGCGCCGTGCCGCCAGGATTCGTTCGTAGACCCGCTCGATCTCCTCGGCGTGCTCGTCCATCTCCTTGATGCGCGGCGGATTCGCGGCCCAGGCGGCGACGATCTCCGGCCGCTGGGCGAGCCGCTCGATCCACCCCCGCAGCTCCTCCGGATCCTCGGGATCGAAGAGGACGCCGCAGGGCTCCGCCTGGCCGTCGAACAGCTCGGCCAGGGCGCCGCGCCGCGCGGCGAGCACCGGCACCCCCTCGGCCAGCGCCTCGCGGGCCACCAGGCCGAAGGACTCCAGCCCCAGGGAGGGGACGATCAGCACGTCGAGCCCGGCGAAGATCTCGCTCCGCCGCTCCTCGTCGAACCTGCCGGAGAAGCGGACCGCCGGCGAGGAGAGCGCCGCCAGGGCCGCGGTGTAGGGCCGGGAGGCCGACGGGTCCCCCCAGACCTCGAGCGTCGCGGCGGCTGGGTCGATGCCGTGGAAGGCCTCGACCGCCACGTGGATCCCCTTGTGCGGGAGGATCGATCCGATGACGCCGAAGCGGAGCGGCGCGCCGGGGTCGCGGCGCGGTCGCTGTTCTCCGGACGTCCGGCCCGGCGGCCGCTCGATGCCGTAGGGGATGACGAAGGCGCGGTCCCTCGGCCGCAGCCAGCCGAGGTCGAGATAGCTCTGGTGGATGGCCCTGGAGCCCATCACCAGGGCGTCGGCCTGGCGCAGGGCCCTCCGGGTCAGCCGGCCGCGGGCGGCGTAGAGCGCCCGGTTGAGTAGCGGCGCCGGGGGGAGCCCGGTCAGCGGCAGGCAGGCCGAGCATTTGCCCAGGGCCGGGCCGGAGCAGAGCCGCCGTCCGGCGTCGAGCAGGTTGACCCGCGCGCAGGGGGACCACCAGTCCTGGATCTGATAGAGGATCGGGATGCCCCGGCGCGCCGCCACCCCCGGCAGCGT
>JBDSHF010000342.1:0-15733 GCA_039918595.1 Thermoanaerobaculia bacterium
ATGACGAGGCGAAGCGTCTCGTCGTGCTCCAGGGTTCCCGAAAGCCACTTGGCCAGTGTCTCCAAAGACAGATGCGCGTCTTCCAATCCGATCCCCCTTCCAGGTATCTCGTATCTCTTATAGTCTCGCTAGGACGCTACTTCGTGACACCTGGAAACAACAAAGGGCCGGAGAGGTCCCCGGCCAGCATTGAAGCTCGCTACTTCCGGCCGTCAGGGTCGATAGACATCCCCTCGTCGTCGAGGTCGCCGCTGGGAGCAGTAGTGATCCCCTGGGGCTTGGGGGCACCATTGGGATCGATCGTTACCCCCTCCTTCGTCGTCGTCAAGCTCAGGAGGAAGCTCCAGATCCGGGTGAGGCCGTTGTCGCCGGATACGGCAACGGCTGGGCGGTGCGTCGCGGAGTGGCGGCCCGGCCGGGCCTGGGCAGGGAGACTCGTGAGGACGAGGACAGCCAGCAGGGCGAAGACGGTGAAAATGTTTTGCGGAGAACGGTTCGGCAACATGGTTCGATCCTCCGGGGGCGGACCTCGGACCCGGCGGCATGCCGGCGCGAGTTGGAGCCCCCATAGAGAAAGGTTGCTCCAAACGGTAAAAGCGCGCTACTGATGCCCCGCGCCGCCCCTTGCGGCCCCTTGGGATAGAATCCGCTGCCTAACCTCAGTGGGAGGGCGTTCATGCCTACGTCGGTCTCTACCCTAACGGAGCTGTTCCTGAAGGCGGCAAGCTACAACAAGCCGGATTGCCTCATGTCCAAGATCGGCGGCACCTACCAGCCGATCTCCACCGCGGAGCTGGTGGACCGCGTCCGGCGGCTGTCGAAGGCGCTCCTGGAGCTCGGGGTCGAGCGCGGCGACCGGGTGGCCCTGATGTCGGAGAACGGCCCGCACTGGCCGGCGGTCGACTTCGCGACGCTCTGCGCGGGGGCCGTGCTGGTGCCGGTCTACCCCACGCTGCTGCCGGACCAGTCCTCCTATATCGCGGGCAACTGCGGCGCCAAGGTGGTGATCGCCGAGACCGCCGCCCACCTGGAAGGGTTCCTCGCCCATATCGACAAGCTGCCGGACGTCCGCCACTTCGTGCTCATCAAGGGGACGTCGAGCGATCCCCGGGTGATCACGCTCGACAAGCTGCTCGAGAAGGGGGCCGGCGCCGATGCCGCGGAGTTCGAGGCGCGCGCCCGCGCCGTTCAGCCGGACGACCTGGCGACCTTCATCTATACCAGCGGCACCACGGGCACGCCCAAGGGGGTGATGCTCACCCACCGGAACATCGCCTCGAACGTCAGCTCCGGCCTTTCGGTGCTCGGCCTCGACCGCAAGTTCGTGGTGCTGTCGTTCCTGCCGCTGTCGCACTCCTTCGAGCGCACGGTCGACTATTGCTACTTCCTGGAGGGGTGCACGATCGCCTACGCCGAGTCGGTGGCCCTGGTGTCGCAGAACATGCAGGAGGTCAAGCCGCACGTCTTCGTCTCCGTGCCGCGCGTCTACGAGAAGGTCTACAGCAAGGTGCAGGAGGGAGTGGCGGCGGGATCGCCGATCAAGCAGAAGCTCTTCGCCTGGGCGGTCGGGGTCGGCCGCAAGGCGCTTCCCTACCGGCTGAAGAAGCGGAAGCCGCCGGGCTTCCTGGGCATCCAGCTCGACCTCGCCGACAAGCTGGTCTTCTCGAAGATCAAGGCGCGGCTGGGCGGACGCTTCGAGTTCGCCATCTCGGGCGGCGCGCCGCTGGCGCGCGACATCGCCGAGTTCTTCTGGGGCGCCGGCCTGCCGATCTACGAGGGGTACGGCCTCTCGGAGACCTCGCCGGTGATCTCGGTCAACACCCGCGAGCACGTCAAGATGGGCGCCGTGGGCCAGCCGATCCCCGGGGTCGAGGTCCGGATCGCCGAGGACGGCGAGATCCTCTCCAAGGGTCCCAACATCATGAAGGGCTACTGGGGCATGGAGAAGGAGACGGCGGAGGTGATCGACGCCGAGGGGTGGTTCCACACCGGCGACATCGGCGAGGTGGATTCAGAGGGCTTCCTGCGGATCACCGACCGCAAGAAGGAGCTGATCATCAACGCCTACGGCAAGAACGTGGCGCCGGCGCCGATCGAGAACACGCTGAAGGGGAGCCGCTTCATCGGCCAGGCGGTGGTGATCGGCGATCGCCGGAAGTTCCTCGCGGCGCTGCTGGTGCCGGATTTCGAGGCGCTCAAGCCCTGGGCGGAGAAGCAGGGGATCGGCGCGGCGGACAACGAGAAGCTGATCGCCGATCCCAAGGTCCGCGAGCTGATCGGCAAAGAGGTGACGGCGGTCAACGCCAACCTCGCCGGCTTCGAGAAGATCGTCGCCTGGGAGCTGCTGCCGAACGAATTCACTCTGGAGACGGGCGAGATCACGCCGACGCTGAAGGTCAAGCGCCGGGTGGTCAGCCAGAAGTACGGCGACGTCATCGACCGCCTCTATGCCGAGGCGGACAAGCACGGGGGGTAGCGCTCTGGAACCCGGGATTGAAATCCCGGGCTACCTACGGTCGTCCCTCCGGGACTTCCAAGGAGCGCTTCTTCAGAGCCCCGGCAAGGGGCGAATGTCGGTAGCCCGGGATTTCAATCCCGGGCGGGGTCGCCTTCGGGCGGGTTTCTTAAGGAGGCATCAGGTGACATCCATCTTCCATCTCGAGGCCGGCGCCGATCGCCTGGCGACGCTCACGTTCGATTCGCCCGACAGGAAGGTCAACGTCTTCACCCGCGCCGCGTTCCAGGAGCTGGAACGGATCATCGACGAGCTCGGGGGGCGCAAGGACATCGGCTGCCTGATCCTGCTCTCCGGCAAGCCGGGGAGCTTCATCGCCGGCGCCGACGTCGAGGAGATCGCCCGGGTGACCGATCCGGTCGAGGCGGAGGCCGGCTCGCGCGTGGGCCACCGGCTGTTCTCGGCCTGGGAGGCGCTCCCCTTCCCCACCGTCGCCGCCATCCGCGGCGTCTGCCTGGGCGGCGGGCTCGAGATCTCGCTCGCCTCGACCTACCGGGTGGCGAGCGACCGGCCGGATACGAAGATGGGCCTTCCCGAGGTGCGGCTGGGCATCCTCCCCGGCTGGGGCGGCTCGACCCGGCTGCCGCGCCGGATCGGCATCGCCGAGGCGCTCGACCTCATCCTCACCGGCAAGACGGTGGTCGGCCGCAAGGCCCTCAAGCTCGGGCTGATCGACGCCCTGATGCCGGACGCCGGCTTCCTCGACTCGCTGCGCGACTTCGCCCTGGCGCGGCTCGACAAGCCCCGCCGCGACGAGGGGGAATTCGACTTCAAGGAGATGCTCCTGGAGAAGAACCCGTTCGGACGGAAGATCCTCTTCGACCAGGCGCGCAAGAAGACCCTGGAGACCACGCACGGGCACTACCCGGCGCCGCTGCGCGCCATCGAGGTGGTGCGGGTGGGGATCGAGGACGGCCCGCGCGCCGGGTTCGACGCCGAGGCCCGCGCCGTGGCCGAGCTCGCCACCTCGCGGACGGCGAAGAACCTGATCCACGTCTTCCGGCTGACCGAGGAGGCCAAGAAGGAGAACGGCCTGCCCGGAGCCGCGCCGCGGGAGGTCCGCTCGACCGCCGTGCTCGGCGCCGGAGTGATGGGGGGCGGCATCGCCCAGCTCATCGCCGCCGAGACCGCCCTGCCGGTACGGATGAAGGACGTGCGCGACGAGGCCCTGGCGAGCGGCATGCAGCACGCGTCGCGGCTGTTCGCCAAGCAGGTGGAGCGGCGGCGGCTCACCGTCCCCGAGTCGCGGCGCAAGATGGGCCTGCTCCACCCGACGCTCGACTACACGGGCTTCCGCTCGGTGGACCTGGTGATCGAGGCGATCGTCGAGAACATGGGAGTCAAGCAGGAGGTCCTCGCCGAGACCGCCAAGCACGTCGCCGAGGGCGCCGTCCTCGCCTCGAACACCTCGTCGCTGTCGGTCGGCGGCATCGGCGCCAAGACCCCGCATCCGGAGCGGGTGGTCGGCATGCACTTCTTCAATCCGGTCGACAAGATGCCGCTGGTCGAGGTGATCGCCCCCGAGGGGAGCGATCCGGCGGCGGTCAACACCGTCTTCGCCTTTACCCGCAAGCTGGGCAAGACGCCGGTGCTGGTCAAGGACACCCCGGGCTTCCTGGTCAACCGCCTGCTGATGTTCTACTCGACCGAGGCCCTCTGGCTGCTCGACGAGGGGTACAGGATCGAGGACGTCGACCGCGCGATGGCCGACTGGGGGATGCCGATGGGTCCGATGGCGCTCACCGACGAGGTGGGGATCGACGTCGCGACCAAGGTCGCCCACATCCTGCACGACGCCTTCAGCGACCGGCTGCCGATCCCCGATTGGCTGGACCGCGCGCCGCAGAGCGGCCGGCTGGGCACGAAGAACGGCAAGGGGTTCTACCGCTACGAGGGGCGCGAGCGGAAGGAGCCGGACCCGGAGATCTACGCCCTGCTCGGCCTCCACCCCCGGGTGGAAAACCCCGATCCCGGGCTGATCGCCGACCGCATGGTGCTGCCGATGGTCAACGAGGCGGCCCGCTGCCTGGAGGAAGGGGTGGTGCGTAGCGCCGCCGAGCTCGACCTCTCGCTGATCTTCGGCACCGGCTTCCCCCCCTTCCGCGGCGGTCTCTGCCGCTGGGCGGACCAGGAGAACCTGAGCCGGATCATCGCCACCCTGGAGCGCCTCGAAAGCACCGTCGGCGACCGCTTCGCGCCGTCCGACGCCCTGCGCGGGACGGTGGAGGCGGGGGGGTTCTATGCGCGGTTCCCTTCGGGGACGGCGTAGCTCGTCGCCCGCGATTGAAATCCCGGGCTACCGACAGTCGCCCCTTCCCGGGGCTCTGTAAGGAACGGGTTTTTGGGAGTCCCGGATGGGACGGCCGTGGGTAGCCCGGGATTTCAATCCCGGGCGGGTGAGGCCACCAACGCACCCCTCCAGAGACGCCCCCCGTCCTCGCCCGATGACATCCCTTCCGTCCCTGCACTCCACCCCTGCCACCCCAATCCCTTTTAAAATCAATCCATTCCGCTGCCAGGAGGCCAGGAATTTTCCTGGCCCGCCCCTTGCTGTACCTTATGGACCGGACAGAGTGAATGGGTTCCGCGGTCCGGACCTGCCATAAGGAGAAAAATTTATGATGATTCGAATCATGCGGATGACGGCCATCGCCCTCATCGCTTTCTGCGGTC
The DNA here is from genome assembly GCA_039918595.1 of Thermoanaerobaculia bacterium. Taxonomy (GTDB): domain Bacteria; phylum Acidobacteriota; class Thermoanaerobaculia; order Multivoradales; family UBA5704; genus DATARR01. The sequence continues at coordinate 5,189 of JBDSHF010000342.1, forward strand.
TCGGGCGCGCCGCCACGGCCCAGGGTCAGGCTTCCCAGGGCCAAGATCCCCAGGGACAGTTCACGGGCAAGGTGAACGTCAACGAGGTGCTGCTGGACGTCCTGGTCACCGACGCCAGTGGGAACGTGATCGTGGGCCTCGGCAAGAACGACTTCGTGGTGAAGGACAACGGCAACCCCGTCGACCTGACCGGCGTGACGTTCTACAGCAACCGCCGGCTGCTCGAGTCCAATCCCACTCTCGCCAAGCAGGGGGTGAGCACCGAGCAGGGGACGGAGGACCGCTACTTCATCCTCTTCTTCGAGGACCAGAAGGACACCGCCCAGGAGGCGCCCCGGCTCATCTCCCAGCAGCTCGAGGCCGCCAAGCGCGCCCGCGGCTGGGTGGACGGCGACATGCTGCAGAACGACTGGGTGGCGGTGGTGAGCTACGACACCCGCCTCAAGGTGCAGCAGGACTTCACGCACGACCGCAAGGCGCTGGTCGCGGCGATCGGCGACGCCATGAAGGGCAAGGACCCGGAGGGGAACTACCCCTCGCGGATCGACACCAGCAAGGGCCCCTCGCTGCTCGCCGGCCTGCCCAAGGGGAAGGAGCTGCGCAACAAGACGGCGAAGATCTATGACGCGCTGCAGGCGATCGCCCGCTCGGCCGGCAACATCCGGGGGCGCAAGAACCTGCTGCTCTTCACCTTCGGCCTCCCCGCCAACGAAACGACGTTCGGCCAGTTCGTCCCCGACAAGCGCTACTTCCTGCCGACGGTCAACGCGCTCAACGCCAACAACGTGGCGGTCTACTCGCTCGATCTGACGCCCCCGGCGGTCGAGCACACGCTGAGCGACTCGCTGAACTTGATGTCCAACGACACCGGCGGCCGCTACTTCTTCAACGTCACCAACTTCTCGACGCCGCTCGACCAGATCGCCAAGGAGAACAACGGCTACTACCTGCTGAGCTACCAGAGCGAGCAGCCGGCCGGCAAGTCGGGCTTCCAGAACGTCACGGTGACCACCACCAACCCCGAGTTCCGGGTCAAGGCCCGGAAGGGGTATGAGTACGGGAAGTAGGTTTTCCGCCCCGTAGGGGCGGTCCCCCCACCCCCACCGCCGCCCGCAGCAGCCGCCCGCGCAACCCCCCATACGGCTGCCGGCAGGCGAGCAGGTCGTTGAGGACTCTGCGAATTCCAGGGTGAGCCCGCGCCACCGGCACCGCCCAGCGCCCGATGGCCCCCTCGAAGAAGAGGTCGCGGGCGTGGTTGGCCCTCTCCATCTCACCCTCCAGCTCGGATTCCAACCGCTCCGGGTAGCCATGGGGCCGCCCGGTGAGCAGGCTTTCGGCCGCCCAGAGGCCGGTGAGCAGGCCGTAGCGGATCCCCTCGCGGGTCAGCGGATCGGCCACCGCCGCCGCGTCCCCGGTCAGCAGGATGCGGTGGCCGAGCGCCCGGCGCACCGCCCGCAAGGTCCAGGGGCCGAAGACCGGGATCGGATAGCGGTAGCGCGGCCCGGGAAGGTTCCGCCAGCCCTCCGGCAGATGATGATCGAGGAAACCGTCGAGCGCGGCCCGCGCGGCGCCGTCCGTGAGGCGGCCCGGCGTGTAGGCGATGCCGACCGAAGCGCCGTCCGGGCGCGGGAAGATCCAGAGGTAGGCGTCCGCGATCTCCGGGAAAGCGAGGACGAGGCGGCGCCAGTCGAGTCCGGAGAGGGAGCCGCCGAGGCCGACGCTATCCCCCTGGGGGATCAGCCCGAGCGAGCGCCGGGAGAGCCCGCGAGCGCCGTCCGCGCCCACGATCCAGTCGTAGGTGCGCGCCTCGCCGCCGGCGAAGACCCGGACCCCCTTCTCCACCGCCTCCAGCCCCTCGGCCTTGAGCCGCCGCGGCACCGCGCCCGCGGCCAGGGCCGCCTCGACGAGCCCGCGGTCGAAGTCCCGCCGCCGAAAGACGCGAATGCCGGCGAGATCGAGGGTGAGCCGGTGTCCGCGGGCGTTCTCCAGCAGGGCCTCGGGGCTGGCGATGGCCGGCAGCGCGGAGGGATCGAAGCCGGCGAGCCGGGGGAGAACGTGCTCAGGCACCGCTCCGCCGCAGGGCTTCTCCCCGGGCCGGGCGGGCAGGTAGAGATCCACCGCCACTCCGCCCCGGGCCAGCGCCAGGGCCGCCGAGCCGCCGGCCGGTCCACCGCCGAGGACGGCGATTCGGGTCATGGAGGGGAGTTTATTCGGAGGCACGGACGAAAAGGACAAACACGGACGAACACGGACAAAAAGGACAGGAGTTCGTTTTTTCCGGTGTCCTTGTTGGTCCGTGCTTGTCCGTGTTCGTCCCTGTTCGTCCTTTAGGCTTTTTCTGTCCCCGACTTCGTCGCCTCGAACTCCTCGTCGTCCACAGTAGCCTCGTCGCCCTCGATCGCCAGCAGCACGACCGTCACGTTGTCGATGCCGCCGCGGGCGTTGGAGTCGGTGATCAGGGTGCGGCAGATCTCGGGGAGGGTGCGGCCGGAGTCGAGGCGGTCGCGGATGTCGGCGTCGGAGAGCATGCCGGTCAGGCCGTCCGAGCAGAGGAGGAAGAGGTCGCCGGGCAGGACCTCCATCTCGCGCACGTCGACCAGGACGTCGCTCTCGCCTCCAAGGGCGCGGGTGACGACGTTCTTGAGCGGGTGGGTGCGCGCCTGCTCGCGGGAGAGGAAGCCGGCCACCACCTGCTCGTTGACCCAGGTGTGATCCTGGGTGAGCTGCTCCAGGAGGCCGTCGCGCAGCCGGTAGGCGCGGCTGTCGCCGACGTGGGCGACGGCGACGCTGGAGCCCGAGAGCAGGAGCCCGACGACGGTCGTCCCCATGCCGTAGAGCGAGCCGTCTTTGCTGATCGCGCGCAGGACGTGGTCGTGAGCGATCCGCACCGCCATCTTGAGCAGGTTCGAGTGGCGCGCCAGGTCGGTGTCCATGCCGAACGGCCAGGTGGTGTCGCGGTCGGCGCTCTTGGCGATGAAGTCGCGGATGGAGTTGACGGCGAGCTGGGAGGCCACCTCGCCATGGCTGTGGCCGCCCATGCCGTCGGCGACCACGTAGAGCCTGTGCTGAGGGTCGATTTCGAAGTAGTCCTCGTTATGGGCCCGGGTGAGCCCGACATCCGAGAGTCCGCAGGCTTTGACGCGCATCAGGAGCTCCGTCCGAAGAGGCCGCGCCGTGCCGGGGAGCCGCTCAGCTCCTCCAGCGCCTGGCGCACGGTGGCGTCGTCATCCCCCCACTCGAGGGCCTGGCGGTAATACTGGATCGCCTTCTCGGTCTGGCCGGACAGGGCGCAGATGCGGCCGGCCTGCTTCAGGTAGCCCGCGTTCATCGACTCGAGCCGGCAGGCGCGCTCGATGGCGTCGACGGCCCGGGAGAGCCAGTTGCGCTGATGGCTGCACGCCTGGGCCAGGTGGTGCCAGGCCTGGCCGCTCTTGGGATCGGCCTGGGTGGCGAGGTCGAAGTTGCTGGCCGCCTCGAGATAGTTCTTCTCCTTGTAGGCCTTGACGCCGCGCTGGAGATAGACCCGGAAGAGCTGCCGCGGGTCGGCCGAGCTCTCCTCGGGGCGCACGAGGTCGACGTCGTGCCGCCGCCGCCGCTCGGAGTCGGACAGCACGTTGAACGCCTGCGTCAGCTCCTGGAACTCCTTCTCGGCGCGCAGCTTCTCCGCCCCCTGAAAACGGTCGGGGTGACGGGTGCGGGCGAGCTCCCGAAAGCGCTGGCGGATCTGGTCCTCGGTGGCGTTGCGCGGCACCGCGAGGACGCTGTAAAAGTCCCTGGCCATCGTTCTGATCTCTATTTCTGCTTGATTCTATACAAACGCAGGGCTGTCGAGCGCAACGCGTCCGGAATATTGCGACTCCGGCCGATTTCCCGGAGGTCCTTCACCGACAGCCGGGTTATCAGGCGCACCGACATTCCTATCGGCGTCCGTGGGTTGTGGATCAAGGCTTTGGCGACATTGTACTTGTTCACCCACTCGCGACGCTTGCCGATCGCCATCAGGACCTCCTCGACCACGGCCCGGTTGCCGGCGGTCTGCTCGACCTCCTGGTCGGAGAGGTTGTTGTTGACGATCACCGAGACGGCGACCTGGGGGTTGGAGTCGCGCAGCAGGATCGAGCGCAGGCCGCGCGGCGCGCCGCGGGTCAGCTTCAGCCGGGCCGGGATCGGCAGGCCGCGGATCTGCCCCTCGGTGAGCTGGGTCCTCTCCGCCTCGAATTCGCCGGCGGGCGGGAGCTCCCGCGCGGCCTCGATCTCCCGCGCCAGGGCGGCTTCGTCCATCTCCTCGATCTCGGGGAGAGGAGCGATGGTGCGCTCCCGGGGCAGCAGGTGCTCGCGGTACTCGGCGATCCGCCGCTGCGTGTAGGAGGAGATCTGCGGGTTCTCTTCCAGGGCCTCGAGGATGACCGGCTCCTCGACGATGGCGTCCTGGCGCAGCAGGAGGATCTCCTGGAGGTCCGGCGGCAGCCGCCGGGCGAGACGGGCGAGGATGAACCGCGGCACGTCGCGCCGGCGCAGGATCGCCTCGATCAGCACCGGATGGCTGCTCTCCTCAGCGAAGAAGGCGAGCGCCTCCGTCCCGGCCTGGCGCTCGAGGAACGGCAGGGCGAGGCGCACGTCGACGGTGCGCAGGCTGTGCCGCGCCTTCCCGGCGATCTCCTCGTCATCGCCGTGGGCGAGATCGACCTGGACCGGGATCAGGTCCTCGGGAGGAATGGGGAGGACCCCCTCGGCCGCGAGCATCTGAAATTGCCGATTGCCCGAGCGGATCTGCTCGAGCAGCGCGAAGGACGGGCTCTCGGCCAAGGTCAGCGAGCCTCTTTTTTCGCCTTGAGCGCCTCGACCGTGCTGAGATCGATAGTCAGATCGTGCACCACGTCCCCCTCTTTCTTGTCCAGCTCGAGGGGATAGCCGTTGACCTGCACATCCACCGCGCCGGCGTTGCCGAGGGTCAGCACGAGGCTCTTCTCCGCCTCCAGCGGCAGCGACTCCCCCTGCACCCGCAGCTCGGAGAAGCGGCGCTTGCCGCCGTCGATCACCGCCTCCACCCAGCAATCCTTGCTGAAGTCGAGGGAGACCTGGATCGGCGCGCTCGGCGGCGGCGGCGCGGAGCGGGCGGAGACGGCCGCCGGGACGGCCATCTGGTCCGGCCCCGGCGCGGCCAGTTGCGGCGGCGCGGACATCGGCGGCGCCTGGCCGACGTTGGCGGGCTCGGCGTGCCGGCGTTCGGCGAAGTAGGCGGCGAGCGCCACCAGCACGAGCAGGATCAGGCCCGCGAGGGCGAGCAGCAGGCCCCAGCTCCAGTTGCGGCGCATGGGAGGCTGGCCGGGATCGACCGGCTTCGGCCGCGAGCGGACCTTGGTGTCGTCCTTGGGGTCCGCCAGCTCCTCCGGGTGATGCACGGAAAGGTAGTGATTGACCACGTCGTCCGGCGACAGCCCCACATAGCGGGCGTACTCGCGGAGAAAGCCCTTGGCGAACAGGGGCGCGGGCAGAAGATCGAAGCGATCCGCCTCCATCGCTTCCAGATAGCGCAGGCTGATCTTGGTCCGCTCGGCGATGTCGCGCAGGCTGATTTCACGCAGCTCGCGTTGCCGACGGAGCCAGTCACCAAAAGAGCTGCTCTCGGTAGACACCGCTTCCTTCTCCCAAGGTGGCTGACGGTTCGGTCGCTTGCCCCCCGCGCCTCCGGCCACGCCTCCCGCCGGATCGGCGGCCGGGATGGCGTCTTCGGTCTTGCGGGGCGGAAATCTCTCTCCTCTGGACACGTTTTTTGGCACGCGAGTCATAACTTTACGCGGCGCTCCGCCCCGGGGTCAAATTCTTGTCTTTTCATGGCTTACTTTCATCCAGAGTCTCCGAGCGGCATCCCCAACTAGTCGTCCCCGAGCAAGACCCGCGCCCGGCGGCGCAGCGGCTCGGCCAGCCGCGGGTCGGCGGCGACCGGCCGGAGGTCCGCCTTGCCCAGCGTCTCCAGGAGACGCCAGGCGGTAGGGAGCGGCGTCGCCGGGTTGCGCACCAGCGCCAAGCGTAGAGGGTAGCGCACTCCCCAGCGGCGGTCGCCCGCGATCAGCTCCAGAATCGCCGGCGGTGTCCTAGCGGCGTGGACCACGGGCGCCAGCGCCCCCTCGGTCAGCCGGGAGTTGTCGAGGAGCGCCGCGATCACCGGCGGGCTCGGATCGTGCCGGAGCTGAGCGATCACCCCCGGGCTCGCGCGGCGGGCGAGCGAGACCTTCTCCCCCACCGCCATCCCCGGCAGGCGCGCCGCCAGGTGGATCTCGGCCGCGCGCCGCAGCGCCGGGCGCAGGCGGCTGTCGAGCGAGATCACCATCAGGTCGCGCCAGTAGAGGGTCGGCACGAAGCGGGCGGCCAGCGTCTCCGGCGTCCGCGGGTGGAGTGTGAGGTCGCGCCGCACCTCGTAGAAGGAGAGGAGCCGCTGCTCGCCGGAAATCTGCTCGATCGCCTCGGCCGTGCAGAAGGGATTGCGCAGCGCGTGGCGGAGGTCCGGGGGAGCGAGCTCCGTGGCGTGCGCGCGCAGCAGGGCGAGCAGCTCTTCCTCGCCCGCCTCGCGCAGCCGCTGCTGGAGGCTGTTCTGTGCGGCCTCGGACTCCCCCCCCTCGGCGGCGATCGAGGGCTCCGGCAGGTCGGACATGCGGTTAGCTTAGCCGGTTCCGAGACACGTTCTCAGAGAATCTGGTATCTTGCTTCCTCCCTATGACAATTTCCAGGACCACCCAGACCCAACTGTCCAAGAGCGATTTCGACTCCATCGAGACCGACTGGCTGGCGCGGATCGAAAAAGATCCCTCGGATCTCGAATATTACGTGGGCGTCGCGCGCGCCCTGGTCGGCACCGGCGAGGAGGCGCGGGCCCGCTCGCTGCTGGAGCTGCTGGACGACCATTTGCGCGAGAGCGGCCGCTGGGCCCTGCGCCTGCAACTGCTCAAACGCGCCGGCACACTGTTCGTCGCCGCCGACAAGCTCTACCCCACCCTCTCCTCCACCCTCGGCAAGCTCTACAGCGACCGGTCGACCTACAAGGCGCTCTTCGAGGCCGTGGGGCTCCACAAGGCGACCACCGACATCCCCAAGACCTGGGAGAAGGTCGACCGCCTGGAGGGGCTCCTCGCCTTCGACGTCGGCACCGTCGTGGCGATGGAGGGCAAGGGGGTCGGCCGGGTGGTCGAGGCCAACCTCGGGCTGGAGAGCTTCAAGGTCGATTTCGAGCGCATCCGCGGCCTGACGGTGGGCTTCAAGGCGGCTCCCAAGCTGCTCCGCCCGCTGCCGGTCGAGCACGTGCTGCGCCGCAAGCTGGAGGCGCCGGCCGTGCTCAAGGCGCTGACCCCGCCCGAGCTGCTGCGCACCGTCCTGCAGAGCTACGACAAGCCGCTGACCGCCGGCGAGGTGCGCGACATCGTCGCCGGGCTGGTCTCCGAATCGCAGTGGACCGCCTGGTGGTCCGCCGCCCGCAAGCACCCGCAACTGGTGGCGAGCGGCAGCGGCGCGCGCCAGACCTACCGCTGGGCCGAGAGCAGCGGCGACGCTCTCGATTCGGTCTGGAAAGCTTTCGAGCGCGCCACCTCACGCAAGAAGATCGAGCGCCTGCGCCGCGAGGGCGCGCGCGACGAGGGGCTGCGCGACCGCATGGCGGCCAACCTCGCCATCGTCGGCGAGCAGGTGGCCGACAGCGACCCCGGCCTCGCCTTCGAGATCTGGTTCGCCATCGAGCGCAGCGGCTCGAAGATCGTCGACGCGGTCGACTGGACTCCGGACGACCTGCTCATCGACCAGCACCAGCGGCTCTTCTCCGGCATCGAGGAGCGGCTGCTGCGCGAGCGCGCCTACGCCATGGTGCGCGAGCGCCGCGAGGACTGGCCCGCGATCTACCGCGACGCCATGAGCAAGGAGTCCGATCCGCGCGCCCTCGACCTGCTGGCCGACGGCCTGGCCAAGGGGGGCCCCCGCGAGCTCGACCGCCTGCTCGACAGCCTGCTCGCCCAGCCGCACCGCAATCCGCCGGCCTTCGTCTGGCTGGCCGAACGGGCGGCGGCCGACGAGACGATGCGCACCCGCAATCCGCTGCGCATGCTGCAGCAGATCCTCACCACCCTCTCGCGCGACGAGTTCGCCCCCTACCGCGTCCGCCTGCTGGCCCTTTCCGAGTCGGGGAGCACGGTGCCGCGCCTGCTCAGCCACCTCACCGAGGACCAGGCGGCCCTGGCCGAGGACGCCATCCAGCGCGCCGCGCCGCTCGAGCCCTACCAGCGCGAGCAGCTCATCAACGCCATCCACCTCCGCTTCCAGGGGCTGCGCAAGGAGTCCGGACCGCCGCCGATCTACGCCATGATCGAGTCGGTGGAGGCCAAGCGGGTCGAGCTGCACCAGATCATGTCGGTCGACATCCCGGCCAACCGCAAGGCGATCGAGGAGGCCCGCGCCATGGGCGACCTGCGGGAGAACTTCGAGTACAAGTCGGCCCGCCAGCGCCACGAGTACCTGAACGCCCGCGCCGCCAGCCTCAACGGCGACCTCCAGCGCGTCCGCCTGATCGAGCCCACCGGCATGGACACCTCCGAGGTGCGCATCGGCACCGTCGCCCACCTGGTCGGCACCGGCGGCAAGCGGACGATGACGATCCTCGGCCCCTGGGAGAGCAAGCCCGAGGAGGACGTCATCTCCTACGAGTCCGACCTCGCCAAGGATCTCCTCGGCGGCAAGCCCGGCGACATGGTGAGCCTGTCCGGCGAGAGCTGGACGATCGAGAAGATCGAGCCGTTGCGGTCGGAGTAGGGGCGGCCGTTGGGGCGGCCCGGGCATTGATGCCCGGGCGTTGGGTCACCCAATCTGCCTGCCTACGTCGTCACCGTCCGCCCGTGCACAGGCCCGACCGGCTGCTCCTCGAACCCGAAATCCCGGGTCGGCGGCAGCTTGTGGATCTCGACGGTCTCCAGGTTGTAGCGGAGCACGACCGGCTGACCGTCGGCGAGCAGGAACTCCAGATCCGCGTAGCGGGTCAGCAGCGCCCGGCCCTGCGGGCTGCCGGCGTCGACGCGGGCGACCGGGGTCTCCCCCTCGAGCCCCCGCTGGATCCAGCCGCTGTCCGTCCAGATGAACTCCCGGTCGGCCACCTCGCTGGTGGTCAAGAGCTGGCCCGTCTGCGCGCCGGCCTGGACGGTGACGATCTCCTGCCCCCCGCGCGTCGGCGGCGGCATCAGGCTCTCGGCCTGGTGATTGAGGGTGACCAGGCCCACCATCACGGCGAGGCCCATCACCACCGCCGTGTGCCGCGCCGCCTGGACGGGGAAGAGCAGGAAGCAGAACGAATCGACAGCCTTGCGCAACCCATAGGTCGGCTGCTGCGTGATGACCTGGCGGCGGATCTGCTGCCGTAGCGCCGCGGGCGGCACGGCGCGCTCGACGCGGCCGAGACCGGCGACGAAGCGCCGCATCGAGGCCAGGCGCGCGCCGCACTCCTCGCACCCCTGGCAATGATTTTCAAGCTGGCGGCTCTCAGCCACCCCGAGCTCGGAGTCGAGATAGGCTGAAAGCTGCTCAGTAGCAACGTGACGGTTCATGGTTCTTTCTCCAGGAGAACCCGAAGCTGCTCGCGTCCCCGCGCGATCCGCGAACGGACCGTCCCCACCCGGACCCCCAGCACTTCGGCAATCTCTTCATAGGATAAACCCTCAAGGTCTCGCAATACCACTGCCTCGCAGAAAACCGGCGGAATCCGGGACAGCCCCTCGGCGACCCGGCGCCCCTCGTCGGCGGCGACCGCCAGCTCTTCCGGACCCCGGCCAGGGTCGGCGATGGGAATGCCACCCCCCTCGGCCTGGTCGTCGATCGACTGCATCGCCGGGTGGTGGCGGGACAATCGGTCTCGGCAGTGATTGAGCGCAATGCGGAACACCCAGGTCTTGAGGGTAGAACGACCCCCGAAGCCCCCCAGGTGGCGATAGATGCGCAGGAAGATCTCCTGCGTGAGGTCGGCGGCCTCCTCGCGGTTGCCCGCGAGGCGCAGGGCGAGGTTGTAAACCATCTCGCCGAACCGCTCATAGACTTCGTCGAAAGCCCGGAGATCGCCGCAGCGATGGCGTTCGACGAGGGCGACGTCGAGGGCTACATCATTCTGAACGACGGGGTAAACCGTAGTGACGCCCACCGAGTCCTCCCAGGGCGGATCGAGCCGCGCCCTGTTGTCATAGACCGTGGAGGCCTCGGAAAAGTTCCCGAGTTTCTTCAAGGGAGACCAAGGGTAGCACCAAACCCTCACCCCTGGCCCCTCTCCCGTCCCCTCCCGCCCTCCCTCACCGGGAGAGGGGAAGAATTCGGGCAGGAAAACCTCTCATCGCAGGGCCCCCCTCTTCTCCCGGTCGGGGGGAGTGCGAGGGGAGAAGAGGGCCGGGGTGATGAGGGGCCCTCCCTACTTCGCCGTCTCCGCCACCACCTGCGACGGCGCCCCGGCGCCCTGGCCATAGTAGGCGAGGAGCCCCTTGACCACGGCCTGGGCCATCTGCTGGCGGTAGACGTGGGTCTGCAGGCGGG
>JBDSHF010000343.1:0-28928 GCA_039918595.1 Thermoanaerobaculia bacterium
CCGAAGAGAATCCGGCAGAGCGCCAGCAGCCCCAGGGCTTGCCAGAAAGTGACCTCGTGCCAGCCGAAGAGCGGCGGCAGCAGCCAATTCCACAGGTGCAGCACGATTTCGCCGCCGATGAAGAGAAAGAGCACGATCCCCAGGATCGCCAGCGGAGCTATGAAAAACAATCTCTTTTTTCTCATGTTCAGTCCCCTCATGCTTTCGTCAGGTCGTCGTAAATGCTTTGCAACCGCTCGCGCAGGTGCAGCACCGCATAGCGCTTTCGGGAGAGCAGCGTGTTCACGCCCACGCCCGTCCGGGCGGCGATCTCCTTGAAGCTGCGTCCTTCCAACTCGTGCGCGACAAAAACGTTGCGTTGTTCCTCTGGCAGCTCGGCTAGCGCCAACACGAGCTCATCGAGAAGCACGTTCCGGGCGTAGAGCGCCTCCGGTCCGGCATCGGGCGAAGGCAGCAGATCTTCCAACCGCAGCAGCTCGTCGTCCTCGTCGGCGGCGGCGGTATCGCTGAAGCTCTCGGGCTTCTTCTTGCGGAAGAGATCGGTGATGCGATTGCGCGCCACGCGAAACAGCCAGCCGGTGACGTGCTCGATCGGCATCAGCAGCCGGTTCGCTTCCACCAGCTCGTAGAAGACGTCCTGCAGAATGTCCTCCGCGTCGCGCGAGTCGGGCACGTTCCGGCGAATGAAGTTGCGCAGCCGGGACTGCTCCCGCTGGATCGTTTCGGAGATCCGCCGGTCCTGTTCGAGTGCCATCCGCTCCAAGCTCCGCGTCTTCATCTACGGTTGTAGACGGATGAGGGGGTACGGATATTGTAGGGTTGCTGAAGTTGTCGAGAAGAATGGCCGCGATTCTGATCAGCTCAGAAACCGGTACATCACGTAAGCGTCCACATCGCCGAGCTCCCGGTGCCGGAACGCCTTGGGGAGCGTCCCCACGATCGCGAAGCCGAGCTTCTTCCAGAGTGCGACCGCCGCCTCGTTGGTGCTCACCACGAAGTTGAACTGCATTGCCAGGAAGCCGGCCTCGCGGGCCTCCTGAAGGCAGTGCAGCCCCATCTCGCGCCCCGTCCCCCGGCCGCTGAAACTCGGATCGACCATGAACGACGCGTTGGCCACGTGGGACCCCAGATCGCGCTGGTTCGGGACGATCTTGTACATGCCGACGACGCGCCCCTCGGCCTCGGCGACATAGGAGCGGACGCCGGGCCCGAGCCAGTAGGCGAAGGCGTCCTCACGGGAAGTTTCGGGATCGAAGACGTAGGTGGTTCCCGTCGAGACCACGGCCCGGAAGATGGGCCATATCGACTCGAAGTCGGCTTCCTTGGCGCGCCGGATGTTCATGCTGGCGGATTCTATCCCGCCGATCGCGGCTCCCCGGGCAGATCGCCGCTGGTGTACGCTCCACAGCTTGTTGAAGTTGCCGCATCGCTCCCTGCTGGTCGTCGCTTGCGCGGCGGCGGCCGCGACGTCTCTCGCCTGCCGTCCCGCGGCGGAACGGCGGCCGGACGTCATCGTCTATCTGGTCGACACGCTGCGCGCCGATCACCTCGGCTGCTATGGGTATCCGCGGCAAACGTCCCCCCGGATCGATGCCTTCGCCGCGGAAAGCGTGCTCTTCGAGGACGCCGTGGCGCAGGCGGGGTGGACCCGGCCCGCGGTCACGTCCCTCCTGACCGGCCTCGATCCGCGCCAGCACGGAGTTCAGGGGCGTCTCGACGGGCTCGCGGAGTCGTTCGACACGATGCCCGAGATCCTGCGCCGGCAGGGCTACCAGACAGCGGCTTTCGTCTCCAGCGCCGTGATCACCGCGAAGTTCGGCTTCGGGCAGGGGTTCGACACGTTCCGGCAACGGGTCAAGGAGACGATCGAGCCGGAGCGTCCGACCTCGGAATGGGTGAATGAGGAGGCTCTGCGGTGGCTGAAGCGGCGGGACCCGGACCGCCCGTTCTTTCTCTTCCTCCACACCCTGGACCCCCCACATGCCCTACCAGCCGCCGGAGCCCTTCCGCCAGCGGCTCGCCCCAGCCGCCGATCCCCACGCCGGGTCGCTGGAACAGGTCGTCGCCGTGCGCGACGGTCTGCGGCCCACCACGGCGCGCGATCGGGAGGAGATTCCCGCGCTCTACGATGCCGAGATCGCGGGCAACGACGCCGCGTTCGGCCGCCTGCTCGCGGAGCTGCGGACGCGGGGGCTCTACGAGCCTCTCCTGCTGGTCTTCGTCGCCGACCACGGCGAGGAGCTCTTCGATCATGGGGGATGGGAGCACGGATCGACTCTCTTTCAGGAGCTGATCCACGTCCCCCTCGTGCTCAAGCTGCCGCGGGGAGCCGGGTCCGGACGGAGGATTGGAGAGAGGGTCCGGCAGATCGACGTCCTGCCGACGATCCTGGACGTCCTGGGTGGCAAGGTCCCGCCAGGCATCCAGGGAAGGAGTCTGCTCCCACTGCTCCACGCCCCCTCGGGCCGGCCGCCGGCCGCTTTCTCGTCTCTCGATCTGGACGGACGGCGGATCGAGAGCGTCGTCCTGGGCAACCGGAAGCTGATCCATACGCTGGCCCACGACCGGAGACCCCTCGGCCTGGAGCTGTACGACCTTGCGTCCGATCCCGGAGAGCGGCGGAATCTCGCGGCAGCCGACCCGGATGCGGTCCGCGGCCTCAGGTGGCTTCTCGAGCGGCGAGCGCGAGGCGGAGCGCCGCCGGAGGCCTCGCGGGTGACCCTGGACCCCGAGCTCGAAAAGCAGCTCCGGGCGCTCGGCTATCTGCGCTGACCCGCTCCGGGCTTCCGGATCTTCCGATAGGCCGCCCGCAAGCCGGGAAAGCCCATCAGCTTCTCCCGCAGGCGCCAGGTGATCGTCCCGGTGACGGAGCGGAGCATCGCCGCCCGCTGATCGCTCTCCAGCCGGGTGGCCCGTAGCTCCTCCTCCAGCTCTTCCAGCTCTGCCCGCGGTTGAGCGCGCTGGACCTGGGCCTGCCGGAGCTCCTCCTCCAGCTCCCTCACCCGGTGGTCGAGCCACTGACGCTGTTTGTCGAGGTCCGCGGCCACGTTTTTGAGGTGAGGGATCCAGCCCGCCCAGTCGCGCAGGTAGACCGCGGCGGCCCGGGATTCCTCGGCGGGATCGGCGGGCCCCTCCCGCGCGTGCTCGCCGATCACCTCCTCGTAGAGGGCGACGAGGCGATCGAGGGCCGGCTCGAGGCCCGCCTCCTCGCGGACCCGGCGCGAGACCGCGGCGGCGTCCTGCGCGTCGTAGCGCTCGATCTCTTGCAGGATCAGGTCGGGGACGAGCGGGCGGCGCAGGGTGCGCAGGCCGAGGTTCAGCCGGCGCAGGGCGTCGAAATCGGCGCTGGTGACCATCTGCCCGAGGCCGCGATAGTCGCAGAGCACCACCGCCGTCCCCACCGCCAGCGCCTCCAGCGCGCTCTTGGCCTTGGCGAAAACGAGGTCGTACTCCGCGATCGCCTCGCCTGGATCGGCCAGGGACCGGCCGACGCCCGAGCCCACCACGTCCAGGGGGAGACCGGCGCGCCGGCAGGCTTCCTGGACCGCCGGGAGGTGGGTGTCTCCGCGGGCATAGTTGCTGAACACCAGAGCCCGCCGGGGGCGATCGGGAAGGGGGCCGCGCGGCGGGAACCTCTCGAGGTCCGCCCAGTTCAGGACGACCCGGATCCGCTCTTCCGGGATCCCATGCTCGAAGAGGACGCGGTCGCGGTTGGTCCAGTCGACCGCGACGTAGCGGCGGATGCGCGGGAAGGCCGGCGGGGCGTCGTGCCAGACCGTCCAGTCGTGCGTGGCGAAGATCCCGGGCACGCCGGGGAAATGCAGAAAGGCCGTCATCGCCTGCTGGTGGTGGTGCCCATGGATCACGTCCGGAGGGGCCCCGAGCTTGGAGAGATCGTCGACCACGGGGACCGTGGCGGCGCGGATCTCCGCCGCGATCTCGCCGAGATCGGGGCTGTAGACCAGGGGTGTGTGCCCCCGCCGCAGGAGCCCCAGGGCGGCCTCCTTGATATAGACCTCGGTCCCGGTGCGCGACGCCAGGGTGATGTTCGTGAACAGGATCCGCAGGGGCCGGCTCATGCGGTGCGCCCGAGCTCGCGCAGGGCCCGGGCCAGCGGCAGGAAGTGCTCGCGGAACCGCAGGACCCGGGGATAGCGGCCCGCCGCGACCTGCCCCTCGCCGTAGCGCTCGTAAGAGGGCGGCTCCGCGATCAGGGCCTCGAGATCCGCCTCGGGATCGGCCGGCCGCAGGCACTCGACGCGAAAGGCCCCGGCCCCGTGGCGCGCGAAGGCCCGCTCGACCTCGTCCGCCATTTCGGGATAGGCCCGCGCCGCCGCCAGCTTGCGGTCCAGCGCGCCGTCCTCCAGCTCCAGCCGCAGGACTCCGGAGCTGCCGTTCCCAGGGAATCCGTCCGGGCGCCCTTCCAGGAGGAAATCGTAGCTGTCGATCGCCCGCCCGGTCCGGCGGCGGACCAGCGCGACGGCCGTGTCGGTCAACAGGCGGCAGACATCGTGGCAGGGGTTGAACCCCTCGATGGCGTCGGTGGCCACCCTCTCCACGCCCCGTTCGACGAAGGTATCGGCGAGCTCGCGGGCCAGCCCCGTCAGGACCTCGATCCGTCCTTCCAGGATCACCTCGTACAGCTCGCGGTCGCTGAACCGGCCGAACACGGAGCCCGGCCGGGCACCGGCGCGGCGCAGGGTCTCCGCGGTCGACGAGACGCGGGACTGCCCGGTGCTCCCCGAGCCGTCGGTCAGCACGAAGACCTCCGGCCGCTCCCGTTCGAGCCAACCATAGACGCGAAGCTCGTGGCCGGGATGCGCGACCACCAGGACAACTCTGGAAATCTCGGACATAGAGGCAAGAGTCTAATGGAAGATCCGCGTACACGCCCCGGCGGTGATATGTTTCAGGCTTCAGTGAAGACATCTGGCGAGCTTCTCAGAAGCTCTCACCAAAAGGAGGTTTGCGATGGATTCGAGATCGTTCCGCCGTCTCGCCTGGGCTCTGCCCGTCCTGATTTTCGCCTTCGTGGTCGCCATGGCTCCCCGGCTCGCCGCCGGTCCGGCCGCGGCGACGCCGGTGATCGATCCGGCTCCGTTCCCGCCGAGGTTCGACTACCCGCAGTCCGCGCAGACCGTCCTGGGATGGGTCCGGAACCGGTCCGGCTCGAAGATGCGGCAGCATGGCTGGTCCGTCTTCGCCGGGCTGAATCAGAAGACCCCGGACGGCAGCTTCGTCTGGCGGACCTGGTACACGTCCACGCAGGCCTTCCCGTGGCAGTACGCCAAGAGCGGCTCCGACCCGAACCGGCCGGCGATGATGAGCCGCAGGAACGTGCACCAGGCCGAGGGGCCCGGCGGTGATCCCAACCTCTCGGTGCCGGGCGATCCGATGTATCCGGTCCCGGATAGAGTCAAGAGCCGTTACCCGGGGTGCGTCGCCGGAGAAGGGCTGCTCGACGGCCCCACGTTCCAGAGCAACGGCGACATCATGGTCGCGGGGGTCATCTACAACGAATCGGCGTTCCAGTGGATTCAGAGCGAGCGTCTGTACGACGCGCGGCTCCTGACCTCGCAACTGCCCCCGAACCGGCAGGGTCCCCCGGCGGTCATCGGCGAGTTCCCGCACGAGGCCATCGTGCTGAAACCCATGTGGTGGCCGGTCAAGGGCACCGGCGTCACGGCGCTTCCGATCTGGGATTCCCCGCCGCCGTCGGCGGACGGCAGCAGCGGCGACGGCCTCCAGGGCGCGCGCTACTCGGGCTTCGAGGTCCAGTCCCTCTGGAAGCGGGGCGTCGCGATCACCGCCGGCTCCTCCGTTGGGACCGCGACGGTGACCTACCTCCACGGCGTCCTCGACGCGAGCGGAAAGCGTCAGCTCGCGCCCATCACCTACGAGAACGCCCCGGTGGTGCCGCTGGAGCGGTTCTACCACCTGACCTTCTCGGCGGTGGACCTCGCGGCGATGAACCCCTGCGACCGCGCGCTGCTCGACGCCTCGGCGATCTGGAATTACGGCCGCCCCTTCGCCGCCGGGGACTCGCTGGCGCTGATCGCCATGCACATCATGACCAAGGAGAAGCCGGGCTGGACGTTCCAGTCGGTCTGGTGGCACGACCAGGCCCTGACCTGCAGCACGAATCCGTCGATCTGCAACGGCCCTCAAACCCGCCCGGCCAGCTACGGCAGCAACAGGCCCGCGCAACTCCCGGGCGACACGACCTGGCAGAACTACTTCCTGGTCACGACCTACGGCGAGCAGCAGATACCCGGGAACGAAAACGCCTGGCCCCCCGGCGAAGCCAACCAGGCCGGCAAGTGGCCGGTGGCCTACAACCCGTACATCGAGCTCGCGGCGACCCACCCCATCGCCACCAACTGCATGAACTGCCATCACCGGGCCGCCTGGCCCGCCCGGCCGGCCAGCGGATCGACGCCCGGACGGCACTCCAGCTATCTGGCGGGCGGCGCCAACGCCCCCGACACCCAGGACGCGTTCACGCGCAACAATCCCGTCTTCGACGGGCTGCTGATGCTGGACTCCATGTGGGCGGTCAGCGACCGGGCCCACAATCCTCCAAGATGACGCCGCCGCGATGACGTGAGGCGGGGTACCCGGAGGCTACGCCTCCGGCACCTCCGCCTGTTGCGGGTAATAGATCGGCGCTTCGGGATCGCGATGCCAGTCGTATTCAGCGCCCATGGCCGCCACTTCGGCGACGGCGCGGCCGGCGAGGCGCTGGACGAGGTAGAAACCCATGTCAGTGCCGGCAGAGACGCCTGCCGACGTGACATAGCGGCCCGCGTCGACCCAGCGTGAGACGTTGTCCCAATGGACGCGCGGGCCGAACCCGGCAACCCAGCCAAAGGCCGCGTGATTGGTGGCGGCCGGCTTGCCGTCCAGGAGCCCGGCCGCCGCCAGGACCGCGGCGCCGGTGCAGACGGAAGCCATGATCGCGACCCGCTCATCCATCGACCGCACCCAGCGGAGGAGCGCAAGCCGATCCTCTGGGTGCTCGTCGGCGAGCAGGACGCGCGTGCCGGTGCCGCCGGGGATCATCAGCACGTCGATCTTCTGTTCGAGCGCCTCATCGCGAAAAGAGTCCGGGGCCACTCGCGGACCGTTGGCGCTCTTCACCGGCGCCGGCGTCGCTACTCCCTCTGCACTCGGCTTGCACTGGTTCGAAATGAAGACCACCTCGAACGGGTACGGCGGCGGGCTGGAGTAGCTCGTGCCGATGAAGCGCGAAATGCTGAATGCCTCGGTGAACCCCCATACGTCGATCGGTTCGAAGCCGTCGAACACCAGGATACCGATGCGCAGCGTGGGAGAAAAACGATCGTTATCGCTCATTGACGCCTCCTCCAAATCGCGGGTTTTCCCGTCATGCTCTACTGTGACGATTTTGTTTCCGCGATTGTACGTCAGGTCTGAACGGACGGCTCGACCGGCACGCGTGAGCTCCGCGGCGCCCGGAAGGGGCAGGAGGGCGTCGGCGAGAGGGAGGAGGGGGGGAAGGCTCCCGCCTCCCCCCCAGCCGCCTGGATCAGGCTCCCATGCCGAGCACGGCGGGGTTGAACATGAACATGCGCTCACGGATGCTCTGCGGCGCCTCGGTGAAACCCCATCCGATGGTGCGCGCCAGCTTCTCGGGGAGGTAATCGAGGTGGAGATCCTCGGCGTCCCCCCAGCCGTAGACCGGCGGCATGCAGGCGGCGCTGCCGAGGGAGGCGAGAATCGCCTTCGCGCCGGTCTCGGCATCGATCTCGCCGCGCTCGTGGCGGATGAGGATGTCGTCGGCGAAATTGACCAGGTCGGTGATCTCGTCCTCGCCAGGGGCGCTGGTGCCGATCAGGGGGTCCTTCTCCAGCATGTCGAACACCGACTTGTCCTGGGTCTCCAGGTACTTGACGCAGACGCTGAAGAGCCGCAGGTCGCCGAAGATCTCGGCCACCAGCCAGACGCGCAGCCAGGCGTTCCACAACTGGTAGTCGGGGAAGGAGCGGTAGGAGTTGTTGACCACCCGGTCGCTCTGCCGCAGCATGGCGTGCTGCAGCCGCTCGGCGTAGGCGAAACGGTCGCGCGAGAACTTGTCCTCGTCCAACGCCGCGAGCAGCGGACCGGCGAGGGCGGAGAGCACCTCGAAGGTGGTGATCATGCCGCGCGAGTAGAGGGCGTCGATGAAGCCGTGGGCGTGCGCCATCAGGAAGTAGCGGTCGCCGGCGCCGCCGGTCGCCGAGTACTGCAGGCGGCCGGTCTTCACCCAGGGGCGGGCGGCCGTGGCGCCCACGAACTGCTGGGCGATGCTCGGATACTTGTTAACGAAGTGGAAGAACTCTTCTTCGGCCGGCATCCCGGTGTCGGGGTGGCGCTTCATGTTGAGCGTCAGGCCGACGCTGCACAGGTGATTCGTCGAGCCCGCGACGTTGTCGAAGGGGATCATCCAGAACCAGCCGCCCTCGAAGACGTGATGGAGCGTGCCTTCGGACCAGCCGGCCGACAGCTCGGGCGACTCCCCCGGCAGCAGGCAGTCGTCGTAGACCTTGATCCCCTCCATGTGGGTGAAGATCGAGCGCGACTGGGTCTCCAGCGGGGTCGGCGTCTCGCGCAGGCCCATGCGCTCGGCGAGCGGCGAGCGGAAGCCCGCGCCGTCGACAAGGAAGCGCGCCGAGAACTCCTCGCCGGTGCCGGTGCGCAGACTCACGCCGTCGTCGTCGATGTCGAACTCGGTGACGTCCGTGTTCTCGCGGTAGACGGCGCCGTAGCCGATCGCCGCGTTCAGCATGTAGAGGTCGACGTCCTGGCGGAAGAGATGGCTCTCGTTGGTGAGCGGCGTGCTCGGCGCGATGAGCAGGTTGGATTTCTTCGGGTCCTGGCGCTGCCCCTCCTCGTGATAGAGGAAGCCGAGCGCGCGCTTGATCCCGCAGGTCGGCCCGACGTGCTTGTGAATCGAATCCGTCCGCGTCAGGTGCTGGATCTCGGGGACGTCGAAGCGCTGGGCCATGATCCACATCCAGAGCGTGCTCTGCGGCAGCAGCGCCTCGCCGACTGCGAAGCGCGGATGGCTCCCCTTCTCCAGCACCAGTACCCGCTTGCCCTGGCGCGCGAGGATTGCCGCCAGCATCGTCCCACCGATCCCCGCTCCCAGAATGGCTACGTCGAAACGTTCGTTGTCTTGCATGCCGTCTCCCCTTCATTCGATATTCCGCCGACCGGCACGCCCGGGTGACGCGACGCGGTGGGGAACGAAAATAGTTGGTCCAGACCTAGGGTGCAGCGAACCAGCAAGAAGAGGACAACCGGAGTGAACTTGTGTGCGCCGCCCGCCCGAGAATCTCAGAGGTTTGCTATGGTCCGGACCGTTGAAGATCTTCGACGTCTGGAACGATCTCGCGAGCCGCCGGTGGGAGCTGCTGCTGGCGCTGCTGGGCATCGCCCTGCTGGTAGCCGATGCGTGGCGCGAGCGGCGGGACCAGCGGCGGGAGGAAACGCCGCCGCCTCGCCGCGGCTGGCGCCGGTGGCTCTTCGGCGTTGCCGCGGTGGTGGCCGCGCTCACCTACTTCAACTTCGGCGCCTTCCACTTCAACAATTTCGTCCACAACTGGGACACCGTGCACTACTACCTCGGCGCGAAATACTTCCGCGAGCTCTCCTATGAGCGGTTGTACGAGTGCATCGCGGTGGCCGACGCCAACGAGCCGCGGCTGGCCTGGCGGATGGGACCGCGGAGGATCACCAATCTCCGCACCAACGTGCTGGAGTCGACGGCGGAGATCCTCGCCCACCCCGGGCGCTGCACCGAACACTTCTCCCCGGACCGCTGGTGGCGGTTCACCGACGACGTCGCCTACTTCCGCGATCGCGAGACGCTGGGGCGCTGGACGGAGATCACCACCGATCACGGCTTCAACGGCACTCCGGTATGGCTGCTGGCAGGTGCGCCGCTCGCCAACCTCGGGCCGGCGAGCGATCGCCAGATCCTCGCCCTGGCGCTGCTCGATCCCGCCTACTTCCTCGCTCTGATCGTGGTGATCGGGTGGGCTTTCGGCCTGCGCCCTCTCGCCGTGGCGCTGCTCGTCTTCGCAACCTTTTTTCCCAGCCGTTTCTACTGGACCGGCGGCTCGTTCCTGCGCTGGGACTGGCTCTTCTATATGGTCGCGGCCGTCGCGTGCCTCAAGAAGGAGCGCCCCTGGCTGGGCGGGATGGCGCTGGGCTACGCGGCGATGCTGCGCGTCTTCCCCGGGCTTCTCGCGGCCGGACCGGCGGCGGCCGCGGTCGTATTGGCCGCGAGGGGGACTTCAAGACGGCCGGAAATACGCGCCCATCTGCGCTTCCTGGGCGGCGCCGTCCTGTCGGCGGCCATCCTCGTGGGAGCGAGCCTGGCGGTCAGCGGTCCCGGCGCCTACCGGGCCTTCTTCGCCAACATCCGCAAGCACGGGTCGACGGCGCTGACCAACAACATGGGCCTGCGGACGGTGATGTCCTACCGGCCGGCGGAGGCCGGGCGCCATCTGATCACGGAGACCGGCGTCGACCCCTGGCTACGATGGAAGGAGGCGCGGCTGGCGGCCTGGAGGCAGGCACGCCCCCTGGCGGCTCTCGTGGCGGTGGCGGCGCTTTTCCTCCTCGGCCGCGCGGCGAGCCGCCAGCCGGAGCCGTGGATCGCGGCGGCGCTCGGCACGCTCTGGATCGCTTTCGCGGTCGAGCTCACCTCGTACTACTACGCGTTCCTGATCGTGCCGGCGCTACTCTGGACGGAAAAGCGAGCCGCCGGGATCGCCCTGCTGGCATTGGCGGCCTTCTCGCAACTGGTATCGCTCGGCCCGCTCCTGGGGCTGCCGGCCTGGCTCGACGAGCAGTACACGCTGATCTCGCTCGCCAGCGTTCTCGTCTTCGCCGGGCTCCTCGCCGCCTTCGGCCGCGAAGCCCCGGGGATTACTTCAGGCGCTCCCCGCGCCAACCTGCTCCACAGCAGCTATGTCAGGGAAGGCCGAGCTGCTCGGCCAGCCAAGCGGACCGGTCGAGGCGAATGATCTCCGCGCTCATCGGATGATCGGACGCATAGGTGGCGATCCGCTTCGCGCCGGGCGCGGCCATGTAAAGCGCGATGAAGTCCTCGCGAGGCGTGTAGCGATCCTGCTCGCCGAACTGGAAGAAGAGAGCGGCCTTCGTCCGGCCGATGACGTTGACCGGCTCGATCCGGGCGAGCTGCCCGCGGTAGCGCTCGAGAGCGTCGCCGGCGGGCACGCCGCTCGCGGAGCCGAACAGGTACCAGTCGGTGAACCGGGCCGTGCCCGCGATCAGCACACAGGCTTTCGGACGCTCGTCCACCGCGGCCATGACAGCGCCGAACATCGCGCCGTAATCGTGTCCGACGTAGCCGATGCGCTTCGGGTCGACGCCGGGCTGCGCGAGCAGCACGTCGAGCGCGCGGCGCAACTCCTTCGCCTGGTCGAGGGACCTCTGATAGTCGTCCTCCCACCGCCGGCCCTTGTACACCGCCGGATCGGACCAGAACGTGGAGACGAGCAGGGATACCGTGCCGCGGCGGGCGAGGGCCTGGGCTTCCTCCAGGAACTGGGTGCGATTGGACGTCGGAGAGGGGGGCGCGAACCAGTGCACGAAGAGCACGCCGGCGAAGGGGCCGGAGCCGCTCTCCGGCCGCACGAGGTAGGCCTGCGTGGCCTTGCCGCCCGTGACGCTGCCGAAGGTGAGGTCGGTCACCGTCACGCCCGCCTTCCGCTCGACGCCGATCACCTTGACGTCCAGCGGAGCGCCGGCCTCGTAGGCGAGCAGTTGATCGAGAGAGGCCGCGGGAACGGCTGAAGGGACGCCGGCCTGCGCCCAGGTGCTCCCGCTCAGCAGGAACGCCAGAGCCAGGGCTCCCAGGGAAAGTCTGTCGTTCGTCATAGGCGCCGATGGTACCACCGGCTCCGGTCTCTCCCGTCGAGCCCGCTCTAGCCCTCCCGCAACGTCACGCAGGGGCTGATCCGCGAGGCGCGCCGCGCCGGCAGCCAGCAGGCGAGGGTGGCGGCGGCGAGCAGCGCCGCGGCGGTCAGCAGCAGGGTGAGCGGATCGTAGGCGCCCACTCCATACAACACGCTCTTGAACGCCGGCCCGAGCGCCAGGGCGGCGCCCAGGCCGAGAAGAATGCCGAGCGCGCACATGCGCAGGGCGTCACGCATCGCGTGCCGCACCGCCTGGCCTGGGGTGGAGCCGAGCGCCAGGCGGACGGCGAGCTCGCGCGTGCGCTGGCCGACGGTGTGGCCGACCACGCCGGCCACACCGACCGCGGCGAGCACCAGGGCGAGGCCGGCGAACGAGGCCAGCAGGAGGGTGTTGAG
This sequence comes from Thermoanaerobaculia bacterium, assembly GCA_039918595.1. Taxonomy (GTDB): domain Bacteria; phylum Acidobacteriota; class Thermoanaerobaculia; order Multivoradales; family UBA5704; genus DATARR01. The sequence continues at coordinate 12,347 of JBDSHF010000343.1, forward strand.
GCGGGGCGCCGCCGCGTTGGCGGCGATGGCGCTGCGCATCGTCTGGAATCCGGCGACCGGCTGATGCGGGTCCAGGCGCGCCACCGCCGCCCGCACGTCCGGGATCAACGCGGCGGGCTCGATGCGGGTCCGCACGGTCAGCGACATCGTCGGCCAGAGATACCAGGAGGTCGACATGTACATGGTCGGCGTCGGCTCCTGCTTGAGCCCGAGCTGCCGCACGTCGCCGACGATGCCGACGACCTTGAAGCGCTGCCGATTGCCCAGGCTGACCTCCCGGCCGAGCGGATCCTGGCCGTCCGGCCAGAGGCGCCGCGCCAGCCCCTCGCTCAGCACCATGCTCTCTCGCGGCTCGCCGCGCGCGGCGAAGAGCCGCCCCTGACGGAGCGGGACCCGCAGGGTCTGGAAGTAGCCGGTGGTGACGATGCGCCAGGAGGCCTGGACCCCCTCTTTGGGGACACTCGCGGAAGGGAGGGCCGGGAGGATCGTCATCGACGTATCGTCCGCGCCGAAGGGAACCTCGCTGCTCACTCCCGCTGAAACGACGCCGGGCAGCCCGCGGACCTGCTCCACGAGGGCGTCGAAGAACTCGCGGTTGTCGCCGATCCTCTCGTCGGCGGTATCCGAACGGGTGATCCGCGTCGTCAGCAGATGGTCCGGATCGGCGAAGCCCAGCGCGACCTGTTGCAGGCGGACGAGGCTCTGCGTCAGCAGCGCCGCGCAGACGACGAGCAGGGTCGCCAGCGCGAGCTGGACGGCGACCAGGGCATGGCGCGCCGGGCTCCGCCCCCCCGCCGTCGCGCGCCCCGCCTGCTGCAAGGCGTCCCGCACGTTCGAGCGCAGGGCCATCCTGGCGGGCAGCAGCCCGGCGAGGAGCGCCGTCGCGCCGACGCAGAGCCCGGCGACCAGCAGGACCGGCAGATCGAGGGAGAGGTTATCGCGGCGCGGGATCGAGACCGGCAGGACCGCGGCGGCGGCGCGGACGCACCCCCAGGCGAGCGCCAGCCCCACGATCCCGCCGCCGGTAGCCAGCAGCAGGTTCTCGGTCAGCATCTGGCGGACCAGGCGCGCGCGGCTCGCCCCCAGCGCCAGGCGGACGCCGATCTCCCGCAGACGGCTCCCCGCCCGGGCGATCTGCAGGTTCGCGACGTTGGTGGCCGCGACGAGCAGGAGCAGCGCGACCGCGGCGAGGAGGATCCGCAGCCGCTGGCCAACCTCGGCGTCCACGATCCAGTCGCGGACCGGCGCCACGCGGGCGCTCCACCCCTGGTTGGTGCCGGGGAACTCCCGCGCGAGCTGGGAGGCGACCCGCTGGAGATCCCCCTGCGCCTGCCCGAGGACGACGCCCGGCGCCAGGCGGCCGACGACGGTGAGCCGGTGATCGCCGCGGTTCTGCTCCAGCTCCGGGTCGCGACCCATCGGCAGCCAGAGGTCGACGCCGGTCGCGAATCCCACGTCCTGGGGCACGATGCCGACGATGACATGCGGCACGAGGTTGACGTCGAGGGTGTGGCCGAGGGCGGACGCCAAGCCGCCATAGCGGCGCTTCCAGAGCCCCTCGCTGATCATCGCGACCGGCCCATGGCCTGGCAGGTCGTCCTCCGGGGTGAAGGCGCGCCCGGCGACGGGCTGGAGGCCGAGCAGGTCCCAGAGGTTGGCGGTGACCCTGAAGCCGGTGACGTGCTCCGGCCGGCGGCCGTCGGTCAGGTTCGAGCTGGCCTCGCGCAGGGCCGCCAGTTGCGAAAAGCCGCGCGCCGACTCCCGCCAGGAGCGGAAGTTGGGCATCGACGACGGGAAGCTGTCGACGCCGAGCGCGGGTTGCGTCTCCCAGAGGCGGACGACGCGGCCGGGATCGCGGTACGGGAGCGGCGCCAGCAGCACCGCGTGGACGATGGTGAAGATCGCGGTAACCGCGCCGATGCCCAGCGCCAGCGTCAGCAGGGCGGCGCCGGTGAAGGACCAGTTTTCGCGGCGGCCGAGCGAGCGCGCCGCGTAGCGGAGATCCCCGCCCAGCACCTCGCCGTGCGTCCGCGCCGCCGTCACCAGGGTATCCACCAGCACGGCCAGCCAGAGGTGCGCCATGCCCAGCGGGCCGCCCGCCTGACGCTCCTCGCGCCAGCGGCTGCGGAACGCCGCGCGCATCTCGCCGGCATACTCCTCGCGGAACGACGCGGGGTAGGTGCGCAGGAGGGCCGCATAGACCCGTTCAGCCCAGACCGGGACCCGAGAGGCGGCGCTCATGGCTCAGACCTCCTCCGGCGCCAGCCCGGCGCGCCGCCCCAGGGAGACCATCTCGGTCAGCCGGGCCAGCTCCAACTGTGCCACCCGCTTCCCCGAGGAGGTCAACCGGTAGTAGCGCCGCCGCTCGTCGTCCTCGTCCTGACGTTCGCTGAGCTCGACGATCAGTCCCTTTTCGAGCAGCCGCTGAATGGTCGTGTAGAGCGTTCCCGGATTCAGCTTCGTCCGCCCCCCCGTCCGCTGGGCGACCTCCTGCATGATGGCGTAGCCGTGGCGGTCGGCGTCGGAGAGGGCGACCAGGATGTGGAAGGTCGCGAATGGGAGGGGGAGCAGGCTTTCGAGCTCGTTGTCCATGGCACCTAATATATTTGGTGTAGATATATTGAGTCAAGATCTATCTCTTGTCACCCACCGCGACCTCGCTGGCTACGCCGAGAGCCTCGGGATCGACCCGGCCGGGGTCGCGTCGGCGCTGCAATCCGGGACCTTCGCCGAGCGGGTGCGCGCGAACTTCCTGAGCGGGGTGCGCAGCGGGGTGAACGGCACGCCGACCTTCTTCATCAACGGCGTCCGCCACGAGGGCCCGTGGGATGAGGAGTCGCTGCTCGCGGCGATCGCGGCCGCTGCCGTCACCGCTCGACGGTGAGGGTCAGGCTAGAGCGAGATCGGTCTGGACGAAGTCGTTGCCGATGCAGAGCAGAGGCTGGCCCGCGACCTTGGCCGTCGCGTAGGCCATGCAGTCACCGAAATTGAGCGCGGCGGGATGGCGGCCCTTGCCGAAGCGGATGAAGGCGTCCGTCGCCACGTGCCAGTGGACCTCATCAAACGGCAGGATGAGCCCGCCAAGCTTGTGGAGAAATTCTTGCAGGACCGGAACGGGCTCTTTCGGGATGCGACCGGTCAGAACGATCCCCGTCTCCATCAAGGTGGGAGCACCGACACCGATGGGTCCGGGCTGACGCAGCTTGGCCAGGAGATCCTCGGCCTCGGATTCCACCATCAGGATCGCGATGATGGCGGAAGAATCGAGGATCATACGCCGTCCGGACCGTAGCCCAGGATCTCTTCCCTTTCCTCTTTGGTGATCCTCTTGCCTCGAAACTCCGGCAGGATATTCGGCCAGACCTCTTCTTCCAGAAAGCGACGCAGCTGCGCGACGCGGTCCGGAGAGGCGCCCTGAGAGGTCAGCCGCTGCCTCCGCTCCTCCAGGGCCTTGCGCACCGCCTCCGTCTGGCTCTCGCCAGCCATCTCGGCGACCTCCGCGGCGAGCCGCTCGGCCTCGGGGTTCTCGATAGTCAGTGCCATACCCTCATGGTCCCAACCCCGGAGGAATAAGTCAACTCGACACGCAGGGACGGGAACGCCCCCGCGTCCAAATTCAGCTCCTCACCACCCGCACTTCTGACCCTGGTTCTGCTGGTCGAGCCAAGTCTTCAGAGGGGCGAAGTAGTCGCCGATAGCGGTGGCGTCCATCTGCCGCTGACCGGTGACGGCCTCGAGGGCGTCGGGCCAGGGGCGGCTGGCGCCCAGCTCCAGCATCTTGGCGAGGCGGGCTCCCGCCTCCTTGTTGCCGTAGATCGAGCAGCGGTGCAGCGGGCCCTTGAAGCCGGCGGCCTGGCAGAGCCCGCGGTGGAGCTGGAACTGCAGGATGTCGGCCAGGAAGTAGCGCATGTACGGCGTGTTGGCCGGCACGTGGTACTTGGCGCCCGGATCGAAATCGGCCTCGGAGCGGGCGACCGGCGGCCGGACGCCCTGGTACTTCAGCCGCAGATCCCACCACGCCTTGTTGTAGTCGGCGGGCTTGACCTCGCCCGAGAAGACCTTCCAGCGCCACTGGTCGATCAGCAGGCCGAAGGGGAGAAAGGCCACCTTCTCGAGCGCCTTCTTCATCAGCAGGCCGATGTCCTTCGACGCGTCCGGCACCTGATCGATCAGTCCGACCTCCTTCAGGTACTCCGGCGTGATCGACAGAGCGATGGTATCCCCCACCGCCTCGTGGAAGCCGTCGTTGGCGCTGTCCTGATACAGGAAGGGGAGATTGTTGTAGGCGCGCTGGTAGAAGTTGTGCCCCAACTCGTGGTGGACGGTGCGGAAATCCTCGTCGTTGATCCTGACGCAGACCTTGATCCGCAGATCGTCCTTGTTGTCGATATCCCAGGCGCTGGCGTGGCAGACGACGTCGCGGTCCTGCGGTTGCTTGAACAGCGAGCGCTCCCAGAAGGTCTTGGGGAGCGGCGCGAAGCCCAGCGAGACGAAGAACTTCTCGCCGAACTTGACCATCCCCACCTCGTCCACTTTCTTCGCCTGCAGCACCTTGGTCAGGTCGTAGCCGGGATCGGCGCTGGGGGGCGCGACCACGTCGTAGATCTGGTCCCACTCCTGCGCCCACATGTTTCCCAGCACGTGCGCCGGGATGGGCTGGCCGAGCGGCACGACGGCGTCGCCGTACTTCTGGTTGAGCCGGGCCCGCACGTAGCAGTGCAGGGAGTCGTAGAGCGACTTGAGCTGGCCCCAGAGCCGGTCGAGCTCGGGACCGAAGGCCTCGGGGGGCATGTCGTACTTGGCGCGCCAGAGGGCGCCGGTGTCCTTGTAGCCCAGCTCGCGGGACCCCTCGTTGGCGATCTCGACCAGACGGGCGTAGTCGGCGCGCATCGGCGGCGAGATCTTGTGCCAGCCGATCCAGGTGTCCAGCAGCTCCTTGGGATCGCGGCTGTTGCGCATGATGTCCTCGACGTCCGTCAGGCTCTTGCACTCGCCACCGCCCGGGGGGCAGTACTTGCCGGAGCCGTACTGGGCGCCGAGCGAGGCGGCGAGGCGCGACAGCTCGGCGTTCTTCTTGGGATCGGCGGGCGACGGCAGCACCAAGCCGCGCTTGAGCAGCTCCATCTGGCGGCGCAGGTCGGCGTCGAGCTGGACGCCGTCGAAACGGGTCGCCTGCTTGGCGAGATCGACGGCCACCCCGGTGAGCACCTCGCCGCGCGCGGCGGCGAGGATCTGGGTGTCTTCGGTGATGAAGTTCTCCTGCACCCAGGCGGCCCGGCCGGCCTCGACCGAGAGGTCGAGCAGGCGCTTCGAGGCGTCGTCCAGGAACTTGCGGGCCTCCCCGGCGGTCGGCTTCGCGCTCGTCTTGGGGGACGCTTTCTTCGGCGCGGCGGCCACGGGTCCGGCCGCGAGCGTCAGCAGAAGGCCGGCACAGGCCAGGAACGCAACAGATCGATTCTTCATAGATTTCTCCGCAAAAGAGTCATAAACCGCGCCGCGAGTATAGCGAACCGCCACGCGGGGCGGTTCTACCGGGCGAGAGCGGCCGCGATCCGTGCCAGACCCTCGGTGAGGGTGGCGCGAGAGCAGGCGAAGGAGAGACGGATGTGGTCGTCGGCGCCGAAGGCGGTCCCGGGCACCACCGCCACGGCCGCCTCCTCGAGCAGGTATTCGGCCATCTCGACCGAGCTCGACCGCCCGGGACGGAAGCAGGCGGAGACCTGGGGGAAGGCGTAGAAGGCGCCGTGCGGCGGCCGGCAGCGGAACCCGGGGATGGCGTTGAGCCCGGCGGCGACGATCTCGCGCCGCGCCCGGTACTCGGCGATCATCAGCTCCACCTCGGGCTCGGCGTGGCGCAGCGCCGCGAGCGCCCCGACCATCGCGAACGAAGTGGCGTTCGAGGTGGCGTGGCTCTGGATGTTCTCGACCGCGTGCACGACCAGGGGCGGCCCCAGCAGGTAGCCGATCCGCCAGCCGGTCATCGCGTAGGTCTTGGAGAACGACCCCACCACGACCACGGTCTCGGGGAACTCGGCGGCGAGCGCGGCGGCGCTGGCGGGGGGCTCGTCGTAGACGAAGCGCTCGTAGGTCTCGTCCGAGATCACGATCAGGCCGCGCTCGGCGGCGAAGGCGACCACCTGCCGCAGGTCCGCCGGGCTGATGATGCCGCCGGTCGGATTGCAGGGGGAGTTGAGCAGGATCGCCCGGGTGCGGCTGGTCACCGCCTCGAGGAGCGGGCCGGCGTGGATACGGAAGCCGTCCTCGACCGATGTGGGGACGGTGACCGGGCGCGCGCCGGCGAACAGGATCTGCTCCGGGAAGCTCACCCAGCAGGGGGAGGGGAGAACGACCTCGTCCCCGGCCTCGAACAGGGCCAGCGCCAGCTCGAAGAGCGCCGCCTTGCCGCCGACGGTGACCACCGAGTCGGCCGCCTTCCAGGGGGAGCCCCAGCGGTCGCGGCAGGAGTCGGCGATCGCCGACCGCAGCTCGGGCAGGCCGCTGCCCGGGGTATAACGGGTGAACCCGTCGGCGAGAGCCTGGCGCGCCGCCTCCACCGCCACTTTGGGCGAGGAGAAGTCGGGCTCGCCGGCCCCGAGGTCGATCACCTGGACGCCCTGCTCCTTGAGCTCCGCGCAGCGGCGGGTCACTCGCAGGGTAGCGGATTCGCCGATCGCGGCGGCACGGGCTGAAAGTTTCACGGGGGCGGATCGTATCATCGCCGCCCCGGGCGTAGTACCGGGCAGTAGTAGCGGGCATAAAAAGCGGCCGGCGCCTGTTCCCGCACACAGATCGAGGTGGGGGGCTCATGACGATACGGCGCGCCAGGATTCACTCAGTTGCACTGATCTGCTGTCTGCTGCTCGCTCCGCTGGCCCTCGCCGGACGGGCCGGGGCGCAGCTCCAAGCCCCGCGGAAGGCGACGTTCGTCCTCAACTCCGACCGTACCGCCTACGAGGCCGGCTCTCCGGCCCGCGTCGCCGCCCTGGTGACGATCGAGCACGGCTGGCACGTCAACAGCCACAAACCCAGCTTCGAGTACCTGATCCCGACGGTCCTCGACCTCACGCTGCCCGCGGGCTGGCCGCAGGAGACGGTCCAGTATCCGGCGGCGAAGATGAAGACCTTCTCCTTCGAGCCCAAGCCGCTCGCCGTCTACGACGGCGACGTGGTGATGCTGGCCGCGGTCCAGGTGCCCAAGGGGGTGAAGAAGGGGATCTATCCCGTAAGCGCCTCCCTGCGCTACCAGGCTTGCAACGACACGCAGTGCCTGCCGCCGGTGACCGCCGAGGCGCGGATCGAGCTCACGGTGGGCCCGGGCGGCCAGCCGCGGCACGGCGAGCTCTTCGTCCTGGGAAATGACGGCGGGGCGGCGGCGCCGCCCGAGGCGCCGCAGGCCGTGGAAAGCGCTCCGGCGAAGCCCGCCGGCAGCCTCGGCGTCATGCTGCTGCTCGCCCTGCTCGGCGGGCTGATCCTCAACGCCATGCCCTGCGTGCTGCCGGTGCTCTCGCTCAAGGTCTTCGGCCTGGTGCGCAGCGCCGGGCACGGCCGGGCCGAGGTGGTGCGCGGGGCGCTCGCGACCTCGGCCGGCATCCTCTCCTCGTTCCTGGCGCTGGCGCTGGTGGCGGTGGTGGCGCACCAGGCCGGCGCCGCGGTGGGCTGGGGGGTGCAGTTCCAGCATCCGGGCTTCGTCGCCTTCCTTGCCGTGGTGGTGGTGCTCTTCTGCCTGAATCTCTGGGGGCTGTTCGAGATCCCCTTGCCGCAGCGGCTGGCCCGGCTCGGCGGTATCGGCATGAGCGGCGGCATGAGCGGCGGCGGCCCGCGCGAGGGGGTCGCCGGCCATTTCTTCTCCGGCCTGTTCGCCACCCTGATGGCGACCCCCTGCTCGGCGCCGTTCCTCGGCACGGCGATCGGCTTCGCCCTCGCCCAGCCGGCGCCGGTGGTGTTCGCGATCTTCGCCGCACTCGGCCTCGGCATGGCCCTCCCCTACCTGCTGATCGCCGCGATGCCCGGCATCGCCCGCCTCCTGCCGCGGCCGGGAGCCTGGATGGAGACGGTGCGCGGGGTGATGGGCTTCCTGCTGGCCGCCGCCGCGGTCTGGCTGTTCTACGTGCTCTCCTCGCAGGTGGCGCCGGAGCAGCTCGCGGCGATCCAGCTCGGGCTGCTCGGGATCGCCCTCTTCACCTGGATCCAGCACCGGGTGGCGAACGGACGCGCGCTGCGCGGGATGGCCGGGGCGGGGGTGATCGCCGCGATCGCGATCACGATGTTCGCCGCCACGGGCGCGACCGCCGCCCGCGGCGAGGCCCGGCAGGGGCTGACCGCTTCCCAACCCGCCGGCCTGATCCCCTGGGTGCGGTTCGACCGCGCCCGGGCGGAATCGCTGGCCCGCGGCGGCCAGCTCGTCTTCGTGGACGTGACCGCCGACTGGTGCTTCACCTGCAAGGTCAACGAGCGGCTGGTGCTCGACACCCCCGAGGTCGCCAGGGCGTTCGAGGATCACAACGTGGTGCCGATGCGGGCCGACTGGACGAACAAGAACGACGAGATCGGCAAGTTCCTCGCCGCGCACGGCCGCTACGGCATCCCCTTCTATCTCCTCTACCGCCCGGGGCGCCCGCCGCACGTCTTCGGCGAGCTGCCGAGCAAGGCCGGGCTGGTCGCCACGGTCAGAGACGCAGCCGGTTCGTGAGCCGTCCCGCCGCTCTCCCGTCGTCGCCGTAGCTCACCGGCAGCGTCACCGTCATCACCGCGCCGCCGCCGGGGCGGTTGGCCGCCACCACCTCGCCGCCGTGCTGCTCGGCGATCCGCTGCACGATCGACAGCCCGAGGCCGGTGCCGCCGCGGCGGCGGGTGAAGAACGGCTCGAACAGGCGGTCGAGATCCTCGGCGCGGAAGCCCGGTCCCGAGTCCTCTACCAGGAAACGGACCAGCCCCTCCCCCGCCGTCACCGCCCGGATCAGCACGCGCCCGCCGGCCGACGAGTGCTGGATGGCGTTTTCGAGAAGATTCTGGAAGATCTGCACGACCCGCCCGCGGTCGGCCATCAGACGCGGCAGGCCGGGCTCGGCCGCCTGGGCGACCTCGACGCCGATCTGGTCGGCGAGCGGAGCGCAGGCGGCGACCGCCGCCGCGATCACCTCCCGCGGGCAGGCCTCGGTGAGGTCGAGGCGCGGCGGCTTGCCGTAGTCGAGGAGCTGGCGCATCAGCTCGTTGAGCCGCCCGACCCGCTCGCGCAGCACGTCGAGGTAGCGCCGGTACTCGGTCCGCCGCTTGAACTTCGATTCGAAAGCGTCGAGGGTCGCCGTGATGCCGAACAGGGGGTTGCGGACCTCGTGGGCGACGCCGGCGACCAGGGCTCCCATGGCCGACATCGTCTCGCTGCGCCGCAGCCGCTCCTGGAGGCGGACGGTGTCGCTGATGTCGAGGATCACGACGACCGCCCAGCGGTCGCGATCGGGGCCGACGACAGGGCTGATCGACACGTCCCAGTTGCGCCCATCGTCGCGGTGCGCCTGGGCGCTGGCCCGCTGGTCGCTCTCCGCCACCTCGGCGAGCAGCGCACGCACCGCCCGCCAGGGCTGGCCGTCGCCGAGCACCGCCAGCGGGTGGTGGATCGCCCCCTCGTAGGAGAGGCCGCCGAGCTCCCGCGCCGCCTCGTTCATGCGGATGATGCGGCCGTCCATCTCCAGCAGCAGCAGGGGGGAGGGGATGGCGTCGAAGGTCAGCCGCCATTCGAGAGCCGAGCGGCTGATCAGCCGCTGCAGCTCCGCCTGGCGGTCCTCGCCGCGCTCCTGGCCGTCCGTGACGTGGCTCAGCATGCGTCCCCTAAGGATGATCGGTTTGTGCTCGCGTAGTATATCCCCGGGAGGGGACGAATGAGGGACGAGGAAGAGGACGGCGAGGAGGGTGATTCTTGGGGGCTCGATCCCGTCGAGCTGCCGATCACCGACGTGCTCGACCTGCACAGCTTCCGGCCGGCGGAGGTGCCGGACGTCGTGCGGGAGTACCTCGAAGCGGCGTGGGAGAAGGGGCTCCGCGAGCTGCGCATCGTCCACGGCAAGGGGATCGGGGTGCAGCGCCAGACCGTGCGCACGCTGCTCGCCCGCGACGAGCGGGTGGAGGCCTTCGGCGACGCGCCCCTCGAAGCCGGCGGCTGGGGCGCCACCTGGGTGAGGCTGCGATCCTCCTGAGCGGACCTGCCATGCGCTCTTCCATCACCAAAGCGTGGCGCCAGGGGCGCCGGCGGTTGTCGACCGCCGCCGGCAACCGGCGGCGCGTCCAGTTCGTCTACAGCCGGCGCTACCAGGTCGAGCTCCCCGGGGTCGCCTACGACTTCCAGCGCGGCGAGCGCATCCTCACCTTCCTGGACGCGGCGGGGCTGCTCGACCGCGGCGACGTCCACGCCGCCGAGCCGATCCCCTTCCGCTACCTGCGCCGGGTCCACACCGACGACTACCTGAGCGCCGTCACCCGGCCGGACGCCCTGCTGCGGATCGTCGGCCTGCAGCTCTCCGAGGAGCTCGCCGAACGGGTGCTGGAAGCCCAGCGCACCATGGTCGGCGGCACCCTGGCGGCGGCCCGCCTCGCGGTCGGCTCCCGCGGCATCGCCGTCAGCCTGGGTGGCGGAATGCACCACGCCTTCGCGGACCGGGGGGAGCGCTTCTGCGTCTACAACGACGTCGCCACCGCCATCGCCGAGCTGCGCGCTCAAGGGACCGCCGCGCGGATCCTGGTGATCGACCTCGACGTCCACGACGGCGACGGCACGCGCTCGATCTTCGCCGGCGACCCGTCGGTCCATACCTTCTCGATCCACAATCACACCTCGGCCGACGTCCAGGCGGAGGAGGCGACCGCGATCGAGCTGGGGTTCGGCGTCGGCGACGAGGTCTATCTGGAGGCTGTGCGCGCCAGCCTGCCGCCGGTGATCGAACGGTTCGCGCCCGAGATCGTCTTCTATCTCGCCGGCAGCGATCCGGCGGCGGACGACCAGATCGGCGACTGGAAGATCACTCCCGGGGCGATGCTCGAGCGCGACCGCTTCGTCCTCTCCTGCGTCCGCGAGGGGGCGCGGAAGCTCCCCCTGATCGTCGCGCTCGCCGGCGGCTACGGCCTCAACGCCTGGCGCTACAGCGCCCGCTTCCTCTCGACCCTCCTCAACCGCGGCCGGGCGGTCGAGCCGCCCAGCACCGAGGAGCTGCTGCTGGTCCGCTACCGCAGCCTCGCCCGCCAGCTCGAGGAGCACGAGCTCACCGGTGAGCCCGAGCGCGACGACTGGGGACTGTCGGCAGAGGATCTCGCGGGCGCGCTCGGCGGCCCCCGCCGGTCACGGCGCCTGCTCGGCTTCTACTCGCGGCAGGGGCTGGAGCTGACTCTCGAGCGGGCCGGCCTCCTCGAGCGGGCGAGAGACCTCGGCTTCGAGCGCCCGACGCTCGAGCTGGACCTCGACAACCCGGCGGGGGACACCGTCCGCCTCTATGGTGATCCCGCGCGGCGGGAGCTGCTGATCGAGACCCGGCTGCGCGTCGACCGCCGCGCCCTGCCCGGCGCGGCCCTGCTGCGCATCGAGTGGCTCCTGCTCCAGAACCCCCGCGGGCACTTCACGCCCGAGCGCCCGCGGCTGCCCGGGCAGAGCCACCCGGGGCTCGGGATGCTCCAGGACCTCATCGCCCTCTTCGTCCTCATCTGCGACCGCCTGCAGCTCGACGGGATCCTCTTCGTGCCGTCGCACTTCCACATCGCCGCTCATAGCCGCAAGACGATGCGCTTCCTGAGCCCCACCGACGAGGGGCTCTATCGCGCTCTCGAACGGGCGCTCCAGCCCTTCTCCTTCGCCGAGGCGGCCGCCGCGGTGGCCACAGGACGGGTGGTCGACACCGCGACCGGCCAGCCCCTGGTCTGGCACCCCGCGCCCATGGTCTTCCCGGTCGGCGAGCGGCTGCGCGAACAGGTCACCGGCGAGGAGTACGAGCGGCAGGTGGCCGAGGAAGAGGCGCGGCACGCCTTCGTGCCGCGCTGAGGCTCAGGGGCGGTACTTCCGGACGCGCCGCCACAGGCGCGCCTTGCAGGCCCGGAGCCGGGCCTTTTCCAGCAGGTCCCCCGTCCCCCGGCTCAGCGCGGCCTCTGCCTGGTGAAACGCGTTTTCAGCCCCCTGAACGTCCGCGGCGACCCCGCGGGCGTTGCCGGCGACCCTCCAGCACCGCCCCCGCGCGTCGGCGAGCACCCGTTCGCCATACCAGGAAGGGTCGAGCGACTCGACGAGCGCCAGCGCCAGCAGCGCCAGCAGCTCCCCCTCCCGCGGGTCATCGGCGGAGTCCCGGCGGCTCCGCTGGAGGAGCAGCCCGGAGAGGGGGAGGTTCCGGAAGCGCTGGCTGTTGCGCACCAGCAGCTCCCGGCGCTCCGGCGGGTGGCGCAGCAACTCCGAGAGCAGGGCCGGCGCCTCGTCGCGCTCCCGCGCGGCGGCCCGGATGTGGGGAAGGATCGCCGTCAGCACGCGGTCCACGGCGCGACCCGCCGCCATCTCCGAGGGGCGCCAGAAGAGCAGGCCTCCGGATTCGGGTTGGGGATGAGTTCTCGGCATCGGCTCTACCCTGTTCTTCTCTTTTTTTGCACAAATGGCTCGTCTAATAAAAGAGTTGCCGCAAGAGCCTTCCAGGTGACAAAAAAACTCATGAACTTTTTGCAACAGCCGTGGGCCCCCTGTTATGATCGTCCGGAGCCTCCTATGACCCGCCTATGAACCGATCGATCGGCCTCCCCCTCTGGCTGGTGGTCCTGCTCTTCCTGCTCGCCGCCTGGGCGGCTCTCGATCGCCTGCTGGTCCCCGGCGTCCGCTGGTACCTGCGGCGCCGGGTCAACCGCGCCATCAACGAGCTGAACACCCGGCTGCGGCTGAAGATCCCCCCCTTCCACCGCACCCGGCGGCGGGTGCTGATCGACCGCCTGGTCTACGACCCCAGGGTGGTCGAGGCGGTCGACCTGCACGCCCGCGAGCAGGGGATTCCGCGTCAGGTCCTGGTCTCGCGGGTGAAGCGCTACGCCCGCGAGATCGTGCCGGCCTTCAACGCCTACTTCTACTTCCGGATCGGCTACTGGATTTCCAAGCGGGTGGCCCAGCTCCTCTACCGGGTGCGCCTCGGCTTCTCCGACGAGGCCGGCCTCGCCGCGCTGGCCCCCGGCTCGACCGTGGTCTTCCTGATGAACCACCGCAGCAACATGGATTACGTGCTGGTGGGCTATCTCGCCGCGGACCGCACCGCCCTCTCTTACGCCGTCGGCGAGTGGGCGCGGATCTGGCCGCTGCAGACCCTGATCCGCTCGACCGGGGCCTACTTCGTGCGCCGCGACTCCGGGGACCTCCTCTATCGCCGGGTCCTCGAGCGCTACATCCACATGGCGACCGCGGCGGGAGTGCCCCAGGCCGTCTATCCGGAAGGGGGGCTGTCGCGCGACGGCCGCCTGCGCGCGCCGAAGCTCGGCATCCTCGACTACATGCTGCGATCCTTCGATCCCCTTCACGGCGACCGCGACCTGGTGTTCATCCCGGTGGGGATCAACTACGACCGGGTGCTGGAGGACCGCACGCTCCTGCTCGGCCAGCAGCCGGAGCGGCCACATCGGAGCCCCCTGTTCGCCTTCAGGACGGCCCTGCGCTTCATCGGCCGCAACCTCTCCCTGATGCTGCGCAGCCGCTGGCACCGCTTCGGCTATGCCTGCGTGAACTTCGGCACCCCGATCTCGATGCGCCGCTACCTCGGCGAGCGCGGCCTCGACCTCCGCCATCTCTCGAAAGAGGAGCGCTCCACTCATCTCGCGCATCTGGGGGAGGAGCTGATGGCGGCGATCGGCGGGGTGATCCCCGTCCTGCCGGTGCCGCTGGTGGCGACCGTCCTGGTGCGCAGCGCCGGCGAGCCGCTCTCCGAGCTGGAGCTCAAGGCGCGGACCTTCCGCCTGATGACCGAGCTGGAGAGCGCCGGAGCCCACGTCTACATCCCCCGCCGCGACCAGGACTACGCCATCGTCGCCGGCCTGCGCATGCTCACCCTGCGCCATCTCGTCGAGGAGACGGACGGCCTGTATGTGGCGAAGACCGAAGAGATGCCCCTGCTGCGCTACTATGCCGGCTCGATCTCCCACCTGCTCCCTCCGGTGCCGGCTTAAACTGACTTAAACTCGGGGCGCCGCTTTTCGTATACGAGCCGAGATGAAACGCCGCGCCTCAGGGACCCTCCAGCGCCTTCAGGGCTTTTTCAGCGATTACACCGCGGGATTGGAATCGCGCGACGTCAAGCGCCTGTTCGAGCGCGACGCGGCGCGGGCGTACGCCGTGCTCACCCGCGACCACAACCAGGAGCTCGAACCGACGAAGGGGCTGGGACGGTTCTTCTTCCGGGCGAAGCTCGCCTTCCTCGGCCTCTCCTACAAGCTCTCGCCGCCGCGGCGTCTGCTGTTCGGCGTCTCGCTGGTAGCGTTCGTCCTCGGCCTGCTCAGCGATCCGCACACTCTCTACCGCTCGAAGGATTTCAGGGTCGTCGTCCAGTTCTCCCCCTTCTGGTTCGCGGTCAGCGTCGGCGGCCTGGTCTTCCTCCTCGCCCTCGAGCTGGTGGACCGCGTCCGCGTGCGCGACGAGCTGGAGGTTGCCCGCGAGCTGCAGTCCGAGCTGCTGCCGCACGACCTGCCGGCCGTGCCCGGCTATCTCTTCGCCCACTCCTACCGCACCGCCAACGAGGTGGGAGGGGATTTCTACGACCTGATCGGGCTGCCCGACGGGCGCCTGGCGATGGTGGTGGCCGACGCCAGCGGCCACGGCATGGCCGCGGGGCTGGTGATGGCGATCGCCAACGCCACCCTGCGCACCGCCCTCGACCTCGACCCCAGCCCGGAGCCGGCGATGGCGATGCTCAACCGCACCCTCTGCCGCACCGGCACGACGCGGACCTTCATGAGCGTCTTCTACGGCCTGCTGAACCCGGAGACCGGCGAGATGGAGTTCGTCTGCGCCGGCCACCCCTACCCGCTGCTGCGCCGCGCCGGCGGCCAGACCGAGGAGCTCGGCCATGGCGGCTATCCGCTCGGCCTGCGCGATCCCCTCCCAATGAGCCGTGGCACCGTGACGATCGAGCCCGGCGATCAGCTCCTCCTCTACACCGACGGCCTGCCCGAGGCCCTCGACGCCCACGGGAAGACGGCGTTCGGCTACGACCGCATCCAGGCCGCCCTCCAACTCGGCGGCTCGCCGCAGCAGGTGCACGACAACATCCTCCACAGCTTCGACACCCATGCCGGCGACGAGCCGCTGCGGGACGACCTGACGCTGCTGGTCATCGCGCGCGGGGGCTTCGCTCCCTCGACGGCGCTCGCCCGCCCCGAAGGGGATCTGGGGTAGAGTTTTCGCGTCCTACCTTGGAAGGAGAGCTTCCTGGCCGAAGAGACGATGCCGTCCTCGCCATCATGGTCCCCCCTGCCGCTGGTGCGGGTGTTCGTCCTCAACGCCGTCCCGCTCTACGGGGTGTTCGTGGCCGGCTGGTCGTGGGGCACGATCCTGGCGCTCTACTGGTTCGAAAGCTTCCTGGGCGGCCTCTTCATCCTCCTGCGGATGGTGATTCACCGCGACCTCACCCGGAAGCGCGGCTACTGGCGCGGTCAGCTCGGCCTCACGGTGTCGACCAACGACTCGCCGCCGCGCGGCTTCAAGTCCTTTATCCCGGAGTTCCTCACCGCCACCCTGGCCTTCAACCTGGCCCACGGCCTCTTCCTGGCGCTGCTCCTCGTTCTGTCGCGGAAGGACGATCCCGGTGCCGTCATCCACGCGGTGGACCTGAAGCGGGGAGCGATCGTCATCGCCCTTCTGCTGTTCGGGGGCTTCGTCCTCGACCTCCAGGGCATCCGCGACCGCCCCTTCGCCTGGATCCGCGCGATGGCACAGCTCTCCATGGGCCGGACGACGGTGGTCCACGCCACCATCATCTTCGGCATGTTCGCGACCTTCTTTCTCCAGGTTCCCCACGCCGTGTTCAAAATCTTCGCCGTCTTCAAGCTCCTCTTGGAGATTGGCGGCGCTCTGCCGGCGCTGCGGATGCCCGCCGAGGCTCCCGCCTGGGCCACCTGGATGGCGAGCAAAGGCAGGCCGGGGGTGGATTTCGAGAAGGAGTGGCGGAAGGACATGAAGAAGGAGGAGCGGCAGGTCGAGCAGGACGAGATGGTGAGGCCCGGGCGGTAGGATCGTGGGACGATCTGGAACGAGAGATCGCGGAGCGGCATCACCGCCCTTCCGGGCCAAAGGCAAGGCTGTTCATTTAGGCGTTCTTGACGTAGGGGAGGGGCTTGTCTCCTCCCTCGCTCCGCAGGGACGGTCTTTGAACAGCCTGGGTCGGGATTCGTGACGTCGAGGGTCGGTGAGGATCGCGCCGGCATCGCCGCCGCGGAGACGACCCGCCGTCCCCGTGGCCTTCGCAGGGTGTCGTGGACGGGCTGTGTCGTCTCTACGGACACGGTGTTGCGATAGCGGTGGGTGGAGGTTACGGAAATCTCGCAGACGCAAGTTCTCAACGCCGCCGTAACTCCCACCTCGGGCCAAGCCTCC
>JBDSHF010000344.1:0-4716 GCA_039918595.1 Thermoanaerobaculia bacterium
CCACGACTGGCTGCGGAGCCGCGACACCTCGATCGTGCCGGGGAAGTTCTTCGAAGCCCCCCGCCACTTCCGCCTGGGCTTCGCGGTGATGCCGGAGGATGTGGCCCGGGGGCTGGAGAATCTGGCGGAGGGGTTGCGGCGGGCGGGGTAGTTGCCTCCGGACGCGACAGCCGTTACCATCCTCCGCGACTCACGGATCATTGACGGACCGCCCCGAGGCCGCTAATCTCGAACCGTATCGGGAGGATTTCGATGGGCGAACCCGCACACCCTCTGACGTTTCCGTGGAATGACGAAGACCGGCCTTGGCCGGATCAGGGGCGGTGGACCTATGACGACTACGCGCGCCTTCCCGATGACGGCAATCGCTACGAGGTGATCCGTGGGAACCTCTACGTGACGCCCGCGCCCAATTTTGATCACCAGTACGTCATCGCGCAACTCACCCGGCTTCTGGGTAACTTCGGCGTCGAGACCGGCCTCGGCTTTGTCTTGGGTGCGCCGTTTGACATCCTGCTCCCGGAGGGTATCGCTTCCCCGGTACAGCCCGACCTGGCATTTTTCCTCCGTGGCAACCAGCCTCGCTCGGGAGACAAGAACTTCCGGGGCGTGCCGGACCTGGTCGTCGAGGTCGAGTCCCCCTCAACGCGCAAACGGGACCGGACGATCAAGCTGGAGGCCTATCGGGACGCCGGAGCTCCGGAGTACTGGCGAGCGGAGCCGCGCTCCCGTGTGGTGAGAGTCCTGGCCCTCAGCGAGGATCGCACCCGGTATGTCGAGCTGGGCTGTTATGGAGCCGGAGAGATGATCCGGTCGGCGCTCCTGCCGGGTCTCGCGATCCCGTTGGACACGCTGTTTCCTCCGGCCTGATTCCTCCCTGTCTCCCGCCGCCCCGATCACCGCACCCTGAGAGGTGTAGGCCGGGCGGCATGGCGCCCCCCGGACCCCTGGAATGCCGGGTCCGATCCTGGCATAGTCAACCCAATGGAAACCCACGAAACCTGCCTCGACCTAGCGGCGCTCGCCCGTGACTCCGGACCCGATCCCAACGCCCGGGTCTCCACCATGGCGGCCGGCCTTATCGGTTCGGAGATCCTCCGCATCGCTTCGGAGATCCGCGCCCTGGTCGCCGGGGGCCGCACCGTCTGCAACCTCACGGTGGGGGATTTCGACCCCCGGCACTTCCCCATCCCTACCCGGCTCGCCGAGGGCACTCGCGCCGCGCTGGAGCGCGGGGAGACCAACTACCCCCCGTCGAGCGGCATCCCCGAGTTGCGGCAGTCCGTGGCACGGTTCTATGAACGGGAGCTGGGCCTGCGCTACCCGGTCGAGTCGGTGCTCGTCACCGGCGGCGCCCGGCCGATCATCTATTGTGTCTTCCGCACCCTGTGCGATCCCGGCGACCGGGTGATCTACCCGGTGCCGAGCTGGAACAACAACCACTACGTGCACATGGTGGGCGCGGTGGGCGTGCCGGTGGTCTGCCGGCCGGAGCACCGGTTCCTCCCCAGCCGGGCGGATCTGATCCCGGCCCTCCCCGGAGCCCGCCTGCTCTGCCTCAACTCCCCTCTGAACCCCACCGGCACGGCCTTCACGCGCGAGGACCTGCTCGGCATCTGCGAGGCGATCCTGGAGGAGAACGAGGGGCGCGCCCGCCGCGGCGAGCGCCCGCTCTTCCTGCTCTACGACCACATCTACTGGATGCTCCGCTTCGGCGGCATCCCGCATGTGACGCCGCCCGAGCTGCTCCCCGAGATGGCGCGCTACACCGTGTTCGTGGACGGCATCAGCAAGGGGTTCGCCGCCACCGGGCTGCGGGTCGGCTGGGCCGTGGGGCCGGTGGACGTAATCTCCCGGATGTCCGCCGTGCTCGGCCACGTCGGCGCCTGGGCGCCGCGCGCCGAGCAGTTCGCCACCGTCGAGCTGCTCAATGATCCGGAAGGCATCCGCCAGTACGAGGAGGTCTTCCAGCGCGAGCTCCAGGTGCGCCTCGACCGGCTGCACGCGGGTCTCCAGGCGATCAAGGGGCAGGGCCTGCCGGTGGACAGCATCCCGCCGATGGGCGCCATCTACCTCACCGCCCGCATCCACCCCTTCGGCCGCCGGGCCGCCGGCGGCGGCGAGCTGCGCACCAACGACGACGTGCGCCGCTGGCTGCTGGACGAGGCCGGCATCGCCGTGGTGCCTTTCCAGGCCTTCGGCTCGACCGAGGACGACGGCTGGTTCCGCCTGAGCGTCGGCGCGGTCTCGATGGCGGACGTGGAAGAAGCGCTGCCGCGGCTGGAGGCGGCCCTGCGCCAGCTCGTCTGAGGTGATGGCCCGCGATGATGAAGACGATGAAGACGATGAAGACGCCGAGCTACGTTCTCTCCTTGCTGTTGATGCTGGGGCTCGCGGGTGCCGCTCGTCCCCAGCCGGCGGCGGCTCCAGCCCGCAAGCCGGGACCGGTCACCCTCCGCGTCGGCAAGCTCCTCGACGGCCGGGGGGGCGCGATGAGCGATGTCACGATCGTCCTCGACGGATCGCGCATCCGGTCGATCGATCCGCTCCAGGAGGAGAATCCGACCTGGGATCTGCGCGGCCTCACCCTGATGCCTGGCGGCGTCGACACTCACGTCCACATCGGCTGGCACTTCCACCAGGGCGGCAGGCTCTACGATCCGGACGACAAGAGCGGCAAGGAGGCGCCCGCCGAAATCATCCTCTACGCCGCCGACAACGCCGTCGAGACCCTGCGCGGCGGCATCACCACCGTCCAGAGCCTTGGCGCGCCTGAGGACGCGGCCCTGCGTGACGCGATCGCCCGCGGCATCCTTCCTGGGCCGCGCATCCTGACCTCGCTCGAGCCGCTCTCCGACGAGACCGGACCGCCCGAGAAGATGCGAGCCGCCGTGCTCGAGCGGGCGGCCCAGGGGGCGGACGTGATCAAGATCTTCGCCTCCAAGAGCATCCGCGACGGCGGCGCTCCCACACTCACCCAGGAGCAGCTCAACGCTGCCTGCGGCGCGGCGCAGGCCCTGCACGTCCGGACGGCCGTCCACGCCCACGGCCCCGAGAGCGTCCGCCGCGCCGTGCTCGCCAACTGCACCTCGATCGAGCACGGCGCCCTGCTCGACGCGGCGACCTTGCGCCTGATGGCCGAGCACGGCACCTGGTTCGATCCCAACATCGACCTCGTGTTCCGCAACTATTTCGAGAACAAGGCGCACTTCGTGGGCGTCGGCAACTTCACCGACGCGGGCTTCGAGCAGATGCGGCGGGCCGTGCCGCAGGCGCTCGCCGTCTTCAAGCAGGCCCTCAAGACGCCGGGCCTGAAGATCGTCTTCGGCACCGACGCCGTCGCCGGCGCGCACGGCCGCAACTTCGAGGAGCTGATCTACCGGGTGGAGAAGGGGGGGCAGGACCCGATGGCGGCGATCGTCTCCGCGACCTCCCTCGCCGCCCAGTCGCTCGGCCTCCAGAACAAGACCGGCGCCATCGCCCCCGGGCTCGAAGCCGACCTGATCGCCGTCGAGGGGGACCCCAGCAAGGACATCAACGCCCTGCGCCACGTCGTCTGGGTGATGAAGGGCGGCAAAGTGTTCAAGAACGAGATGCGCCGCCGCTGACGGCGGCTTCCCCCATGCACGAGATCTACATCGACGCCGACGGCTGTCCGGTCAAGGACGAGATCTACCGCGTCGCCCGCCGGCACGGCTGGAAGGTCTACGTGGTGTCGAACAGCCGCATGTCCGTCCCCATGGACGAGCGGATCCAGCAGGTGGTGGTGGGCGGGCGCTTCGACGAGGCGGACGACTGGATCGCCGAGCGGATCGGCCGCGGGGACGTCGCGGTCACCGCCGACATCCCGCTCGCCGGCCGCTGTCTCGAAAAGGGCGCCCGGGTGCTCAGCACCAAGGGGCACCTGTTCACGGAAGATTCGATCGGCGACGCCCTGGCCACCCGCGAGCTGATGTCTCAGCTCCGCCAGGCCGGCGTGGTCACCGGCGGCCCGGCGTCGATGGTGAAGCAGGACCGCTCGCGGTTCCTCGCCGCCCTGGAAGAGGCGATCCGGGCCGCGGCGCGGGAGCGGCCCTAACCTTCAGCCCACAAAGAGGCCTGCATCGCCGGGTTGTCGATGTAGGGCCGGAAGCTCAGCACCTTGCCGTCCTGAATCTCCCAGAGGTGCACGATCGGCACGTCGAACGGGTGCCCGGTGGCGACCACCGTGCCCTGCGTGCGGCCGATCGCGGCGACGTGGTCCCCGGAATCCAGAAAGCGCTCGAAGACCAGGGTCGAGTGGATGTGCTGGGTGAGGTTTCTGAAGAAGAAGCCGAACTGATCGGGGCCCTTGTACGCCCCACCCCAGGGCAGATCGGTCGACTGAAAGATCTCGACCTCCGGGGACAGCCGGCTCAGGATCTCCGGCACGTCGCGGCGCGCGAAGGCTGCGTACAGCCGCTCCACCAGCTCAACGTTCTCGCGTGACATCGGGGTTTTTCCCTTCCGCTTTCACCGGCGACCCGAACGCGACGAGCGCGAACCAGACCGCGAATACCGAGTACGCCGCGCAGCCAATCCAGATCCCGAGCGCCGTCTGGCCGGCGAAGAGGCCCTTGACGAGGGCCGCCGCGCCGATGAAGAAGTGAGCGAAGTTCCCCATCGCGGCCGGCCGGTTATAGATCCCGCCGAGCAGGTTTCCCTTCGCCATCCAGTTGACCATGGCGAAACCTACGT
>JBDSHF010000345.1:0-3316 GCA_039918595.1 Thermoanaerobaculia bacterium
CGAGGTCCCCGGTCCGGTAGAGCCGCGCGCCGGGATCGCCCCAGAGCGCCGCCAGGGGATCGGGCACGAAGCGCTCCGCCGTCAGGTCCGGCCGCTTCAGGTAGCCGCGGGCGAGCTGGATGCCGCCGATGTGCAGCTCGCCGGGGACTCCCACCGGCGCCGGGCGCCCCTCGCGGTCGAGCATCACGATGCGCGTGTTGGCCACCGGCCGGCCGATCGGCACCAGCCCGCGGCCGTCCTCGCGCTCGCAGGACCACCAGGTGACGTCCACCGCCGCCTCGGTCGGGCCGTAGAGATTGTGCAGCTCCGCGCCGAGCCGGTCGTGGAAGCGGCGGACGAGATCCAGCGGCAGCGCCTCGCCGCTCGCCATCACCTGGCGCAGCGAAGAGCAGGCTTCGATCCCCGGCGCGTCCACGAAGACCCGCAGCAGCGAGGGAACGAAGTGGAGCGTGGTGATCCCCTCGGCCGCGATCGCCTCGACCAGATACGCGGGGTCCTGGTGCCCGCCGGGCCGCGCCATCACCAGCCGCGCGCCGGTCATCAACGGCCAGAAGAATTCCCAGACCGAGACGTCAAAGGAGAACGGCGTCTTCTGGAGCACCCGGTCCGCGGGCGTCAGACAATACTGGGCCTGCATCCAGAGCAGCCGGTTGACGATCCCCCGGTGCGAGTTCATCGTCCCCTTCGGACGGCCGGTCGAGCCCGAGGTGTAGATCACGTAGGCCAGGTCCGACGGATCGGCCCCGCCGGCCAGCGGCGGCTCCAGTGGCTCCAGTACCGCGTCCCGGACGATCGTGCCGTCGAGCGGGACGACCACCGCGCCATGCTCCGGGAGCCGTTCGAGCAGACGCTCCTGCGCCAGGATCACCGGCGCCGCGGCGTCCTCGATCATGTAGGCCAGGCGGTCGAGCGGATAGGCGGGATCGAGCGGCAGGTAAGCGCCACCGGCGTCCATGATGGCCAGCAGTCCCACCACCATCTCCAGCGAGCGCTCGGCGAAGATACCCACCGCAACGTCCGGACCGATCCCGTGTTGCCGCAGCCGCCGGGCCAGCCGCCGCGCCGCGCTCAGCAGCTCCGCATAGGTCAGCGCGGCGCCTTCATAGACGACCGCCGGGACATCGGGCGTGCGCGCGGCCTGCTCCGCGATGAGCTCGTGAAGCGTGCCGGGCGCCGGATTCACCCAGCCCGCCACCGCCGTGTCGTTCCACTCGGCGCGGACCTGGTGCCCCTCGGCGGCGGCCATCAGCGGCAACGAGGAGAGCGCGCGGTCCGGGTCCGCCATGGCGGCGGCGAGCAGGGTGGCGAAGTGATCGCCCAGCCGGCGTACGGTCGCGGCGTCGAAGAGGTCGGTGTTGTAAAGCCAGACCAGCTCCATGCCCTGCGGCCGGGCATGCGCCCGCAGCGTCAGGTCGAGCTTCGAGGTGCTCGCTTCGAGGTCGCTCGGCCTCAGGGTCAGGCCGGGCACCCGCAGCTCCCCCGGGTCGGCCTCCGCCAGCACCAGTTGCACCTGGAAGAGGGGTGTCTGGCTCAGGTTGCGCTCGGGGGCCAGCTCCGCCACCAGCTTGGCGAAGGGGAGCTCCTGGTGAGTGTAGGCGCCCAGCGCCATGACCCGCACCTGCGCCAGCAGATCGCGGAACGTCAACTCGCCGGCCGGCCGCGGGCGGAGCACGAGGGAGTTGATGAAGAGTCCGATCAACCCCTCCAGCTCGTCTCGCGTGCGCCCCGCCACCGGCGTGCCGATCGTGAGGTCGTCGGCGCCCGACTGGCGGGCGAGGAGGGCGGCGAAGGCGGCCAGGAGGCCCATGAAGAGGGTCGCGCCCTCCTCCTGATCGAGCCGGCGCAGGGCCGCCACCGGCTCTACCGTCAGCCCCTGCCGCACGCTGCGGCCGCGGAAGCGCTGCACCGCCGGGCGCGGCCGGTCGGTGGGGAGCGGCGACACCCCCGGAGAGCCCGCGAGCTGCTGCCGCCAGTAGCCGAGCTCCGCGTCGAGGGTCGCGCCCTGCAGCCGGTCGCGCTGCCAGACGGCATAGTCGCCGTACTGGATGGGCAGCTCCGGCAACGGCGAGGGGAGACCCTGGGCGAAGGCCGCGTAGAGGGCCGCCACCTCGCGCACCAGCACGCTCAGCGACCAGCCATCGCTGACGATGTGATGCATGCCGACCACCACGGCGTGCTCCTCGTCCGCGAGGCGCAGCAGCAGGGCGCGCACCAGCGGCCCGCGGCTGAGGTCGAACGGGCGGACCGCCTCCTCCCGCACACGGCGCCGCGCCTCCGCCTCGCGGCGGCCGGCGGGCAGGCCCGTGAGGTCGGCCAGCGGCAGGCGCGGCGCCAGCGCGGGCGCCACCACCTGCATGGGGCCGGCGGCGGTGGCGGCGAAGGTGGTGCGCAACGCGGCGTGGCGCCGCGCCACCTCGGCCAGGGCGAGTTCCAGGGTCGCCACCTCCAGACGCCCGGTCAGCCGCACGGCGTTGATCAGGTTGTAGGTCGAGCTGCCGGGGTCGAGGCGGTCGAGGAACCAGAGCCGCTCCTGGGCGAAGGAGAGCGGCAGCGGACCTTCCGCTTCAACACGAGGAATGGCGGCCCAGCGCTCCCCGACGATTCCGGCGTGCTGCTTCTCCAGGTAGGCGGCGAGCCGGGCCACGGTCGGATGATCGAAGATCACCACCACGTGGACGATCTCGCCCAGCTCGCGTTGCAGCCGGTTGATCAGCACCGCGCCGGAAATCGAGGTGCCGCCCAGCGCGAAGAAATCGTCGAAGGCGCCGACCGTCTCCACCTTGAGCACGTCGCGGAACAGGCCGGCCACGTATTCTTCGAGCGGCGTGCGCGGCGCGACCGCCGCTTCGGAATCCCGTTGCAGCTCCGGCGCCGGCAGAGCCTTGCGATTCACCTTGCCGCTCGCGGTCAGCGGGAACGCCGCCAGCACGACGAGCGCCGTGGGCAGCATGTACTCCGGAAGCGAACGGGCGAGAGTCCCGCGCACCTCGGCCAGATCCGGCGCGGGGTCTCCTACGAGATAAGCCACCAGCCGCGCCTCGCCACCGCCATCGGCGCGCGCCATCACCACAGACGCCCTGACTCCCGGCAGCTCGACGAGCGCCGCCTCGATCTCTCCCAGCTCGATCCGCAGACCGCGCAGTTTCACCTGGTGGTCGATACGCCCCAGGAACTCCACCGCACCGTCGGGCAGCGTGCGGGCGAGGTCGCCGGTGCGGTAGAGCCGCGCCCCGGGATCGCCCCAGCGCGCCGCCAGCGGGTCGGGCACGAAGCGCTCGGCCGTCAGGTCCGGCCGCTTCAGATAGCCGCGGGCCAG
>JBDSHF010000346.1:0-11445 GCA_039918595.1 Thermoanaerobaculia bacterium
AGCCTTCCAGTGCCCGCAGGGTTTCACGACAGAGATTCAGCTTCTTCAGACTCTTCTTCACGCGTTCTCCTTCTCAACGGCCGGGATACGCCCCGGCCCGCGCATTGTAGCCGTAAACGCGACGCTGAGCGAACGCTGAGCATCACGGCTCTTGCTATAGTGGAGACCTGCGATGGACGCCTTGAGCGTGGCTCTTATGAACAGGCCATCCGCGAGGCGTCGGCACGAAAGGATGGGGAGTGAAGTGGAACGCGAAAACCCAATGATCGCCTGTGATCTCTCCCGCTTGAACGGCGATCAGCGCAAGCGGGAGCAGGAGCTGCTCGGGAAGTTCAGGAAGCAATGGACCCGGGAGGCGGAGACGGAGGATGGAGTCTGGTTCTCCGGCGCCGCTGATCCGGAGGAACTGGCGGATCTCGGCGAGTTGCTGGGACTGGAGCGCCTCTGCTGCCCTTTTCTGACGTTTCGACTCGAAGTGACCCGGGAGGAGAGTTGCCGGCTCTACATCTCCGGGTCTCCTGGGGCGAAGGCGGTCATCCTGGCGGAGTTCGCGGAGTAGGGACCCGTGCGCTCGCTCGCAGTCTTCGCCGCCGCTGCTCTGTGCGAGATCGCCGGCTGCTTCTCGTTCTGGGCCTGCTTTCGCCTGAATCGATCACCGTTGTGGCTCATACCGGGAGTTGGCTCTCTCGTGGCCTTCGCATGGCTGTTGAGCCGGGTGGACGGGGCTTACGCGGGTCGCGTTTATGCGGCCTATGGAGGCATATACATCCTGGCGTCACTGCTCTGGCTGGCCGTGGTCGAGCGTGTCCTGCCCGACCGGTGGGACGTCCTCGGCGCGGCGATCTGCCTCGTCGGCGCCTGCGTGATTCTTTTCAGTCCGCGGTAGTCAGGCAGTCCTTATGGCCCTGGGTGAGGCGTTGGGGTAGGATGGGGCAGATTCGGCCAACAGAATGGAGGATGAAATGCGGTTCAAACGCTGTTTCTCCTTGATCGCCCTTCTGACCTGCGGGAGTACTTGTCTCGCTCAGGCCGGCGCGGCTCCGATCGCCCGCAATGCGGTTTATCTGGAATTGCTGGGCAATGGCGGCCTCTATTCCGTCAACTTCGAGCGTATTCTCCACGACACTCTGGCGCTTCGAGTTGGCTTTGCCACCTGGAGCAGCCCGGCGATTTTTTATGATGGGACGCCCCCGGACCGATTCACAACCGTGCCCGTGACGATGAGCTATCTGCTGGGCGGCGGAGAGCGGAAGCTCGAGTTTGGCGGCGGAGTTACATTCGGGCGCGCGACGCGTGATCGTTCCTCGAGCGACAAGAGAAACTTCTCCTTCAGCAGTCTGACCGGCATCGTCGGGTACCGGTCTCAGCCCCTTGGGCGCGGCTATCTTTTTCGCGCGGGCGTAACCCCCTTCTACTCTTTCGATCAAGGGGATGACGCCTATCCGGACCCCGGGTTCACGCTCAGCGCCGGCGTCAGCTTCGGTTATCGGTTCTGAAGGTGATCCGCCGCGCTGGCGGCCACGTATTTGCTGGGGGGCGCTCGATCGGTAAGCCGCGCCCCGGGAAAGGTGCACCTTGAAGAACCTCATGAATTCTGTTTCCCTCCTGTTCTGCCTTCTGGTCTGCCTCTTGACGGCCGGCTGCCATGGCCTGCGGCCGGAGAGCTTCGCCGGCGCCGGGCCGCGCTTCGATCCGGACCAGTTCTTCGCGGGGCCCACCCGGTCCTGGGGGATCATCGAGAGCCGCTCCGGAAAGCCGAAGAGCCGGTTCCGAACGGAGATGATGGGGCGGCGGGAGGGGGGCGAGCTGGTGATCACCCAGGATTTCACCTTCGAGGACGGCCACCGGCAGCAGAGGGTCTGGCGCGTGCGCAAGATCGACGACCATCGCTACGACGCCACCGCCAACGACGTGGTCGGCGTGTCGCACGGCCTGGCCTACGGGAATACCTTCAAGTGGGACTACACGGTGGCGGGGCGCACCCCCCTGACCAACCTGCGCTTCAAGCTCTGGATGTACCTGCAGGCCGACGGCGAGACGATGATCAACCGGGTGACGATCACCAAGTTCGGCGTCATCCTGGCGGAGACCACGGAGCACTTCCACCGGGGGACGGGACCGGTGCCGCCGATCGGCGGCCACGACCGTGAGAGCATAGAATGACCCCATGATCGTCAACGCTTACAGGGTCCTTGCCGCTGTCCTGGTCCTGGCCGGCCTCGCCTGCGCGGGCACCGGGCGGGTCGCCCAGCGGCCGGCTGGAACGGGGGAGGCTGCGGTGTCCGGAGATCTGTCTCGAATCGATCACATCATCCTCGGCATCGGCGATCTGCAAAAGGGGATCGCGGAACTCGAGCGTCTCACCGGGGTGCGGGCTGTCTTCGGCGGCGCCCATCCGGGGCGCGGCACCCAGAACGCGCTGATCTCCCTCGGCGGGGAGCATTATCTGGAGATCCTGGCGCCGAATCCGGAGGACCGCGCGAGCTTGGAACCCTCGGAAGGGCTGCAGGCGCTGACCGCCCTCACCCCCATCGGATGGGCGGCGCGAACCCACGACATGACGGCGCTGGAGCGGGACTTGCGGAGCCAGGGCGTGGAGATCGGAGAGATCCGGCCGGGAGGGCGAAACCTGCCGGACGGCTCCCGTCTGGCGTGGAAAACGCTCGGTTTCCCGCCGTCCGCGAGCTCTCTCCTGCCGTTCTTCATCGAATGGGACCCCGCCGGCGCGCATCCGTCGGCCACCTCGCCAGGGGGATGCCGGCTGACCGGCTTCGCCCTCGAGAACCCTGCCCCGGATGCCCTGCGCGAGTCCTTGCGGGCCGCCGGCCTTCCGGTGGAGGTGCGCGAGGGGAACGCATCCCGCATCCGGCTCTCGCTGGCCTGCCCCAAGGGGAACGTGGAGCTCTAGACATCGGTCGGCCTGGCCGCCGGCGAAGAGATAGACTGGGCTTATGGGAGAACGGGACCGGGGGTTGCGACAGACGGATCCGCTCGCGGGCGGCGGCGAGATGGGCGCGCTGATGCGGTCGGTCGACTGGTCCAGGACCGCCGTCGGCCTGGCCTCGGCGTGGCCGCAGAGCCTGCGCACCGCGCTCAGCATCCTGCTCGAGACCGGTTTCCCCATGTATATCGCCTGGGGACCCGAGTTCATCCAGTTCTACAACGACGGCTACCGGCCGATCCTCGGTTCTACCAAGCATCCGGCCGCCATGGGTCTCAGCACCCGGGTCACCTTCGCCGAGATCTGGGACATCATCGGACCGATGTTCCTCGGCGTGATGCAGGGGACCGCCACGACGCTGGTCGACTTCCTGCTGCCGCTCGACCGCCACGGCTTCGTCGAGGAGTGCTACTTCATCTTCTCGTACAGCCCCATTCGCGAAGAGGGGGGGGGCGTCGGCGGAGTTCTCGTCACCGTCACCGAGACGACGGAGCGTGTGCTCGGCGCGCGCCGCCTCAAGACACTGCAAGAGCTGGCCGCCAGGACGCAGAAGGCGCCGACCGCCGAGGCGGCCTGCGTGGCCGCGGCGGACATCCTTGCCGGAAACCTGGCCGATCTGCCGTTCAGCCTGCTGTACCTGCTCGATTCCGACGGCAAGCGGGCGCGGCTCGCCTGCGCCACGGGCCTGGAGCCGGAGGCCGGCGATTATCCTCCCTGGATCGACCTGGCCGCGGAAGATTCGCCCTGGCCGCTCGCCGCCGTTCTCGATAGCGGAGAGGCGCGGTTCCCCGAGGAGCGCCCCACCGGGGCCGGTTCCCTGCCGGCGGACCGGATCGCGGTGCTCCCCATCGCGCAGCCGGGCGAGGACCGGCCGGCCGGCGTGCTGGTGGCCGCGATCAGTCCGCGGCTCCTCTTCGACGCCAATTACCGCAGTTTCCTCGCGCTGGTCGTCGGCGAGATCGCCACCGCTGTCTCCAATGCCTGCGTGCTGGCCGAGGCCAAAGCCCGCGTCGAGGCGCTGGCGGAGATCGATCGCGCCAAGACGGCGTTCTTCAGCAACGTCAGCCACGAGTTCCGGACGCCGCTGACGCTAATCCTGGGACCGGCGCGGGATGCGCTCGCCCGGGCGGAAACGCTGCCGGCCGCCGACGCCGAGCGCTGGGATCTCGTCCACCGCAACGGGCTGCGGCTGCTCAAGCTGGTCAACACCCTGCTCGATTTTTCCCGCATCGAGTCTGGGCGCATCCAGGCCTCCTACGAGCCCGCCGATCTCGCCGCTCTGACCCGCGATCTGGCGAGCGCCTTCCGGTCGGCGATCGAGCACGCCGGCCTGCGGTTCGAGCTCGACGTCGAGATGCTCGACGAGCCGGTCTTCGTCGATCGCGACATGTGGGAGAAAATCGTTCTCAACCTGCTCTCGAACGCGCTCAAGTTCACGTTCGAAGGGGAGATCGGGATCGCTCTCCACCGGCGCGGCGGCTACGCCGTGCTGACGGTCCGCGATACCGGCACCGGCATCCCGTCCGATCAGATCCCGCGGCTCTTCGATCGGTTCCACCGCGTGCCGGGAGCGCGGGCGCGCACGCACGAAGGCACCGGGATCGGGCTCGCGCTCGTCCAGGAGCTCGTCCGGCTGCACGGCGGCACCGTAACGGTCGAGAGCGCGGTGGACCGGGGCACGGCCTTCACAGTCACGCTCCCGTTCGGCGCCTCGCACCTGCCCCAGGATCACGTCGCGGCGCCGTCCGGCTCCGCCACCGCCGGCGCCGCGCCGTTCGTGCGGGAGGCGCTGCGCTGGTCGCCCCCGGCCGCCGAGCGGGCGCCGGGGGAGAGGGGGGCGGCCCGCATTCTGCTCGCCGACGATAACGCCGATATGCGCGACTACGTCACGCGGCTCCTGGAGGATCACTGGACCGTGGAGGTGGCCGCCGATGGCGAGGCGGCGCTGGCGCGGGCCCGGGCCGCGCCCCCGGATCTGATCCTCTCCGACATCATGATGCCGGGCCTCGATGGTTACCAACTCCTCCAGGCCCTGCGCGCCGACGAGCTGACGCGCGGCATTCCGGTCATCTTCCTCTCGGCGCGAGCGGGCGACGAGGCCCGCATCGAGGGGCTCTCCGCGGGCGCCGACGACTACCTGGTCAAGCCGTTCTCGGCCCGCGAGCTGCTGGCCCGTGTCGGCACGCGTCTGGAGATCGCGCGGCTGCGCAGCGAAGCCGAGCGCGTCCGCAAGCTGCTCGAGACGGTGGTGAACCAGATGCCCGCCGGAGTGATCATCGCCGAGGCCCCCTCGGGGCGCACGCTGCTGGCCAACGAGCGCGTGCGATCGATTCTCGGCCATCCGGCGCTCTCCACCCAGACGATCGAGGACTTCGCCGCCTACACGGCCATGCACGCCGACGGCCGCCCCTTCCAGGCCGGCGAATATTCCTTGACGCGGGCGCTCGCCGGCGAGGTCGTGCTCGACGAGGAGATCATCTACCAATATCCCGACGGTACGCGGCGGACCCTCTCCGCCAGCGCCGCGCCGGTCTACGACGCGGACGGCAAGATCATCGCGGCGGTCAACGCGTTTTCGGATATCAGCGGCCGCAAGAGCGCCGAAGAGTCGAACCGGCAATCGCTGATCCGCGAGCGCGAGGCGCGCGCGGAAGCCGAGGTGGCCAACCGGTCGAAAGACGAGTTCCTCGCCATGCTCGGCCACGAGCTTCGCAACCCGCTGGCGCCGATCGTCACGGCGCTGCAGCTCATGCAGTTGCGCGGCGACGAGACGCTTTATAAAGAGCGCACCATCATCGAGCGCCAGGTCCGCCACCTGGTCCGCCTCGTCGACGACCTTCTCGACGTCTCCCGCATCACCAGCGGGAAGATCGAGCTCAAGCGGGAGCGGATCGAAATCTCCGAGATCGTCGCCAAGGCGATCGAGATGGCCAGCCCGCTGATCGAGCAGCGGCGCCACAACCTGACGGTAGATATCCCGCGCGGCGGCCTCGCCGTCGAAGTGGATGCGGTGCGGATGGCCCAGGTGGTGGCGAACCTGCTCAACAACGCCGCCAAGTACACCGAGCCGCACGGCGCCATCACTCTCCAGGCGGCGAAAGACGGAACGGAAGGTCAGGCCATCGTCCTTCGGGTGCGCGACACCGGGATCGGATTGAGCCCGGAGATGCTCCCCCGGGTGTTCGACCTTTTCGTGCAGGAGCGTCAGGCGATCGATCGGGCGCAGGGGGGGCTCGGCCTGGGGCTCGCGATCGTGCGCACTCTCGTCGAGCTGCACGGCGGCACGGTCGAGGCGCGGAGCGATGGCTACGGCAAGGGGAGCGAGTTCACGGTCCGGCTGACCGCCGCCCCAGCCGGCGATGAGCCTGCGCCGGCGAGCCGCGGGGAATCCGGGATCGTCACGGATCCCGACGCGCTCCGGGTCCTCGTCGTCGACGACAACGTCGATTCCGCCGAGCTGCTGGCGGAGAGCGTCCGGCTGATGGGGCACGTCCCGCGGGTGGCGCACGATGGTCCCGCCGGCCTGCGGATCGGAGCGGAATTCCGTCCGGATGTGGGGCTGCTCGACATCGGTTTGCCGGTGATGGATGGCTATGAGCTCGCCCGCCACCTGCGGGCGCTGCCCGGCCTGGAGTCGGTCCGGCTGATCGCGATCACCGGCTACAGCCAGGAGGCGGACCGCCGCCAGTCCGCGGCCGCCGGCTTCGAGCGGCACCTGGTGAAACCGATCCAGCTCGAGCAGCTCCGGGAGGTGCTGACCCTGTTGAAAGTAGCGCCGGAGCGGTGACCGATCTCGCATCCCGCTTCGGGCCGATCGATATCTACCTCTTCGATCAGCTTCTGCGCGGCCGGATCCAGCCCGGAATGACCGTGCTCGACGCCGGCTGCGGCGGCGGCCGGAATCTCGTCTTCCTGCTGCGCGAGGGTTACGAGGTCCGCGCCGTCGATCGGGACCCGGAGGCGATCCGGGCGGTGCGCTCCCTCGCCGGCCAGCTCGCCCCGCGGCTGCCGGCCGAGAACTTCCGGGCGGAGCCCATCGAATCGAACAGCTTTCCCGACTACGCGGCCGACGCCGTCCTCAGCAGCGCCGTGCTCCATTTCGCCCGGGATGAATCACATTTCCGCGCGATGCTCGACGGCACCTGGCGGCTGGTGAAGCCAGGAGGCCTGTTCTTCTGCCGCCTGGCGTCCTCGATCGGCATGGAGAGCCGCGTGACGCCTTTGGGCAACCGTCGCTTCCGCCTGCCCGATCACAGCGAGCGCTTCCTGGTCGACGAGGCGTATCTGCTCGAGCTCACCGCGGAGCTCGGCGGCACGTTGCTCGATCCGCTGAAGACCACCGTGGTTCAGGACCAGCGGTGCATGACGACGTGGGTGGTACGGCGAGAGGCGGAAATGGTAGACTAGCGTTCCGGCGAGAGGAGAAAAGTTTCGTGGCCATGATACCCTGCTACAGCAGAGATGAGGTCGCCCGGCGAGGCGATGAGATCTACGAGCGCGAAGTCCTGCCGCGCCTCGGCCCGGAAGCCGAAGGCAAATGCGCCCTTATCGACGTTGAAACTGGGGACTATGAGGTAGACCGGGACGAAGTCGCGGCCTCGGATCGTCTTCTCGCCCGCCATCCGGATGCGCAGGTCTGGACCCGGCAGGTAGGGTCCCGTTACGCCCGTCGCTTCGGTCCACGCTTCAAAACGACGGCGGCTTGAGAGCGATGATCTCGGGCTGGGTGAACACCTACCGCGAAGCGGTCCTGCGTCTCCCGGTGCGCGGTCTTCAAGGACGAGAGCAGACGGTCGAGGCCGTGCTCGACACGGGTTTCAACGGCTATCTCACTCTTCCGCCAGGTCTCATTTCAGCGCTGGGCCTCCCTTTCCGCCGAAACGGCCGCGCTGTGTTGGGGGATGGAAGCGAGATCACCTTCGATATTCACGAGGCGGTCGTTCTCTGGAATGGCCAGCTGCGGCGTATCGCCGTTGATGCCGCCGACACGGAACCCCTTCTTGGCATGAATCTGCTCTACGGTCACGAGTTGAATCTGCAAGTTATCGAGGGTGGAAGCGTCATCGTCAGACCCCTGCAGCTTTCTTAGGTTCCTAGACAGGAAGGAACGGTGCGAGCGTATCGCGGATCCGTTGCTGACAGACGAGGCAGAAGGGGCGGCCGAGAGCCCGCATCCGGCAATCGAACGCGGGCCGGAAGGCGCCGCAGTGGAAGTAGTGCGCCCCCTCGAAGGCTCCGACCGTCCCCGGGGGAACGGGAGAAGCTTGCGAGTCGCATTGCGAGCAGTTCGGGTTCGAGGTGGTGGGAACCGGCGCCCCGGGGGTCAGTAAATCCTTCCATTTGATCGTCGCCGGGTTCGCATCGATGGTGACATTGGGCTCCGTCGGCTCCAGGGCCGGATGGCGATTGCGGTCCACGTCCCTGCCGCAGCCGGCGAAGTATTCATATTCGTCCGCGAGGCCGAACGCCGTATGTCCCATCTCGTGGAGCGCGATCTCATTGGCTCCCGCCGCGAGCGAGAAGACCGCGACCTGTCCGCCCGAGCCGCCGTAGACGGGGGAGTTGACGATCACCAGGATCATCTGCCACTCGGGCACCTCGGCGTTGACCACCTCGAAGACCGCCCGGTTGTCGACGATCAGCAGGCGCTGAACGCCCTGGTTGCAGAAGGAGGCGTCGAAGAAGGTGGCGGCCGTGGCTCCGCTCCCGCTACAGGCCGCGGGATCGTCCGCTCCGCTGTCGGTCGAGGCGACGTCCACTCGGAAGACGTTGATGGCCTCCATCAACGTATCGAACGGTGGAGTGACCGCCAGCAGGTCGACGAAGCTCTGGGCATCCGTTTCGAACTGAGGCAGCTCACTCTCAAGGTACCCTTCGGAGACGATCACGACGTTCCAGCGTTCGGAAGGGTCTCCGTTGTCGACGATTCGGCTCGTTCCGATCACTCTGCCGTCCGCGGCTCCCATAACCGTGCCTCCGTGTCCTCAACGC
The DNA here is from genome assembly GCA_039918595.1 of Thermoanaerobaculia bacterium. GTDB lineage: Bacteria > Acidobacteriota > Thermoanaerobaculia > Multivoradales > UBA5704 > DATARR01. Next base: position 8,933 of record JBDSHF010000346.1, read on the forward strand.
CTGGGTTTGAGATCGAAGCGGGCGATTTCCCGGGCCGGTTGGACCCCTTCCACCGCGATCGCCAGCTCGTCCGGCGGTCGGGGTGGGGGGGAGCCGATCAGGGACACCGCTTGCGCCGCCTCCATTTCGGGGAGGACCACCGAGAAGACCCCCTGGGGCTCGGCCACGGCGGCGCGCTGGACCGTCTGCTCGGGATCGGGAGAGAAGACCTCGATGTCCCGCCGGATCGGGTCGTGCATCACCCGCCGGTAGAGCGTCTGGTCCTGCTCGTCCTTGAGATCGACCCAGAAGCCGGCCCGTTCCGCGAAGCTCTCGACAGGGTCCGACGGGGGCACCCGCATCGCGACGCTCTGCCGGGAGACCAGCTCCATCTGGTCACCGCTGTAGGCGATCGTCAGCCGGACCGCCCGGGGCCGCTCCCGGGGCGGGAGGGGAGGGCTCTCATTCTCCGCCATGGGTTTCCTCCTTTCGGGAAGTCATTCTTCCGCGGTACATCCACGGAGCCCACCCCCTCAGTGTAGCGGCCTGGGCGTCCCGATCACTCTCGGAGACGGACATCGTCTGGATTTTTCCGGAAAGCCAGCGAGGCGACCACCAGATCGCCTGCCGTCAGCCATCGCGCCCCTTGCTGGACCAACGCTGCGTTTCCTGAATTTGAATCGGGGTGCTCCTTGACCCAGAGGGGCACCCATCCGTGCTTCAGGTTTTCGGTCGCGCCGTTCCAGGTGCCGCCGCTCTCCTTGCCGGCCGTCACCACGACCGCGGCATCCGCCAGGCAATAGATATATTTATTGCGCGTCATCGCGTTGCCGGCGTCGAAGGCCGCCTCCGGATTGAAAGGGGAGACCAGCACCAGGCTTTTTCCCATCAATCCCTGGCGGTATTTCGCGGACGTCGCGGCGCGCAGCAGGCTGTCGGCCAGCACTCCGGCCGCGGTGCCCTGGCTTTCGAGCGCGCCCAGCATCGCCGCTTCGTCCACCCCCCGCGCGCCGCCGGAGACGACGGAGAACCCCTGCGATGCGATCTCGGCTCCAAGTTGGAAGGCATCGCCAAGCTCCTCCTGGTTCGCCGCTCGCGAGCCGACCACCGCGATTCCGGCCCGCTGGAGCAGTCCACGGTCGCCGCAGCCGAACAGCAGGGGGGGCGCCTCGAGCTTCAGGCGCTTTTTGAGCCGGGCCGGGTAGTCGGGATCCGCTCGCGTCATTACCCAGAGCCCGGCCCGCTGCCACTTTTCCAGGGCGAGGCCCATGGCGCCCGAACGCCCGAGCAGGTGGCGGACCCGCCCCGGCGTGATGGAATCGTCCGACCAGCCCTGGAGAAAGGCCATCGGATCGTCGCTCGTCAGCAGCAGCTCAGGAGATTTCTCCTGATTCTTGAGCCACGACGCGAAGCGCCCCCACTCGGCGGGTGTGAGCGGCTCGGGGTTCCCCAGGGCAGGTTTCGTGAACGCGACGGTCAGCAGCAGGATGGCCTGGGTCTGCGGGCTGGCGCTCATGATGAGGTCAACCTCCCGCGCTCGTCGTGGCCAGTGCCACCGGCAAGACCGGTCCGCTGCCCGCTTGGCGCAGCAAGGCGGCGACGATCGTCATCGTCCAGCCGGAATCCACGATGTCGTCCACGAGCAGCACCGCTCCCGAAGGGATGCCCTCGCGAACCTCGAAGGCGCCGTCGAGGTTGTGGCACTGATGGAAGCGGTTCTGCTGCTGCTTCTGCGGCGGGTTGTCGAGCACCTTCTGGACGGCGTCCACAAAGGGTAGCCCGAGCCGTCGCGCCAGACTCCAGGCGAAGTCGGGAACCAGCTCCGGATGCCTCCGCGAGGGGACGCAAGCCACCCAGGCGGGTGGGGGATCGGGGCGCCAGCGATCCCGGATCATCTCGGCGACGGCGTCCACGAGTTCGCCTCGAAAGCAGCCCGCGGAATGGTCCTCGGCGATCAGGCGCCCCCAGCCGGCGTCCCCCCAGCGGGAAAGAATCCGGCCGGTCTCGGAGCGCAGCCCCTCCGGCAGGTTGCCCTTGAATCCGTACTTGGGGAACGCTCCCGTGGCGACCTGTTTCCTGCCTTCCAGGGGCAGATCGGAGCGCCGGAGATAGAGAGAGGCGTCGACCGCCAGCCGATGGCTGAAGCCCTCGTCGATCACCGGCCGGCCCAGGCAGCGGGCGCACTTTCCACACGGCCGCGGGTTTTCGTCGTCCAGCGACCGGGCCAGAAACACCATCAGGCAATCCGGCGTGTCGATGTACTCCTGCACCTCCTGCCACTCCTGCGCGCGCTGGTTCGTCAGCCGCTGGATCCGTTCGTGATCCATGTCGTAGGGGACGGGCGTTCTCAGCCACTTCGCGCCCTCCTTCAGGACCGGCGAAGGGTTGTCCACCGAAAGGAATTTCAAAACCTTTTCGATCTGCCCCTGGCGCAGGTTCACGATCTCCTCGAGCCGCCGCTCGGAGAGCCCGTCGCTGTTGGCCAGCGCTTCCAGGATCGCGTCCACGTGGGTTTCGGCGGGGAAGGCGCTGTG
>JBDSHF010000347.1:0-3124 GCA_039918595.1 Thermoanaerobaculia bacterium
AAGGCCTGCGCGCGCGGGATGACCTCCTCCGGGGTGGCGCCGAAGTAGCGCTCGTCGAGGGCGTTGTTGGCGAGGCCGCGGTCGAGGTCGACGACCGGCGCGAAGTCGACGTCGATGTCGAACAGCCGCAGCGATTGCGCCACCCAGTTCCCGGCATGCAGCGAGTAGCTCCGCGAGTGCCGGGCGAGCAGCGCCGCCGACGGCGCCGGCCCCACCACGTCCTTCAGCCGGTCCACCCGCCCCCCCTCGGAGTCGATCGCCAGCACCGCCTCGGGGAGGATGCGCCGCAGCGCCGTCACCAGCTCGTTGAGCTGCTCCTCGTCCTCGACGTTGCGCTTGAACAGGATCACCCCGCCCGGCTGGTGGGTGGCCAGAATCTCCGCGGACACCTTGTCGAGCTCCGGGCCGGGGATGCCCACGAACACCTGATCGGCGGGTTTCATGCGCGGGATCTTATAGGTAGGAGCCCAACTATCCCAGCCTGGATTTCAGGCTCTGCACCAGATTCAGCGCCGCCAGCGGTGTCAACTGATTCACGTCCACCCCCCGCAGCACCCCCGCCACCACCTGCTCCGGCGGCGCGAACAGGGTGAGCTGGGCGGGCTCGCCGGTGTCCGGCGCATTGCCGCGGGCGAGGCGCGGCTTGCCGGTGGGGTCGTACTCCGGGGATTCGAGGTTGGCCAGGATCTCCCCGGCGCGGTCGATCACCGACGGCGGCAGCCCCGCCAGCCGCGCCACGTGGAGGCCGTAGGACTTGTCGGCGCTCCCCGGCACCACGCGGCGGAGAAAGACGATCCGCTCCTCCCACTCCTTGACCGCCATCGTCCGGTTCACCACCCGCGGCAGCAGCGAGGCGAGCTCGGTCAGCTCGTGGTAGTGAGTGGCGAACAGCGTCTTCGGCTGCCGGTTCTCGTGGAGATACTCGACGATCGCCCAGGCGAGCGACAGGCCGTCGAAGGTGGCGGTGCCGCGGCCGACCTCGTCGAGGATCACTAGGCTGCGCTCGGTCGCGTGGCGCAGGATGTTCGCCGTCTCGATCATCTCCACCATGAAGGTGGACTCGCCGCGGGCGAGGTCGTCCGAGGCGCCGACGCGGGTGAAGATGCGGTCGCAGACCCCGATCACCGCCTCGTCGGCCGGCACGAAGCTCCCCGCCTGGGCCATCAGGACGATCAGCGCCACCTGCCGCAGATAGGTCGACTTGCCCCCCATGTTCGGACCGGTGAGCAGGACGATCTGCGCCGCCTCGCCGTCCAGTTCGGCGTCGTTGGGCACGAAGGCGTCGCGGCTTGCCTGCTCGACCACCGGATGCCGCCCCTCGCGGATGATCAGCGGCGCGCCGGCGAGCCCCATTTTCGGGCGCACGTAGCGATGCCGCGCCGCCACCTCGGCGAAGGAAGCGAGGGAATCGAGGGCGCCGATCGCCTCGGCCAGCTCGATCAGCCCCGCGGACTCGGCGGCGATCCTCGAGGTCAGCTCGCGGAAGAACTTCTGCTCCAGCTCGACCTGCCGCTCCTCGGCGGAGAGGATCTGCTCCTCCAGCTCCTTGATCTCCGGGGTCACGTAGCGCTCGGCGTTGACCAGCGTCTGCTTGCGGATGTAATCCGCCGGCACCCGCTCCTGGTTCGCCCGCGTCACCTCCAGGTAGTAGCCGAAGACCCGGTTGTAGCGGATCTTCAGCGACGAGATCCCGGTGCGCTCGCGCTCGCGCACCTCCAGCGCCAGGATGTGCCGCTTGCTGTCGCGGGTCAGCGAGCGGTAGTGGTCGAGATCGGGATCGACGCCGGCGGCGATCACGCCCCCCTCCTGGAGGTTGGGCGCCGGGGCCGCCTCCAGCATCCGCGCCAGCTCGGCGTGAAGCTCGGGGAGCGGATCGGTCTCGGCCAGACGGTCGAGGAGCGGAGCGGCGCCGGGATCGAGCGCCGCCAGAGCCGCCAGCTCGTCGAGGATGACAGGCGCCTCGGCCAGGGCGTCGCGCAGGGCCGCGGCCTCCCGCGGGGTGAGAGTGCCGAGCACGGCGCGGGCGACCAGCCGCTCGGGATCGGCCATCCGCGCCAGCCGCTCGCGCAGGCTTTCCCGCCGCGGGTTGGACGCCGCCAGCGCGCCGACCGCGCGATGGCGCCCGGCGATCTCCTCGGGGTCGACCAGCGGCCGGCGCAGCCATTCGCGCAGGGTGCGGCCGCCGGGGGCGGTGACGGTGCGGTCGAGCACGGCGAGCAGGGTGCCTCGCCGCCGCCCCGAGCCGGCGGCGGAAGCGCGCTGGCTGGCGAAGACCTCCAGATTGGCGAGCGTCGAGGCGTCGAGAACCAGGCGGTCGCCGGCCTCGCGCACGGCTAGCCCGCGGACGTGGGAGAGGCCGCTCTTCTGGGTCTCCTGGGCGTAGGCGAGCGCCGCCGCCGCCGCCTTCACCGCCGCCTCCCCTTCCTCCAGGCCGAAGCCGCGCAGGGTGCCGGCGCCGAACTGGCGCAGCAGCAGCTCGCCCGCGCGCTGGGGCTCGAACAGGCGGTCGCCGGCGAGCGGCGTCCGGCAGGGGCACTCGCGCTCGGCCCACTCGACGATCTCCATCGGGAACCCCTCCTCGCCGCGCTCGGAGTGGAAGAGCACCTCGCGCGGCCGCAGCAGGGCGAGGTCCTCCACCGCCTCCTCGGGGGTGCGCCAGCGGCGGACGAAGAAGGTCCCGGTCGAGAGGTCGAGAAACGCCCCCGCCCCCGCCTCACGCTCCCAGACCAGCCCGGCGAGGAAGTTCTCCTCCTTCCCCTCCAGCAGCCCGGGATCGGAGATCGTGCCGGGGGTGACCACCCGCGTCACGTCGCGCTTGACCAGCCCCTTGGCCTGGGCCGGGTCCTCGATCTGATCGCAGATCGCCACCTTGAGCCCGACGGCGAGGAGCTTGCCGAGATACCCCTCCAGGGCGTGATGGGGCACCCCGCACATCGGCACCTCGCTCTCCGTCCCCTTGTGGCGGGCGGTGAGCTGCACCTCCAGGATCGGCGCCGCCTCCCGGGCGTCCTCGAAAAACATCTCGTAGAAGTCGCCCATGCGGTACATCAGCAGGGCGTCGGGATACCGCGCCTTGATTTCCAGGTACTGGCGCATCATGGGCGTCAGGGACGTGACCGGCGAG
>JBDSHF010000348.1:0-7087 GCA_039918595.1 Thermoanaerobaculia bacterium
CGTCCCAGGGAGGTCTACGTGGAAGCAGAACGCCGCATCAAGAACGTCATGGCCGAGGTTTTGGAGGTCGATCCGGCGGCGATCGGGGAGGGATTTCAGCGGGAGGAGGCGCCGTCCTGGGATTCGATGGCCCATCTGCGGCTGATCTCCGCGCTCGAGGAGACGTTCGGCATCCGCTTCACGATGCGGGAGGTCGGCGAGATGGAGCGCTTCGAGACGATCCGCCGGCTGGTCATGGAGCGCCTTCCGGCCTGATGCGCCTGGGCACCGTCGCGCGCCGCTTCCTCGTTCCCGGATTCGTGGTGACGATCCAGGCCTGGCTCAAGTTCCGCTGCCAGGTGAGCCCCCGGGCCGAGGTGGAGATCACCCCGCGGCTCCGGATCGGCTATAGGGCGGTCGTCGGCTCGTTCACCAAGATCAAGGCGACGGACGGCCCGCTCACCATCGGCTCCCACGTCGAGATCGCCAACGGCTGCGTCATCACCTCGCATACCGCGGGGGTCGAGATCGGCGACGACTGCCTGATCGGGCCGAATGTCTCGATCATCGGCAACAACTATCGCTACGACCGGCTGGACGTGCCGATCCGCCTGCAGGAGAAGGTCTCGGCGAAGGGGATCCGCGTCGGGAGCGACGTCTGGATCGGCGCCGGCTGCGTGCTGCTCGACGGCGCCGACGTGGGGAGCGGGTCGATCCTCTCCCCGAACTCGGTGGTCTCCGGACCGATTCCGGAGCGGTCGATCGCCGCCGGCAACCCGGCGAAGGTGATCTTTACGCGGCGGTAGGGTCTACATCTTCAGCCGCGCCATCAGCTTCTTGATCGCGGCCGCGCTCTGCATGACGTAGAAGTGGAGCGAGGGGACGCCGCGTTCGAGCAGCTCCTGCGACTGCTTCAGGGCCCACTCGACGCCGATGTCCGCGACGTGCTCGGGGTTGGCGAGCACCTCGTCGGCCAGCGTGGCGGGGACCTCGACGTAGAAGTTGCGCGGGACCGAGCTGAGCTGCTTTGCCGAGGTCAGGATCTTCAGGCCCGGGATGATCGGCACGTCGATCCCCTGCTCGCGACAGAGATCGACGAAGTGGAAGTAGTGCCGGTTGTCGAAGAACATCTGGGTGACCACATAGTGGGCCCCGGCCTCGACCTTCTCCTTGACCCGGCGGACGTCGAGCCGCAGGTTGGCCGCCTCGAAGTGCTTCTCGGGGTAGCCGCCGACGCCGACGCAGAAGCTGGTGGGCTCGGCGTTGAGCAGGTCCTCCTCGATGTACCGCCCACGGTTCATCGCGTCGATCTGCGCCACCAGGTCGCAGGCGTAGTGGTTGGCACTGCGGCCATACTGGAGGGGCTTCTTGAAGCCGCTGTCGTCGCCGCGCACGGCGAGGACGTTGTCGATCCCCAGGTAGCGCAGCTCGATCAGGAAGTCCTCGGTCTCCTCGCGGGTGAAGCCCTGGCAGAGGATATGGGGGACGGCGTCGATGTGGTACTTGTTCTGGATCAGCGCGCAGACCCCGAGCGTCCCCGGCCGCTTGCGCTTGACCCGGCGCTGGATGCCGGACGGCGTCTCGTCGTAGATCACCTCGGCCGCGTTGCTGGTGATGTCGATGAAGGGCGGGTGGTACTTGACGAGATCGTCGATCAGCGCGAGCAGTCCCTTGACATCGCCACCCCGAAGGGGGGGGATGATCTCGAAGCTGATCAGCGGATGATCCGCGGTGGCGAGGTGTTCGGTGACTTTCATCGGAGGAATGCAGCGTATCCGCAGGGGAGCGGGGGGTCAAGGACCGAACCCTCACCCCCGGCCCCTCTCCCGTCCCCTCCCGCCCTCCCTCACCGGGAGAGGGGAGAAAGACAAAACGAATTGAGCTAACTCAGCGAACTGCTCCCTCTTCTCCCGGTGAGGGAGGGCGGGAGGGGACGGGAGAAGAGGGCCGGGGTGATGAGGGCCCAATCATTATAAAGTCCGCCCCATGAAGTCCCACCGGCGGTGGCTGCGCCTGGCGGGGGATGGCTTTGCCGCTGTCGCCGCGCTCTGGTCCGCGTTCCTGGTGCGCCTCTATGTGCCGATCCCCGGCACCCGGGGTCTGCTGCCGGGAGACCGGCTGCGCTTCCTCTCCCGGGAGTGGCTGGTGGTGGTGCTGCTGCAGTTCGCGACGCTCTATTTCCTGGGGTTCTACGACGCTCCGCGGCCGCGCAGCCGGAGCGAGATCGCCCGCCGCCTCGCCGGCGCCGCCGCCTTCCAGGCGATGGCCCTGATGGCCTGGTGGTTTCTCGCCAGCCGCCAGTTCCCCCGCTCGGTGGTGCTGCTGTTCGTGGTCCTCGATTTCACCCTGCTGTTCGGCTGGCGGCTGCTGCTCGACCGCACCGAGCGCCACAAGGAGCGGCGGGTGGCGATCGCCGGCGCCGACGCCGCCGCGCGCGAGCTCGCCGTCACCCTCGAGCGCGAGCCCTGGCACGGCCTCAAGGTGGCGGGGTGGGTCTCGATCCCCGGCGAATCGCCGGCGGACCGGACGGAGCCCGCCCTCGGTCCCCTGCTGGGCACGACGGCGGATCTCCCCGACCTGCTCGCCGACGGGCGGATAGACGACATCCTCCTGGTGGGCAGCAGCGACTCCTGGCAGACGCGGCTGATCGACGGCCTGGCCGGCACCCGGCCGGACCACACCAGCGTTCTCCTGCTGCCGGGGCCGTTCGAGAGCCTGATCGGCCGCATGCGCTACCGCTGGGTGCACGACCTGCCGCTGATCGAGGTGGTGCGCGAGACGGAGTGGCGGATCAACTGGCCGCTCAAGCGGCTGCTCGATCTCGCCGCGGGCCTGGGGCTGCTGCTGCTCGCCTCGCCGGTGGCGGCGGCCTGCGCGCTGGCGGTGCGCGCCACTTCCGCCGGCAGCATCCTCTATCGCCAGACGCGCGTCGGCCGCGGGCAGAAGCCGTTCACGCTCTATAAGTTCCGCACCATGCGCCTGGACGCCGAGGCGGAGTCGGGCGAGGTGCTATCGCAGCCGGGGGACCCGCGGCTGACCTCCATCGGCGCCTTCCTCCGCCGCTTCCGGCTGGACGAGCTCCCGCAGCTCTTCAACGTCCTCCAGGGGTCGATGAGCCTGGTCGGCCCGCGCCCCGAGCGCCCCGGCTTCGTGCAGCGCTACCTGAAGGAGGTGCCCGGCTACGCCGAGCGCTTCTCGCTCGCCCCCGGCCTGACCGGCCTCGCGCAGGTCAACGGCGACTATTACTCCAGCCCGCAGAACAAGCTGCGCTACGACCTCGCCTACATGGCGAACTGGACGCTCTGGCTCGACCTGTCGGTCCTGCTGCGGACGGTCAAGATCGTGCTGACCTCGCGCGGGGTCTGAGCGACCGGCGGCCCAAAAGCTCGTAAGTGATTGACGGAGGAACCCTTTGGGTCTATTATGGTTCCGTATCCCCTGTGTGTAGTTGTGTTTCGCCGAGGTCCGCGATGACTCATTTTTCCGCCGTTCGCTCCGTCGTCCGTTCGATTACCGCGCTGCTCGCCGCGGCCGTGATCGCCGGTCCGTTCCCCCTGCACGCCGCTTCGACCGGCACGACGGCGCTGCAAACGCTGCAGGGGGGAGGCACGCCCACCGCCAACGGCGAATACGTCTCGACGACGCTCAATGCGCCATACCGGTACTTCCTCGAGGTCCCCCCCGGCCTCACGCGGCTGGTGGTGGACGTCTTCGATCCGGACCTCGGCCTGGGCGGCGCGACCGAGGCCACGGCCGGGCGCGACCGCGACCGCGGCGGCTACAACTCCGCCGCGGCTTACAGCCTGCTGGGCCCCGAAGGGACCGCGCGGTCCACCAGCTTCGCGAGCGGCAACACCACGACCCCCGCCGGCTCGGACAATGTCTGGACGACCCTGTTCGATTCCACGGGGGATTCGGCCCGCGACAATTTCTCGGCCAATGCCTACAACAACAGCGACGGCACGATCCCCTGGGCGACGAACTGGCTCGAGACCAACGACGACAACAGCGCGACCGGCGGTCAGATGCGGGTGACCGGAGGTGAGCTCAGGCTCGGCGACAACAACGACGCCAACCCCTCGATCATCCAGCGGGAAGTCAATCTCTTGACGGGTGGCGTCACCAGCGCCACCCTGAGCTTCAATCTCCGGACGACGGGCGTCGATGCCGGCGACCAGATGGCCGTCCAGATCTCCGCTAACGGCGGCGGCTCCTGGACGAATCTCGAAACCTTCAACGGCCCCTTGGCCGCCACGTCCCGCAGCTACGACATCAGCTCCTCGATCGCCGCCAACACCCGCGTCCGGTTCATCGAGATCACCGGCTACGGCAACAACGACTTCCTTTTCATCGACAACCTCGAGATCAAGGAAAACGGCATCCGCGCCGGCCACTGGGAGCTGCGGGTGGACATGACGGCGGCGACGACGGCGGGAGACGACATCAATGCCGTCGGCATCCGCGCACACGACGGCATCTCCGGAGCCGGCGGCACGGAGCTTCCCGTCTATCTCGACTCGATCGGCGGGTTCGGCGTCAACCCGCCGGCGAGCGGCACGAGCTCGCGCACCTACGCGCTTTATCCCTACATCACCTCCGGCTGCACCGCTTCGTCCAACGACTTCGACTATGACAGCAACAGAGGCAACGTCGGCTCGATCGTCTACACAAGCCGGACCGGCGCCTATACGCAGACCGTCGCCAGCGCCGCCCTGTCGATGGACGACGTCTGGAACCTGGACACGATCAACCCCTGGACCTCGGATCAACTGTCGACGGAGTACGGGATCTGGCAGTCGAATCTCACGATCAACTCCTATCTGGTCGGCAGCACGCCCAACGGCAACTACACCGACTTCTATGTGGGCAACTACCAGGCGGCGGCGAACCCGCCGATCGCCAATCCCGTCACCAACTCCTTCCGCATCTATCTGCCGACCAACGCCGGCACAGCCCCGGTCAAGCCCTACGTGGAGCAGCTCCTGACCTTCAAGAGCGGCACCAATCCGCCGCCGGTGGGCCAGACGGCGCGCTACCAGGTCACCGTGCGCGTGGTGAATCCCACCACGCGGCCGATCGTCTTCTCCGCCGCCAACCTGGTGACCGCCAACATCCCCGGCGCCGGCGCGGTCTACGCCGGCAACGCGGCGGTGGGACAGGGGACGATCGTCAGCCAGCCGGCGGTCGGCGGCACGGGGAACATCACCTGGAACCCCGGCACGCTGGCGGCGGGGGCGACGTCGATCCTCACCTATCAGGTCAACGTGACCCCCACCTCGGCGGGGCAGCGCATCCCGGTTACGGGAACTCCCGCCTCGAACGGCACGAAGGCACAGTACCTGGACGAGACGGGGAACACCACGCAGACGCGGGCGACCTTCACCTTCGGACCGCTCTGCGAGCTGGCGATGACGCAGGGGCTGCTGACCGAGGCCGTGATCTCCGGGTTCCGCGCCTCGCGGGCGGACGGCGGCGGCGTGCTGCTCGAGTGGAAGACCGCCTCGGAAGCCGGGACGGTGGGCTTCTACGTCCAGCGCTGGGACGGCGCGGCGCAACGCTGGCAGCGGGTCAACAGCGAGCTGCTCCTCGGGCTGCTCCACGCGCCGCAGGGGGGCGTCTACCGCTTCGTCGACCCGGGGGCCTCCCCCTATGAGCCGCGGGTCTACCGGCTGGTGGAGGTCGAGGCCGGCGGCAAGCGCCGCACCCATGGACCGTTCGCGGCCGCGGTCGACTGGAACCGGCCGGACTCGCGCACGGCTTCCCGCAATGCCAAGGCGGACTACGAGCGCGGTGCCCACCCGGCGACCCGCCACGGCGCGGATCCGGCGGCCGCCGATTCAGCCCCCACCGGGCTCAAGCGCGTCGCCGCGAGCGTCGACGGGGTCCATCTCTCGGTGCGCCAGACCGGCCTCTATACCCTGAGCGCCGCCACCGTCGGCGCCTGGCTCGGCATGACACAGGCCGAGGCCGGCCAGGCGATCGCCAAGGGGAAGTTCTCACTCTCCCGCGGCGGCCAGCCGGTGGCCTGGTATCCCGCCGCCGTCGTCACCGGCGGCAAGGTCAGGGACCTCGGCCCGAGCCTGTTCTTCTACGGCGAGGCGCCGGACAGCCTCTATACGGATGCCGGCGTCTACCGGCTGGAAAAGGGGCAGGGTCTGCTGATGGCGGAGGTGCCCGCCGGCGCGGCGCCGGCCAAGGTGGGCGGCACGTTCGCAGAGACGCGTCACGTCGAGCGCGACGTCTTCGCGGCCACCGTCATCTCGCCCAATCCGGAGTCGGACTACTGGTACTGGGAGTTCCTGCAGGGTGGCGATCCCACCTATGGCCACCGGACCTTCACGCTCGACGCGCCCGGCTTCGCGGGGAAGGGTGAGGGTTCGCTCGCCGTCTCCCTCCAGGGCGCGACGGCGAGCGGCATCACCGGCGAGCACCGGGCTCAGGTGTCGCTCAACGGCACGCCGCTCGGCGAAGTGAGCTGGACCGGGATCACGGCCCAGCAGGGGCAGTTCGCCATCCCGCCGGGCACGCTGCTCGAGAGCGGCAACCAGGTGGAGGTGACCGCCCTCACCGGCGACGGCGCGCCCTACAGCATCATCTACGTGGACTCCTTCGACCTCTCTTATCCGCGAGCGTTCCGCGCCGCCGCCGACGCCTTGGCCTTCCCGGCGGGGGGCAATTCGCAGGTGACGGTCACCGGCTTCTCCTCCCCCTCTATCCGGCTGATCGACGTCCAGGACCCGCTCCATCCGCGCTGGATCACGGGTGCCGGGGTCGGGCCGGACGGTGCCTCGGGCTACGGCCTGAGCTTCGCCCCCTCGCTCCAGGGCAGGTATCTCGCGGCGGCGCCGCTGGCTTTCGCCACCCCGGCCGCCCGCTCCTGGACCGCGCCGTCGCTGCTCTCGGCGGGCAACCGCGCCGAGTACCTGGTGATCGCTCCCCCGGCGCTCCACGCCGCCGCCGAGCGCCTGGCCGACCTGCGGCGGGCGCAGGGGCTGACGGCGATGGTGGCCGACCTCGACCAGATCATGGACACGTTCAACGGCGGGGTGTCCGACCCGCACGCCCTGCGGAGCTTCCTCACCTATGCCCGCAAGGAGTGGAGCCAGGG
>JBDSHF010000349.1:0-7702 GCA_039918595.1 Thermoanaerobaculia bacterium
CGGGTGACCGGAGCTCCCAACTCGCTCTTTGGGATTCCTGCCATCTGGGGTGTCAGCATGACGAAACGCTCTCCCTCGATTTCGAGAACGGGCATCAAGAGCCTCAGCGGCTTGCCATGGATTGCGGAGACCGGGCAGAGAGGAACCACGACCCGAGTTTCCAGGTCACGGAACAGGTCATTTTGAACGTCCAGCAGAAAGGGGGCCGCTGAAAGAGTCTGGGGATTCTTGTTCCGGCAGACGGTAAACTGGGGCATCAAAAGCCCCGCAAGCCGGTGCTGAATACGCCATCCCGCGCCACGAGCTCGTTGTAGGTCGCGATCGCCTCGCGATTCTCCATCAGCCAGGCCTCACGTTGCCGCCTGTGAACCTCCAGGGCGAGGGCTTCTTCCAGGGTGGTATCGAGGTCAACACCGAGCTCACGGGCCTTCTCCAGGAGATCGCCGTTCACCCTGAGCTTGGCGGGTTTCCTGGAGGCTTCCCGGTCGTAGAGAATGTGGCTATCGGCCGCGAGTTTGTGGGCTTTCATCAGACAAGTATATCTCCTCAGCGGACGGGGGGCAGGCACTCACCCCACAGGCTACCCGGCGGGGTGGTTCGCGCTGCGATATAACTGGGCCATCATGTTGCGCATGGCTCCGCAACCCTCCAACACCCGTCCCCTGATCCTGGGGACGCTCTCGTTCGCGGTCAGCTTCGCGGCCTGGGGGCTGATCAGCGCCTTCGCGCCCCGGTTCCGCGAGATGTTCTCGCTGACCGCCACCCAGACGGCGCTGCTGGTAGCGGTGCCGGTGCTGCTCGGCTCTCTGCTGCGGCTCCCCATGGGCATGCTCGCCGATCGCTTCGGCGGGCGGGCCGTGTTCACGGTCCTGCTGCTCGCGGTGGCGGCCCCGGCCTGGCTGGTGCCGTTCGCGGGCAGCTACCAGGATCTCCTCCTCGTCGCCTTCTTCCTCGGCATCGCCGGCTCGGCGTTCCCCATCGGCGTCGGCTTCGTCTCGCGCTGGACCCCGGCGGAGCGCCAGGGCTCGGCGCTCGGCGTCTACGGGCTGGGGAACATCGGCCAGTCGGCGGTGGTCTTCCTGGGGCCGCTGCTGGCGGCGCGGATCGGCTGGCAGCCGGTGTTCCAGGGGATGGCCGTCCTGCTCATCGCCTGGGGGATCGCCTTTGGCCTGCTGGCGCGCAACGCCCCGTCGGCGGCACGCCCGAAAGGGGTCGGCGAGATGCTCGGCGTGCTGCGGAAGGAGCGGCTCGCCTGGGTGCTCTCGCTCTTCTACTTTCTCACCTTCGGCGGCTTCGTCGCCTTCGCGATCTACCTGCCGAGCCTGCTCAAGGATCAGTTCGGCCTCAAGGCCGCGGACGCCGGCTTCCGCGCCGCCGGATTCGTGGTGCTGGCGACCCTGATGCGCCCGGCCGGCGGCTGGCTCGCGGACCGCATCGGCGGCGCCCGCGTGCTCGCCGTGGTCTTCCTCGGCGTCGCCCCCTTCGCGCTGCTGATGACCTGGCCGGCGATGGTGCCGTTCACCGTCGGCGCGCTCGGCTGCGCGGCTTTGCTCGGCACCGGCAACGGCGCGGTGTTCAAGCTGGTGCCGGAGTATTTCCCCAAGGAGACGGGCACGGTGACCGGCTTGGTCGGCGCCATGGGCGGCCTCGGCGGCTTCTTCCCGCCCCTGCTCCTGGGCGTCTTCCGCGACCGCCTGGGCGTGATCTGGCCGGGGTTCGTGCTGCTCGCCGCCATGGCGCTGCTGCTCGCCGGGATCAACCGGCGGGTCTTCCTCACGCGGCAGGAGGCGCGGGAGACCTCGGCTCCGGCCGCGCACCGGCGCGCCTCGGAGCGGGTGCGCGCCGGCGCGTGGGCGACGCTCTGGACGGGGCTGCTGGCGGCGGCGATCGTGGTCGGCTCGCGCAACCTGGCGAATTTCGATCCGGCGCTGGTGATCTATACCTTCGCCGTGATCTTCGCCACCTGGGGGGTGTCCTACCACTACTTCGTCTGGCTGCAGAAGCCGCCGACGCGGATCTACTGGCAGCGCGGCTGGCAGCTCATGCGGCAGCGCGGCGTCGTGCGCAGCCTCGGCGTTCTGCTGCCGGCCGTCTGGACCCATCTCGCGGCGCAGACGTTCATCCGCAAGCGCTCGACCCTGCGCTGGTGGATGCACATGCTCCTCTCCTGGGGGTGTCTGCTGGCGGCGGCGATCACCTTTCCCCTGGTCTTCGGCTGGATCCACTTTCGCAGCGCCGGCCAGGACCAGGGGAGCTACGTGACCTATCTGTTCGGTTTTCCCACCGGCTCGTTCACCCTCCATACGATCGTCGCGTGGCTGCTCTTCCACGGGCTCGACGTCGCGGCGGTGATGGTGCTCGGAGGGATCACCCTTTCGCTCTGGCGGCGGATGCGCGACCGCGGGGCGGGAGCGGTGCAGGACTTCGGCCGCGACTTCTTCCCGCTGATCCTGCTGTTCGCCATCTCGGTGACCGGTCTGGCGCTCACCGCCTCGACCCTCTGGCTGCGTGGCGGCTTCTACGGATTTCTGGCCATCATCCACGCGGTGACGGTGGTCGCGGCGCTGCTCTTCCTGCCGTTTGGAAAGTTTTTTCACATCTTCCAGCGGCCGGCGCAGCTCGGCGTGAAGCTCTATCAAAAGGCCGGGGAAGAGGGGGCGGGGGCGCTCTGCGCGCGATGCGGCGAGCGGTTCGCCTCGCGGATGCACGTCGACGATCTGAAGCTCGGCCTCGCGCAGCTCGGTTTCGAGTACGGTTTCGATTCCACAGTGGAAGGTGCCGCGGGCAACTGGCAGGAGCTCTGCCCGGCCTGCAAGCGGAAGACGATCGCGACCGCCCAGCTCCGCCTGAAGCACCCCGCGACCAATGCGGCCAATAATGCGGCCGACGCGGCGAACGCGGTCTACGAGGAGGCGCCGATCCATGGCTGAACGTCCCATCCCCTACGAAGAGCTGATCGCTCTTTACGGGCCGCATCTCAACTACACGCCCACCGGCGGCTGGGACGAGCAGCGCGAGAAGCCGCCGGACCGCCTGGTGAAAACTCATTGCTGCTTCTGCGGCCAGCAGTGCGGCATCCAGCTCAAGGTGCGCGACAACCAGGTGGTGGGGTTCGAGCCCTGGGAGGAGTTCCCGTTCAATCAGGGGATGCTCTGCCCGAAGGGGGTCAAGCGCTACTTACAGAACGGCCATCCCGACCGCCTGCTCGATCCGCTGCTGCGCGCGCCGGACGGCTTCCGCAAGGCCACCTGGGACGAGTCGCTCGGCTTCACCGCCCGGCGCCTCACCGAGATCCAGGAAAAGTACGGGAAAGACGCCGTGGCCATGTACGGCGGCGCCTCGCTCACCACGGAGAAGGCTTATCTGCTCGGCAAGTTCGCCCGCGTCGCCCTCGGCACCCGCCACATCGACTACAACGGCCGTCTCTGCATGGTCTCGGCGGGCACCGCCTACAAGCTGGCCTTCGGCGTCGACCGCTCGCCCAATCCGTGGAGCGACATCCCGAAGGCGGAGGTGATCTTCGTGATCGGCGCCAATATCGCCGAGTGCGCGCCGATCACCACCAGCTACATCTGGCGCTGCCGCGACCAGGGGGGGCGGCTGATCGTCGCCGATCCGCGGATGACGCCGATCACCCGCAACGCCGATCTCTACCTGCCGCTGCGCCCCGGCACCGACCTCGCGCTGCTGATGGGCATCCTCCACGTGATCCTGCGCGACGGCCTGGAGAACCGCGCCTTCATCGACGCCCACACCACCGGCTTCGAGGCGGTGGCGAAGTCGGCCGAGGCCTGGGATCCGCTGACCGTGGCGCGCGAGACCGGCGTGCCGCCGGACGCCGTCGAGAAGGCGGCGCGCTGGATCGGCGGCGCCGGGCGGGCGATCATCCTCCACGCCCGCGGCCTGGAGCATCAGTCGAAAGGGGTGGAGAACTGCCTGGCGGTGATCAACATCGCGCTCGCCACCGGCAACATCGGCCGCGAGGGGGCCGGCTGCATGATGGTCACCGGCCAGGGGAACGGCCAGGGCGGGCGCGAGCACGGCCAGAAATGCGATCAGTTGCCGGGGCAGCGCTCGATCTCCGATCCGGCCGCCCGCGAGCACGTGGCGCGGGTCTGGGGGATCGCCCCCGAGGAGATCCCGCAGGCCGGGCTCTCGGCGGTCGAGATCATGGAAGCGATCCACCGCGGCGAGATCAAGGGGCTGCTCTCGATCTGCTTCAACCCGATGGTCTCGCTGCCGGACGCCAACTACGTCCGCGAGGCGCTCGAAAAGCTGGAGTTCTTCGGCGTCGTCGACTTCTTCCTCTCCGAGACCGCGCAGTTCGCCGACGTCGTCCTCGCCGGCAGCCTGCAGGAAGAGGAGGAGGGGGTGGTCTGCAGCGCCGAGGGGCGGGTGCTCCACATCCAGAAGGCGGTCGATCCGCCGGGCAACGCCTGGCAGGACAGCCGGATCTACGTCGAGCTGGCGAAGCGCCTGGGGAAAGAAAGGTTTTTTCCGTACCGCGAGCCGCGCGAGATCTTCGCGGAGCTGCGGGAAGCCTCGCGCGGCGGCGTCGCCGACTATTACGGCATCACCTACGAACGGATCGACGCCGAGCTCGGCGTCTTCTGGCCCTGCCCGAGCGCGGACCATCCGGGCACGCCGCGGCTCTTCGAGGGGGGGCGGTTCTTCCATCCCGACGGCAAGGCCCGCTTCCAGGTCACCGACTGGCGGCCGAGCGGCGATCCGGTGGACGCGACCTTCCCGATCTTCCTCACCACCGGGCGCGTCGTCAGCCAGTACCTCTCCGGCACCCAGACGCGGCGGATCGGCGCGCTGGTCGATCAGTTTCCCCGGCCGCGGCTGGAGATCCACCCGCGGCTGGCGGAGCCCGCCGGCATCGCCACCGGCGACTGGGTGACGATCACCACCCGGCGCGACGCCATCACGCTGGAGGCGTCGGTGGTGCGGACGATCCGGCCGGACACGGTGTTCATCGCCTACCACTGGCCCGGCGGCCAGAGCGCCAACCGGCTGACTCACCGCACGCTCGATCCGCGCAGCAAGATCCCGGAGTTCAAGGTCTCGGCCTGCCGGATCGAAAAGGCGGCCCGGGCGCCGGAGTGGGTGCGTACCGAGCTGCCGCCGGGCGTGCCGAAACCGCGCAAAGGGTTGCCGATCGTCGCTTCGGACCAGGGGGGCAGATAGCGTGTTCGGCTACGAGTTCTACATCGATCCCGAGCGCTGCATCGGTTGCCAGGCGTGCGTCAACGCCTGCGCCGAGTGCGACACCCACAAAGGCGTGCCGATGATCACCGTCGACTACCTCGACCGCGCGCACAGCATCGCCACCGTGCCGGCGATCTGCATGCACTGCGACGACCCCACCTGCGCCGAGGTCTGCCCGGCGGACGCGATCAAGAAGGGGGAGGACGGGGTGGTGCAGTCGGCGCTCAAGCCCCGCTGCATCGCCTGCTCGAACTGCGTGCTCGCCTGCCCGTTCGGCATTCCGAAGATGATGTCGAAGCTTGAGCTGATGATGAAATGTGACATGTGCTACGACCGCACGTCGGTGGGGAAGCGGCCGATGTGCGCCACCGTCTGCCCGAGCCAGGCGCTGTCCTACGTGACCCCCGAGCGGATCGAGCGCGAGCGGCGGGAGAAGCCGGTCAACGTCTTCCAGTTCGGCCGCCAGACAGTCACCACCAAGGTCTACATGATGCTGCCGCCGGAGGAGATCGCGCTGACGGTGGATATCGTCGATTTCCTGTGGGAGAAGGAGGCCGGAGGATGAATCCGTTGCGGAACGACGGGGAGGAGCCGCTCTGGCGCGAAGAGGTGTCGATCTTCGCGGCCGACGAGCGGTATGTGAACCGCCGCCAGTTCGCCAAGTTCCTGGTGCTGACGAGCGCCGGCATGTTCGCGGGCAACCTCTGGATCCTGATCCGGAGCTGGCTGACGGGCAGGGCCGTTTATCCGATCAAGCCGGTGGCGCTGATCGGCGAGATCCCGGTGGGCGGCAGCCGGCTGTTCACCTATCCCGGGCCGAACGATCCGTGCATCCTGATCCGGCCGTCGGAGAACGAGTTCGCCGCCTACAGCCAGAAGTGCACGCACCTCTCCTGCGCCGTCTATTACGCGCCGAAGAACGGCCGCTTCGAGTGCCCCTGCCACCTGGGGTATTTCTCGGCCAGGGACGGTAGGGTGCTCCAGGGGCCGCCGCAGCGTCCGCTGCCGCGCATCCTGC
Organism: Thermoanaerobaculia bacterium; assembly: GCA_039918595.1. GTDB lineage: Bacteria > Acidobacteriota > Thermoanaerobaculia > Multivoradales > UBA5704 > DATARR01. The sequence goes on from JBDSHF010000349.1 coordinate 6,230, forward strand.
TGCGGCGCCAGGGGGACCGGCTGATCGCGGTGGGCGTCGATCTCCAGACCGAGGGGGCCTGAGCCGTGCAACATCCATCCGAGCCTCCATCCAGTCCCGTACCCCAGCGCCGGGGGCTGACCGCCATCGACGGCGCGCTCGCGCTGATCGCCATCCTGCTGATCGTTCAGATGTGGCTGCTGACCGCCACGCTGGAGGGGTTCCTCGCCGGCCATCGCGAGGGGGTCCTGCCGGCGGCGGTCATTTCGGGAATCCTCCTGCTCGCCTGCTTCGGGCTGTACCGGTTCGTGCGCACGGTAGACCGGGAAGCGCGGCGGCGGCGGTAGGGGAGCTCTATTCGATCCGTTGAGTCATCTGATTTGCTTGGTCATGACGTCGCGCTGGTGGGCCACGAATCCCATCCGGCGATAGAGCGCCTGGGCGCCATCCTTGTAGCGCTCGACGACGAGATGAACGGCGCGGATCCCCTGCTCGCGGCACGCCACCTCGGCGGCGTCCAGGACCCGGGTCCCCAGGCCGCGCCCCCGGTGTTCGGGGGAGACATAGAGCTCGTCGACGAGACCGTCGCGCCCGCCGAACTCCAGGCTGAAGCCGAAGGTGAGGACGAGGTAGCCGATCACCCTTTCGTCCTCGTCCATGACGAAGATCCGGCCCAGCCCGGGCTCCTCCAGCAGCCGGGCCAGGTTGGCCCGCGACTCCTCCTCGCGGAAGGCGTAGCCCTCCTCCGCGAAGAAATCCCGGTGGAGGGCCAGCACGGCTTCGAGGTCCGAGGAGGTGGCGGGGCGGATGGCGGTCATGGCGCTCCTATCGTATCGCCCGGCGCTCCGAAGGGAGTTGAAGTCCATGCGGCGACCCCCGGCCGCGCCCCTACTTCAAAGTCAGCAGAATCTCGGGAAAGTACCCCGCCAAGCCCGACGACGACCCCTCGCGCACCAGGATACGGATCGTCTGGCCGGGTTTCACCTTGAGGTCGGCGTAGTCGATCGCGCCGCGGACCACGAGGTCGGAGCCGATCGGCGTTTTGATCGAGGCCTTCCGGCCGGGGAAGCCGAGGGCGTCGACGACGTCCTCCTTGTCGTAGGGCCCCTTGCCGGTGTAGCGGCTGAGGTCGATCGCGCCATAGTGTGCCGTGGCCTTCACCTTGGCGTCGCTGGTGCCGCCGATGCAGGCTCCGCTCTTGTCGCTGTAGTCGATACAGGCGTCGAGCTGGGCCTTGTACTCGAAGCCGCCGATCTTGGGGAAGATCATCTGGGCGCCGGTGCCCGCCTGCCTGTCGGTGTCGAAGAAGAGCTCGAGCACCTCGGAGGCGAACGGCCCCGGCGGGTCGTGCAGGGTCGCGCTGATCGCCAGCGTCTTGCCGTCGCTGGCGAGAGCCAGCTTCACCACGTCGTAGCCGGGGTAGTCCTTGTCGCCGGAGCTGTGCAGGGGCTCGATGTCTCCGGCCGGATCGCTGAGCTCGATCGAGCCTGCCGC
>JBDSHF010000350.1:0-5219 GCA_039918595.1 Thermoanaerobaculia bacterium
AATCCCTGTCCACCGCGTACGCCGAGGCCGCGGCGTCCATCCAGTCCGATTACGAGCAGAAGCAGGCGCTCACCGCCCTGGTGAGCCGCGGCAGGCTCACCCCCGCCTCCCTGGCCCTGGTGCTCCGATCGGCCCACGGAATCGAGTCCGACTACGAGCGCGCCTCACTGCTGGTCGAGATCGCCGGCCAATACAACCTCGCCGGCGCCCCGCGCGACGCATACCTCGAGGCCGCCCGCTCGATTCATTCCGAGTACGAGCGGCAGCGGGCACAGGCGGCCCTGGTGGAGAGGGAGGGGCGGTAGGGAAAGGCGCGCCAGTCCATACGTCCTTGGCCTTGGGGACGGCCTGCCCTCCGAGGCCTCACCCTCGGTCCCTCTCCCGGGGGGAGAGGGAGGGCCCGTTGCTGAGAGGATACCTTGATCGAAGAGCCCTCCCTCTCCACGGAGTGGAGAGGGACCGAGGGTGAGGATTCGAAGGGCAGGACGCTCCAATCAGGCGGGGCCTACCTCACCAGCAAACTCTTCCCATCCAGATTCGTCGTCGGCTTCACCTTGTAGAAGTCGAGGATGGTCGGCATCACGTCCCCCATGTAGGCGCCGCCCTGGGTGTTCAGCTTGAAGTTGCTGAACAGGATTCCCTGCACCAGGGGCGGGTAGACCGAGCAGTGATCGCCGCTCCAGACGTCCAGGTTGGGCTCGGTGATCGTCTTGGCGATGCCCCCCAGGCTGTCCTGCCAGCCCACGCGGTATCCCTCGCTGTTCGACGGGATGAGGTCCGGGATCAGCACCGGGTCGTAGACGCCGTTGTAGGCCTCGTCGCGGGTAAAGACGTGCGCCACCGGATGCTCGCCGGTCTCGGCGTCGACGAACGCCTCCAGGCCCTGCTTGATCTGCGCCGCCACCTGCTTGTACTCATCTCCCGGCTTGACGATCCCCTTCGCCTCGCGCCCCGCTTCGTTGATGTAGATCTGCCCGAGGCCGAGCGCGTACGCCTTGGTCTTCGACCAGTCGACGTTGACGAAGAAGTTCCCCTGATCGAAGAGGTCCTCCAGGTTCATCCGCTTGGCGTCCTGGCCGTTGAGGGTCATGAAGCCGTTCTGCACCAGCCAGGTGTTGTAGTTCATGCCGCGGCGGAAGGAGGCGAAGCCGTGGTCGGAGACGACCATGAGCGCCGCGTCCGGCCGCTTCGCCATGGTGTCCCCCACGATCCGGTCCATGTCCTGGTAGGCCTCCAGGATCGAGCCCCCCCACTTCGCCGCCCCCTCCGCGTTGTAGAGCGGATGCTTGGGGTCGACAAAGCGGAACATGATGTGCTGCACCCGGTCGGTGAACTCGAAGTAGTGGACGAGCACGTCCCAGTCGTCCTTGGCCAGCGCGCCGGCGAGGATCTCCTTGTCCTTGTCCACCGTCTGCTTGACGTCGTCGAGGAAGGTCTGCTCGTCGATCGTCCCCGCCTTGGGGGACCAGGTGTCGATCATCCAGCCGCGGGTCTTGAACAGGCCGTGCTCGCGGGTGAGATCCTTGACGAAGCTCGGGGGCGTGGTGAGGGCGAGGCCCGGCGGCAGGTTCGTGGGATCGATGTCGAGCGGCGAGAGGTAGAGCTTGATCTCGGGGTCGAGCGCCAGCAGCTTGAACTTGCCGATGCCGTTGGCCTTGACCAGCGAGTTGAAGGGGAAGGCGAAGTGCGCCCAGCCGCTCCACTCCCCGACTTTCAGCGTGATGTCGTTGCCCGAGGCCTGGATGCGCAGGCTCTTGCGGTCCGGAGCGACGGTCAGGGTCATCGGGATCTTGATGTGGTAGGACTCCGACTTCTTGTGGAACATCTCGTCGGGCACCTCCTTGATCTCGGTCTCGATAGTCCCCTTGTTGTCCACCAGCTCGACGATCTCGACCGAGAAATCGCCACCCCCCTTGGGAGTGAAGAACAGCTCGGAGGTGAAGTAGAAAGGCTTGCCGATGCGCTGCGAGAGGTCCGGCACGCCCAGCCCGGAGAGCAGCTCGCCGTGCTCGAACTCCTTGGGCGGGAAGGTGACCGGAATGCGCATCACCTTCACCCGCTTGCCGGCCTGGCCGAGGAGCTGCCAGAAGGTGTCGCCATGCTGATTGTTGATCGCGATCGGCCGCTCCGCCGGCAGCAGGCGCCCCGCCGCGACCCCCGTCGCCACTCCCGCGGCGATCGCCAGCACTCCGGCGATCGCCGCCGCCAGGGCCGGACGGAGCCGGAAGAGCTTGAGGATCAGCAGGAAGAGCAGCCCCACCACCACCGCCGCGATCAGGCCGAGCACCCAGCCGTTGTTCGTGCCGAAGAGGAAGGCCGCATGACCCTCCTGGGCGGCCGCGAACTCGGGCTTGTACTGCTTGGGGTCGCGCTTGAGGAAGTCGAAGACGCCGTGCCGGCCCGGATTGAGGCCGGTCGCGAAGGTGGACCAGGAGACCGGCGTCTGCGACGGGATCGTCGGCCGCAGCGGCGAGAAGGCCCCCTGGGCGCGGAGCTTGGCGAGGTTCGGCAGCTTCCCCTCGTTCATCCACCGCTCGGTGAGCTTGGCGTCCGCGCCGTCGAAGCCGAGGATGACCAGCTTCTTGGGAGGTTGCTGCGCGGCGAGCGGCGCCGAGGCGAACGCGGCCAGGGCCAGAAAGACCAGGAGCAGGGAGCGGACGTTCGAATTCATATGCGAAGGATTCCCAGAATCAGGGTTGGCGAAGCGTGAAGGGGGGATTCTAGCAAACCGCGTAACCCGGCCCGCCATGACATCGTATGAAGGACATCGTATGAGAGACTGGACGACGAACCCCGTGAATCTCCGCCCTCCCATCCTCCGACCGCTCCTGACCCTCGGACTGGGTACCCTGGCCCTCGCCGCCGGGATCGCGCTGGCGCTAGCCTGGCTCCCCGAATGGCACTCCGGCCTGCTAAGCAAGGAAGCTTACGCCCAGCGCTACCGGGATCTGGCCGGTCGGGGCGGCGTGCGGCTGACGCCCGGGAAGCCGCGAGTCTCTCTGGCCGGCGAAGACTCCGACAACGATTCGGACGGGGATACGAGCCGGACGTCCAGGCGGCTGGACCGCGCCGGGGTGGACCTCCAGGCCAGGCTGGGCGCCGGTCTGCGGATCACGGTCTTCCACCCGGCCCTCCTGGCCGGCGAGAGGTCATCGCGGCGGCTCCAGATCGATCTGGCTCCCGGGGGCGAGCCCCTGGCCCTGAGCTGGCTCAGTGCGAAAGGGCCGGTCCCGCGCCAGCAGATCGACCCCATGGTCCGCCTGCTGCTCGCCTCTGGAGAGCGCCTGGGCGAGCGCCATTCGCTCAAAGGGGAAACCGAGGTCGCCTACGACCTGCCCGGGAGCGATCCGCCCCAGCGGATCGACGTCAAGATCGGGAACGGCGGCGGCGCGAGCCTTCGCCGGCAGATCCTCGGTCGCCATCCGGAAAAGGACCGCTGGGCAAATTCCGCACCCATCATCCTGCCCGTGATGAGCTCCGTTCTCTGCGTGCTCGTCACGGCATGGCTCTTCCTCCGCCTCCTCTACCGCCGGCGGATCGACTTCGCCAACGGCCTCTTTCTGGCCACCCTCAGCTTCGTGGTCACGCTCGCCGGAGCCGCCGCGGCGGCTTCATGGCAGGAGGGGGCCGGCAACGCGGCCGGAGCGATTTTTCTTGCGCTCTGCCTCGTGGCGGCCTGGTCGGCCGGCGAATCGTTCCTGCGCTCGATCCAGCCCGGGTTCACCACCAGCCTCGACCTGCTGCGGGCACGCCGCCTTGGCCCCCGGGGTGGACGCGCCCTGCTCTACGGAATGGGGCTGGGAGCCCTGCTGGCCGGGTTCCGCCTTGTGACCCTGTCGCTCGTCGCGGCACTGCCGGGCGCCTGGCCGATCCGCCTGAGCCTGAGCATCCCCGTCCTCAAAATATCGAATCCCTTCAGCGACGGCGTTCTGACCGCCGCGGTGATCGCCACGATCGTCGCGCTCACCCTGCGTTTTCTACCCGAACGCCGAGCGTCCTGGGTGGCTCTCCTGCTCGGCTTCCTCGCCGTCGGGCCGTTCGTTGCCCCTTTTCAGCCCTGGCCGGTTCAGATCCTGATCGCCGTGGCCCAGGGCGCCTTCCTGGTCTGGGTCCTCCGCAGGTTCGGTCTGACTGCCCTGCTGATCACGGCCGTCGCCTCCTTCCTGCTGCCCGCGGCGGTCTTCTCGATCCGTCACTTCGCCTGGCTGCCCGTGCCCGCCGTGGTGACGGCCGGCTCCGCCGCCGCCCTGCTGGCGCTGGGGTGGATCGGGCTCAGCCGGTCCGAGCAGATCGAGCGCGAGGGGCGGCAGCTCCCCGCCTTCCTCCGCCGGATCGAGGAGGAAGATCGCCTGCGCTACGAGATGGACCTCCTCGCCCGCATGCAGCTCGGCCTGCTGCCGGAGGGCCCGCCCACGATCGAGGGGTGGGAGATCGCCGTGCGCTCGCTGCTGGCGACCGAGGCCGGCGGCGACTTCTTCGACTTCCTCGATGAGGAGGGGCGGCTCTGGGTGGCCGCCGGCGACGTGGCCGGCCATGGCTACTCCTGCGCCATCGCCCAGGCGATGACGGCCGCCGCGCTGACCAGCCTGATCCATCCGGGAGTCACCCCTGCCGGCGTGCTGCACAGCGTCGACCGCGTGCTGCGCCGCAACCGCGCCCACCGCAACTTCACCACCCTGGCCCTGCTGCGGCTCGACCTCGCCACCGGCGAGGGAACCCTCGCCAACGCCGGTCACCCGTTCCCGCTCCTCGCCGCGGACGGCGAGGTCGCCGAGATCGCCCTGTCCGGGCTCCCCCTCGGCCAGGGGCCGGACCGGCGCTACGCCGAGACCACGATCCGCATCCCCCCCGGTGGCGTCCTCCTCTTCTGCTCGGACGGGCTGTTCGAAGCCACCGACTGGCAGGGGAACGCCTACGGCTACGACCGCCCGCGCGAGCTGCTGCGGACCCTCGGGGCCCGGCCGGCCGCCGCGATTCTGGAAGCCCTCTTCGCGGACTGGCGCAAGTACGCCGGCGCGGACGGCCCGCCGGCGGACGACACGACGGTGCTGGTGCTGAAGCGGCTCTGAGGGGATGTCAACCTTGAAATAACAGGTTCCAAGTTCCGCAGTACCGGGCCAAAGGCCCGGGCTCCTTTAGCCCAGGGCAGCGCCCTGGGTATCCGGGTGACCCTGGAACCTGCTGCGGCCTGAAGGGCCGCGCTAACCGTCGGTCCGGAT
>JBDSHF010000351.1:0-8328 GCA_039918595.1 Thermoanaerobaculia bacterium
TCCTACGACGTCGTGGTCGACCAGGTCGCGGCCGCCCTGCGCAAGCAGAAGCACCGCGTCTCGATCTTCGGCGTTTACAACGATCTCCGGAAATTCGTCTCCGGATTCTCCCGGCGCAAGCCGGACATCGTGTTCAACCTAGTGGAGACCTTCGGCGACTACGTCAGCGGCGACTCCGCCGTGGCCGGCGTGATGGACCTCCTGGGCCTCCGCTACACCGGCGGTGGCCCCGGCGAGCTCTATCTACGGCAGGACAAGGGCCTCGCCAAGAAGGTGCTCGCCTTCGAGCAAGACATCCTCTACCCGCATTTCGCCATCTTCTCCAAGGACGCGGACTTCGAGACGGCGGGGAATCTGCGCATGCCGCTCTTCGTCAAGCCGCTCACCGCGGACGCCTCGATCGGCATCGACGGCGAGTCGCTGGTGCATGAAACGACCTCGCTGATGAAACGCGTCCTGATGATCCACGAGAAGGTGAAGGACAGCGCCCTGGTCGAGGAGTACATCGAGGGGCGGGAGTTCTACGTCGGCGTCCTCGGCAACCGGCAGCCGGTCGCCTTTCCGCCGGTCGAGATGGACTTCTCCGGCCTTCCCGAGGGGATCCCCCACGTCGCCGGCACCAAGGCCAAGTGGAAGAAGAACAGCGTCGAATACAAGGGGACGAAGTCGGTGCTGGCCGACATCCCGGACGAGCTGCGGGCGAAGCTCCAGAAAGCCGCCGTCGACGCCTACCGCGCCCTGCGCGTGCGCGACTATGGCCGGGTCGACCTGCGGCTGACCGAATCGGGAGAGATCTACGTCATCGAGGTCAACGCGAGCTGCTATCTGGAAGCGGAGAGCGAGTTCGCGATGGCGGCGCAAGCGATGGGCATCGAGTTTCCGGAGCTGGTGCAGCGGATCGTGGATCTGGCGGTGGAGCGGTACGGAAAGTAATCACGCCTCCTCCCGCGCCCTCGTGACTACGGCACGTAGCTCCCCCGGTGGACGTGGTTCATCGCCAGGGCGGTGACCAGCGTCGTCAGGGAGATGATCGCCGGGATCTCGCGATCCTCCGGATAGACCTGCTCCAGAGCATCGGCGCGGCCGGCCAGGTGGCTGAGCAGGACGCGGGTCTTCTCCGGAAAGTGGCCGGTCCAGCGGTAGACATCGGCCGGCAGGTCGCGGGCGAGACGGCGGATCAGCGCCGAGGCGGGACGGCGCGGCGCGTCGGTCGAGAGATCCTCGGGGCGCCCCCAATCCTCGAAGATGGTGCGCAGCGAGCCGTCCAGGCCCGGCAGCTCCCCAGCCTCGATCTCCCAGGAGCGGTAGTACTGGTCCAGCGTATAGGGGATCTCCGAGACGTCCTCGTCCAGCTCGTCGTCGGTCACCGGCGGATCGATCGCGCACAGCTCGCCCATCGCGCGGTCGCAGTACTCCAGCTTGCCGAGCGCCTCCGGCCAGCCGGCGTACTCGGCGCGCCAGTCGAGCCCGGGGGTCATCCAGATCGCGAAGGTCTCGGCCCAGTCCTCGTCCGGGTGCTTCTGGGCGTACCAGCCCGGCAGGTGGCGGACGTAGCGGCGGCTGAACGGCTCCGGGGTGTACTCCTCCCGGTAGGGCCGGGTGATCGGGCCGAACCCGCGCACCCAGTCCTCCTGGTCGTAGAGCCGGTAGGCGTAGTTGACCACGTGCCCCATCTCGTGCCGCAGATAGCGCAGGAGCTCCCAGCGGCCGAGCCCCTCGACATGCCCGGTCCGCTCGGCGTGGATCGCCGTCAGATCCGCGCGGGCGAGATAGAACGGGATCGCGATGGCGACCGTCCCGAACGGCACCCCCCACTCCGTCGAGAGATAGAAGCGCGGGCGCACCCGGCGGATGCCGGCCCTCTCGAGCTCCCGCTCGAACTCGGCGATCACCGGCTCCAGGAGCGTCCCCGCGATCGTCAGGCCGAGATCGCGGATGGGGCGTTCCCCGAGGTGAGCTTCCTGGAAGGCGTCGGTCTGGGGGTCCATGGCCGTATTCATCTTAAATCGTCATCGCAAAATTGGTGCCGCCGGTCTGGAACCCTGGCGCGGTTCCCCTCGTAGGGCTGAGCAGGAAGGAGAACCCATCATGAAGAAGACTCTATTGATTCTAGCCGCCGCGCTGCTCTGGGCCACATCCGCCGGCGCGAAGGAGACCCTCCGCTCGTTCCGGCAGCAGATCCCGGTGGGAAGCGCCAGCAAGATCCACCTGGACTTCCCCGTCGGCAAAGTCCAGGTTACGGGGTGGGACAACCGCGAGGTGGATGTCGACGTCAGGATCGTCTGCGACAAGCCGGGCAGCCGCTGCGAGGATGCCGCGCGGGAGCTGCGGCTCGTCTACAACACCAAGGGGGACCAGCTCGAGGTCAAGATCGCCCACTGGCCGCACTGGGGCGGGATCAAGGGCCTGAACGTGGTCGCTATTCTCCACGTGCCGCGCAACCTGCCGCTGCGGACCGATCTCGGCGTCGGCGAGCTGAGCATCGATGGGATCGCCAGCGACGTGACGGCCGATCTCGGCGTCGGCGCGGTCCGCATCACGCTGCCGAAGGAGGCGATCGGCTCGGCGGACATCGACACCGGCATCGGCGAGGCCAGCCTCGTCGCGGATGGCCGGCGCTACTCCAGCGAAGGGCTGATCTCGCGGCAGATCAACTGGAACAAGGGGGCCGGCCGCTCGCGGGTGAAAGTGGATTGCGGCGTCGGCGAGATCCACGTCACGCTAGCCTGACCGCTCTCCCCCGCCCCTCCGGTTCCTCGTCGTCCAGGCGAGCCAGCGAACCAGCAACGCGCTGCCGAACAGGAAGTTGCCGACGCCCAGGATCCCCATCAGGATCCGGGCGTCGCTCCACACGTCCAGGTTGACCAGCACCCGCAGCAGGGCGAACATCGCGAGCAGGACCAGGCTCAGCGCCCAGAGCGCGACCGGCAGCGGCCGCCGGAGCCCGCCGGACCGCCGCGCCTCGAGCAGGATCACGATCAGGCTCACCAGACAGATGAACGAGATGAAGGCTTCGGCCAGCTCCATGCCGGCATTTTAGACCGGCCCGGGCCTGAACGGCGGCCATCGGCCTCATCCCCAGAGGCGGACGACGTCGTGCACGTTGGTGTAGACCATGAGGGCCGCGAGGGCCGCCAGGCCCAGCACCGTCAAGGGGACCCGAAGCCTCTCGAAGCGCGGGAAGGCCTTTTCCAGGCAGGCCATAGTGATCTGCCCGCCATCCAGCACCGGGATGGGGAGCAGGTTGAGCACCGCCAGCGAGATGCTCAGGGAGATCGCGATGTCCAGAGCCATGCCGGTGCGGGCCAGCCAGCCCCCTTCGACCACGATCCCGACCACTCCCGAAAGCGAATCCGGACTGACGAACAGACGGGGAAGGGCTTCCAGGAGATGCCAGCAAGCGGCGGCGACCTGAAAGAACGGCGCGACGACCAGTTGCTGGAACGACAGGCCCCGCGTGGTCCCGTTCAGCACCGCGAAGAGAGGGAGGGTTGCCACGAGGTTGGCGAGCGGACCGCCCAGGTAGAAGACGAGCCGCTTCCTCAAGGGAATAGCTCTGAGCTCCTCTTCATCGGTGATGGCCTGGGCCACGAAGCCACCCAGGGGGAGCGCGCGCAGCGCATACTCCACCTGCCCCCAGCGCCGTGCCCACAACTTCGGACCAAAGCCGACCGAAAAGCCGGCGACCGGAATGCCCACCAGCCGGGCCGCGATCAGGTGGCCGAGCTCGTGAATCACGATCAGCAGACTCAGCAGCGCGAACATCCCCAGATAGCTCATGCGGACCTCCGGGCCAGGGGCCCATCCAGTGACTGCGTCAATTCTACCCCGGCCCCTCCGAGAAAGCACATGCGGCCGCAGGCACGTTATGCTCCCGCCCGTGAGACGGGTCATCCTCTACGGGCTGGCAGGGGGGGTGCTCCTTGCCCTGCTCAAGGTCCTCGAATACCAGTATGTCGTCCGCGCGTACCCTGGCGAGATCTATGGCGGTCTGGTGGCGGCGATCTTCTCCGCGCTGGGAATCTACCTCGGGCTGCAGGGGTCGCGGTCCCGGGAGGTGACGGTGATCAAGGAGGTCCGCATCCCGGAGGGCGGGCCCTTCGTGCTCGACGCCGGGAAGCTCAAGGAGCTCGGAATCACCCCGCGCGAGCACCAGATCCTCGGGCTGATCGCGGAAGGCCTGAGCAACCGGGAGATCGGCGAGCGGCTCTTCGTCTCCGAGAACACGGTCAAGACCCACTCCTCCCGCCTGTTCGACAAGCTGGGGGTCAACCGCCGGATCCAGGCTGTGCTGAAAGGGCGGGAGCTCGGCTTGATCCCCTGACCGGGGCCGGATCAGGGGGTCAACCGGGGGTCAACGAAAGGATGATTCCGGAGCTCCGGACCGAAAATCACCCGAACGGAGGACGACCGGCGCCGCACCGGCCCCCTAGGATGCGGGCCAACAAGGGAGGAAACTGCAATGCAAAAAATCGTTCTTCGCTTCGGGCTCGCATCGGGCTCCATCCTGGTGGCCCTGATCATGACCCCTCTGTTCGTGAAGGGGCCCCTCGACTTCGACCACAGCGAGATCGTCGGCTACAGCTCCATGGTCCTTTCGTTCCTGCTGGTCTTCTTCGGTATCCGGTCTTACCGGAACACCGTCGCCGGCGGCGCGATCGGCTTCGGCAAGGCCTTCCAGGTCGGCATCCTGATCACCCTGATCACCTGCGCGATGTACGTCATCGCCTGGGAGATCGCCTACTTCAACTTCTTCCCCCACTTCCTCGACCAATACAGCGCGCACGTCCTCGCCAAGATGCGCGCGGCGGGCGAGAGCGAGGCCGCCATCCGGGAGTCGGCCACGAAGATGGCCGGGCTGGCGAAGAATTACCAGAATCCCCTCTTCAACTCCGCCATCACCTTCATGGAGGTGTTCCCGGTCGGGCTCATCATGACGCTGCTCTCCGCCGCGATCCTGCGCCGGAAGCCTCGGCAGGATGCGCCCGAGTCGGCCTTGCCCGCCTGACGCCCGGCGGGCTGCCGGTGTCGAGACCTGACCAGCCCGCGGGGTCAAGGAGGGCAATGGCCGGGCTGATCAGCCAGAGCCTGATCGAGAGCCTCATTCAGGACCGGAATCCAGACACCGTAGCCACGATTGTTCGGATGGAAGCGGTCGGCGCTGAAGAGCGTGCGGTCGCGCGCGAAAATGGGCCCTGTCCTCTCCGCGATCGGCGCGAACGTCAGCGCATGCCGTTTCACGACCTCCTTCGCGATCCGGTTCAGGGCGCGGAAGCGCACCCCTGCCAGACCCCGGAGCAGGCGAGGGATTCGGGGAGGCACGCTCATGTCGGGCGAACCGGTGATCACGATCTTCATCTTGCAGTTCGCCCGCAGGAGCGTCTTCACGATCCGCTCGAGGTCCCGCGCGACCGCGCCGGAGCGGGTGATATGGATGACGTCGTTGGCTCCGGCATCCACGAGCACGAGATCGGCATGAGCGAGATCGGCACGGGGAAGCTGCTCGGTCAGGACGTCATGGACCCTGGCGCCGGAAACCGCCACGTTCGTCAGCTCGACCCTACGGCCGCCCCGCGCGAGATGCCCGGCGGTTTCGACGGCGATCCCCTGTTCATAGTCGCCCCCCTCGGCGACGGCCGTGCTGTCGCCGAGGACCAGGTACCGCAGCGTCTCCCCTCCGGCGCCGAACGTTCGAGATACCGAAGGAGCTCGCAAAGGGAGGCGAGCTTCCCGCTGTCCGGCGCCGCAACCCATCGATGCCAACAGGAGAGCCACGAAAAATCCTCGCGTCATATTCATAGTATCTCTACGACACGGCACCCTGGGTGGATGTGCGGGCGTTCACAGCGTCCATGCCTTGGTGGCCTGGACTGAGGGGCCTGGACTGAGGGCCAGACGATTCTTGGGTTCTTGGCGGTAGCTCGAAGGACGCGCTGAATTCAGCGCCTGGGCCGGCGGACGCTCCTCACCTTCCCGCTCCCTCCTCCTCCACAGAAAAACTGCTCGCCACCATCGGACTCGAGCCCTGAAACACCCGCTCCGGGGGGCATCTCGAGCCTCTCCAGGACCTCTCCCGTGTGGAAATCAACCCGCCTCAGCTCGCTCTCGTCCCCTTCCCAGGTGCCGTGCCAGAGCTCTCCGTCGACCCAGGTGACCCCGGTGACGAAGCGGTTGGACTCGATCGTGCGAAGAATCGCCCCGGTCTCGGGATCGACTTGATGGATCTTCCGGTCCCGATAGTGCCCGACCCAGAGCGTCCCTTCGGCCCACGCGAGCCCCGAGTCACCGCCGCCGCCAGGCGCCGGGATGGTGGCAAGCACACGGCCGGTCTCCGGATCGATCTTCTGGATGCGATCCTCGGCGATCTGGAACAGGTGCCGGCCGTCGAAGGACGTTCCTGAATGCGCGGCGACATCGATCGAGCGCAGCGCCTTCCCGCTCGCGGGATCGAAGGTGTTGAGCGTGTCTCCAGCAGCAAACCAGACGTTCCGGCCGTCGTACGTGACGCCATGGACGTGGTCGACGCCCGGAAAGGGTCCATATTCACGGATGATCTCGGCGTTTGATCTATTCATGAGGCCATCCTAGTCAATCGGCAGCGGAGCCGGGAGTAACAAGGTTGTCGTGAATCCCGCCGCGGGCGGGGTCGTCCAGCGACGGGCACGCCCGCGGCCGAACGACTGCACCTTGCCTTGTGCGGCAAGCGACTCGAGCCCCCGCTGCACGGTGCGCTGGCTCGTTCCCAGCGCAAGCGCAAGGGCCGAGCTCGACCAGGACTCACCATCGGCGAGGAAGGCGAGCACCGCCGCATGCTCCTCTTCGACAGGCCGCGCCAGCACGACGACCTCATGGGCGCGGCGCGGCGCCAGCGCAAAGCCTCGCTTCGTCGCGCTGACGTCGGCCAGCGTCCGCAGCATCGTCCGGAGCCGCCCGATTTCGACGCGCAACCGCGCGCGGTGCGATTCATCGGCGAGCTTCGCTCCGAAAGCGCGCGCGACGAGCACGTCCCGTGGTACGTCTCCCGGCCACGCCTCGCCCAGCGCGCGGGCGATCGCGAACAGCACCGGACGCGTTGCGAGCGAGACCACCTTGCTCTCGTCGCGCACGGCATGACGGCACGCGTCCACGACGAAGGCTTTCGAAGCCAGCAATTCTTCGACCTCCGCGAGCAGGAGGAGCCGCTCCTCGCCACGCGCAATCAGACGCGCGGCGGGCGTGCTCAGGACGAGGACGGCGCTTTCGACCTCCGCCGTCAGCGCAGGGATCCGTGCGTGGCGCGCCGCGTGCTCGGCCCGGGCGAGCGCGGCGCGCGCCGCCTGCGTCCGCAGGCGCCGGATTGCGATCCCCGCGACCACCAACTCGTGGGCGGTCCTCAATGCGGGAGGGAGGGGTGTGGGGTCGAGCGCGGCGAGCGCGCGCTCGGCCTCGTCGAGGCGCCCCAGCAGGAGGAGACGCCGGACCTCGAGATGCCGCGCATGCGCGGCGTTGACGAGGTCGCCGTGCTCTTCGAGCGTCGCCCGCGCCGCGTCGAGCGCCTTCGCAGGCCAGCCCAGGTCGCGCGAGACGAGCGCGATCTCGGCCTCGGCGACGACACACCGCGCGCGGGCCATGGGCTCTTTCGAACCGAAGGCACGCGCCGCACTTCGCACCAGAGCCTTGGCTCGAACCAGATCGCCGAGCTGCGCCATGGCGATGCCTCGAAGCGCGAGCGCAGGTGCATCGTCACGCAAGGCGACCCGGTTCAGTGCACCGAGAGGATCACCCGCCGCGAGCGCACGCGCCGCGGCCGTGATCAGCGAGTCCATCTGAATCCCGCCACACTTGTCACTCCCACCGTCCGCTGCCCGCTGTTTAGTCTATCTCACGACCCGTAAACAGCCCGTCGTATCGGGCATTGAACGAACGACGAAGGGAGCGAAAAAATGATGACCAGACACATGATCGGAACACGTGAGGAATGGCTGGCAGCGCGGCTCGAGCTGCTCGAAGCGGAGAAGACGCTGACGCGGCGCAGCGACGAGCTGGCGCGGCAACGTCAAGCGCTGCCGTGGGTTCGGGTCAACAAGGAGTATCGATTCGAGATTGATGAAGGCCGTGCCTCGTTGGCAGACCTGTTCAGAGGACGCTCGCAACTCCTCGTCTACCACTTCATGTTCGGGCCCGACTACCGGGCCGGGTGCCCGTCCTGCTCGGCGATTGCCGACGGGTTCGATGGCTTCGTGGTCCACCTGGCGAACCACGACGTCACGCTGGCGGCAGTGTCGCGAGCGCCGCTGGCGAAGCTGCAGGCGTACAAGCGGCGGATGGGCTGGACCTTCCCCTGGGTGT
>JBDSHF010000352.1:0-6533 GCA_039918595.1 Thermoanaerobaculia bacterium
TGGTGCTGAGCCAGGGCGGGCGGACGAGAATCCGTTTCGATTCCCCCTCGGGAGCGCGCCAGGACCTGACGCCGCTCCTCTTCGAGCCGGGGGACACGATGGTCCCGGACCGCTCGCTCACCGCCGAGGATTCCGCCCACGATCCGGCGAGCAGCCTCTGCTTCCGCTCGGTGCGCCACTCCACCCGCTCGCACCAGGCCCTGCTCTCCAGCCCCGAGATCCTCGCGGCCCTCGACGAAGTCATCGCTCCCGCTCCGGAGGCCGGCGCCCTGAAGGTGGCCGGCACCGCCGCTCCGGCCGCGATCTGCGTCACCCCGGCAGCCGCGCTCTCCGTCTCCGCTTCCGCGCTCCCGAGCTCGGCGGCAGCCCACAAGCCTCGCCCGTAAGGCGGGCACCCGTTCTGCATATTGATCGGCCGGAGGGTTCCGGCAGATGGCACGTGGTTGGGAAAGCAAATCCGTCGAATCACAGATCGAGGACGCCGACCTGCGCGCGGACCGGGGAGAGCCTCTCACGCCCGAGCAGCGCGAAATCCGACGCAAGCGGGAGAGCCTCGAGCTGTCGCGGCGGCGGGTTCTGCAGGACCTCGAGGCGGCGCGATCGCCAGTCCGCCGCACCTCCCTCGAGCATGCCCTGGCCTTCCTGGACGAGGAGATCAAAAAGCTCGGCGCCTGATCGTCCGGCTACTGCCGGTGTCCTTCCAGCGACCCTACAAATCCCACCGCGGACGGAAACTAAATGGAGCGCTCTGCGTACACTCTTTCAGATCGCCCATCGAGACAAATGATAAGAATAACGATCTATCGTGAAAGGAAAAAACAATGAAAAAGGAAAAGACTCTTAAGAAGCTTGAGATCGCGAAAGAGACGCTCCGCAACCTCGACAATAAAGAGCTGCTCCAGGCGGCCGGGCAGGGGTGGTCGGACGACAGCGTCTGCCCCACCGTGACTACGAATCGCTGCCAGTAATCTCTACGCCTTCACCGAAACTCTTGTGATTCTCTGGAAAAACAAAAGGGGGACCGATCTCTCGGTCCCCCTCCATCTAAAAACCTGCTGGATCGCCCTCGGCGCGGCTTAGTACCGGTAACGGTCCGTCTTGTAGGGGCCGTTCTTGTCCACGCCGATGTACTTGGCCTGGTCGTCGCGGAGCTCGGTGAGCCTGGCGTTGAGGGTGGTGAGCTGGAGGCGCGCCACCTTCTCGTCCAGGTGCTTGGGCAGGGTGTAGACGCCGATCTCGTAATCGCCCTTCTTCGTCCAGAGCTCGATCTGCGCGAGGGTCTGGTTGGCGAAGGAGGACGACATCACGTAGCTCGGGTGGCCGGTGCCGCAGCCGAGGTTCACCAGGCGCCCCTTGGCGAGCAGAAGGATGCGCTTGCCGTCGGGGAAGATGACGTGGTCCACCTGCGGCTTGATCTCTTCCCATGGATACTGCTCGAGGCTGGCGACGTCGATCTCGCTGTCGAAGTGGCCGATGTTGCAGACGATGGCGTTGTTCTTCATACGCTTCAGGTGATCGTGAGTGATCACGTGGAAGTTGCCGGTAGCGGTGACGAAGATATCCCCCTGGTCGCAGACATCGTCGAGGGTGACGACGCGGTAGCCTTCCATCGCCGCCTGGAGGGCGCAGATGGGGTCCACTTCCGTGATCCACACCTGGGCGCTCAGGGCGCGCAGGGCCTGGGCGCTCCCCTTGCCGACGTCGCCGTAGCCGCAGACGACGGCGATCTTGCCGGCCACCATCACGTCGGTGGCGCGCTTGATGGCGTCCACCAGGGACTCGCGGCAGCCATAAAGGTTGTCGAACTTGCTCTTGGTGACGCTGTCGTTGACGTTGATGGCGGGGAATCGCAGATCCCCCCGCTTGGCCATCTCGTAGAGGCGGTGGACGCCGGTGGTGGTCTCTTCGGTGACGCCCTGGATGGCGTCGAGCTGCTTCTTGTACCAGCCGGGCTGGGCGGCGTTGCGCGCCTTGATGGCGGCGAAGAGCACATGCTCCTCCTCGCTGGTGGGGTTGTTGAGCGCGGAGGCGTCGTCCTCCGCCTTGGCGCCCAGGTGGATGAGCAGGGTGGCGTCGCCACCGTCATCCAGGATCATGTTGGGCGCGCCCTCGGGGAACTCGAAGATCTTGTGAGTGAAGTCCCAGTACTCCTTCAGGCCCTCCCCCTTGAAGGCGAAGACGGGGATACCCTCGGCAGCGATGGCGGCCGCGGCGTGGTCCTGGGTCGAGAAGATGTTGCAGCTCGCCCAGCGCACCTCGGCGCCGAGAGCCGTCAGGGTCTCGATGAGCACCGCCGTCTGGATGGTCATGTGGAGGGAGCCGGCGATGCGAGCGCCCTTCAGGGGCTGGCTGGCGACGAACTCCTCGCGGATGGCCATGAGGGCAGGCATCTCCCCCTCGGCGATCTTGATCTCCTTGCGGCCCCAGTCGGCCAGGGAGATGTTTGCGACGTTGTAATCGGTTGCGGTTGCGGTTGGTGCTTCGGTCTGCGTGGCGACGGTCATGATGACCTCCTCAGAGGAACCCGGGCGACAGGAAGGGTCTCACCGTCGGACCCGGTAAGGGTTGAGGTGAGCGCCGTTTCCTGGCCCGGTCTCATGCCGGCGTCCGAGCCTGGGAGGAGGGACCTCCTGCAACGCTCCTCGGACAGGTCCCTATGATACCGCGCTTTGGGAGAATTCCAAAGGCTATGGGCGGCTCGGGTCGCTCACCCGCCCCAGGAAGAGGACAAATCCGCTCGCGTTGTCGCGGATGAGGAACAGGAACGGCCGATCGATCTTGAGCTGGCGCGGCGCCTCCCCCATCGCGAATCCCATCGCGCGTATCATCACCGCGGTGGCGGCCGCGGCTTCAGTGCCTTTCTCGTCGACCCGCACGAAGCCCTTATGGAAGACCTTCTTGATGAACAGGCGGTCGGCCGGGTCGGGCGGGTTGGCGATCCCGGTGAAGTCGGCCCGGTTGAGATCGAAGGCGAGGGGCATCCCCAGGGTCTTCAGATCCTCGCCGAGCGACAGAGAGGCGCCGGGGTTCACCTCGAACTTCGGGAGCGCCACCCAGACGCGCTCCTCTTTCATCGCGCTCGCGAGCGCGTCGAGCTTCTTCGTATCGAGCGCGCCCTCGACCGCCGCGAGACCCTCGATCCCGTCGGGAACGAGGAGCATCATCGAGAGCTCGCCGCCCTTGTAGGGGATCTCCAGAGCCGTCACGCCGTCCTGATGGGCGATGCGGAAACGGTCCGTGCGGTTCATCGTCGGCACGTCCTTCGACTCGGACGCGGTCAGGTGGAAGGGCGCTGGATGCGTCGCCTCATGCTCGAACGGAGTGGCCCAGTCACCCAGGAAATAGATCGCGTTGACGAGCACGAGGCGCGTGTCCGGCTTGACCTCGCCCGGCGGGATCAGGTCCTTGATGCGGTGCTCGGTCCTGCCCTCGACCCATTCGTTGATGTGGACGCGAGCCGGCTCGGGTGCCCGCTTGAAGTCGAGAAGCTCGACCGGGGCGCCGAAGGCTTCCCGCGTCTTCTCCACGAAGGCCGGCTCGAGCTTGTAGGTCTTCTCGCCGAAGAGCTGATTGGCGATGCGGAAGACGATCGGACGGGAAGGGGCCTGGAGCGAGCGGGCGAGCTGGCCCGAGGTGGCCATCACCTCGCCGGCCGTCCCCTCCAGATGGAGCACCCTTCCCATCTGCGCCGCGGTTTCCCCCCGCGCGCCTCCCCAGGTCATGGCGAGAGCGGTCGTGAGGCTCGCCGGGGAGATGACGAGGTTGCCCGGCTGCTGGAGCAGGCGCTGGTAGAGGTCGAAGCCGAACGCGTTGCTGCTCCGCGCGAGCTTCGCGGCGGCGCCCGGATCAACGCTCACGGCCGCAAACCCCGCGGGAGGATCGCACGCCAGGAAGCCGGCGGCGAGCAAAAGCCAACGCACGATCTCCCTCATTTTTTTTCTTCATGACTACCCTACTCTACCACCGGCTCGTGTAGAATACCCGAGCAGTCCAGCCCACGTAACTCATTGACGGCGAACGCCAGGAGAGCATCATGGCCAAAGGCAACAACGCACAGAAGAAAGAGACCAAGAAGCCGAAGAAGGGCACGGTGAAGGCCGGGGCTGACAGCAAGCCGAAGGACACCAAGAAGAAGTAGCCCGGAAACCGGCGATCGGCGAGCTCGACGGCCCCCGCGAGTTCGCCCCGCCTCCCCTTTTACGAGCGACTGCCATCATCTCCCTACGGGATGTCGATGAAGCTGTCGCCAAACCACTTGATCGTCAGCGGCTCGCCGGCATCCGCGAGCGTCTCGTCGCTGACGTCCTTCCCCGTGCCGTAGTTGATCTGCGCCCCGGGCGACTTGAGGACACTGAGCACCACGACCAAGCGGCTGCCCGGCTGAAACCTGCGGCTGGTCAGGCGCCCGCTCCTGAAATCCAGCCGCTGGCGCTGGCCCGGCGTCAACAACTGGCGCCGGCTTTGGTCTCGCACATAGCTGGCGCGTGCCATGT
The DNA here is from genome assembly GCA_039918595.1 of Thermoanaerobaculia bacterium. Taxonomy (GTDB): domain Bacteria; phylum Acidobacteriota; class Thermoanaerobaculia; order Multivoradales; family UBA5704; genus DATARR01. Next base: position 4,494 of record JBDSHF010000352.1, read on the forward strand.
AGGTGGAGAGCGCGACGTACTCACGCTTGGCCGTAAGCTCGTAAAGCTCGACGCTGAAGTCCAGGTCCTTCTTGTTGGTGATGAACTCGAGGTGCCCGGAAAACAGGCCGCTCAGCTCGGTCGGCTTCAGCAGCGGATCGCTCGCGAAAACGACGCCGTTCCAACTGTTCAGATCCTTGTCGACGATGCCGCCGCCGGGAAAGACGCGATCGATGTCGGTGCGATCGGCGAGGTCGACCCGCAGCGGGACGAAGGTCTTGTCCGCGGGCTTCCGCGCGCTAAGCCGGTAGGTCTCTCCGCTCCGCTCCGCGCTCAGGTGGAACCTCAATCTCTGGTTGGCCATCGCGGCGAGCGAGGGGGCGTGCTTCCAGACGTTCGCGCCCATCACCTGATAGTTCACCTTGTCCTTCAGAATGGAAGGCTTGGGGGCGCCCTTGAAGATGAAGTCGAACCATTGATAGCGAAGCTCGCCGAGATCGATCTGCGCTACCGGGTCCGTCTCGTACCCTCTCAGAGAGGTCAACGGGTTGCCCAGCCGGCTGATCGTCCCCCGCTGCCCCCGGATGTGATCGTAAGGGCCGATCAGCAGGTAATGCCGGGCGCCCGCGGCGTATTGATGGTGCTGGTTGAAGTAATAGAGGGCACCGATCTGGGCGTCGTCGTAAAAGCCGGTGGTGGTCAAGACCGGGATGTCGATGCGGGCGAACTCCTGCCGGTAGGGGATCATGCTCTGCCAGTAGGAATCGTAGCCCGGATGGTCGAGCCAGCGGTCGAACAACGGATTGGGCGTGCCGTCGATCTTGTCCAGCGTGCGGTAGGCCGGGCCTTTGACGTACCACTCGCGGTTCATTCGACGCCAGCGGGCCCGGTCGTTGTAGGGCCCATTGTCAAGCGTTTTGTTGGTCGCGGTATAGAACGGCCAGTAGTAGACGAAGCTTTGGAACACATTGCCTTCCATCGGCACGTCGACGCCGGGAGCCGCCGTCACCGACGGCATCAGCGCCTTCAACGCCTTCGGCATGTGCTTGGCCGCGGCCCATTGGGTAAAGCCTTCGTAGCTGCCGCCGAACATGCCGACCCGGCCGTCGCTCCACGGCTGCCGGCTGATCCAGTCGATCACCGCGGCCGCATCGGAGCCGTCGTGCTCATAGGGCACGGGCTTGTCGGGGCTGCACCCCTTGCCGCGCGTGAGCCCCTCGACGCCGGCATAGCCGTTCGACGCCGTCCGCCGCGCCTCGTCGAGCGTCGTCTTGGGATCGGCGTAGATCGTGAAGTTGAGCAGCGCCGGCAGACGGCCCGCAACCGAGCGCGGGCGAACCACCATGGCGCAGACCGTGGCACCATCCGCGGTTTTGACCGCAACGTCCTTGTCGATGATGTAACGCCGGCGATCGTCCTCGTCGATCAGGGGCGCGGCGAGCGGCGAGACGCTCTGAAAGGTTTGCTCGTCCTGATAAGCGCGAATCAGGGTCATCGCGTCGGCGAGCGTGATGCCGCGCTTGCCCTTCCGCGACTCCAGCGCATCGGCCAAGTTCTGCCGCACCGCGGACAGGTCGACGCCGAGCGCGCGGATCACCAGGGCCGAGGTCCGGTCGTCCAGCCGGCTGAGGGCCTCGCGGAACGAGCGCTGGAACGCCGCGTCGAAAGTAGATCCATCCTGGCTCTGCCGGGCCCTGGCTTCGACAAAGGCAGCGTATAGACCCTGGGCCGCCCCAGCCTGGGCGGAAACGCCGCTCGCCGGCAGCGCGCGCAGCGACGCCAGGGTCTTGCTCGCGTCCGCGAACTGGCCCGTGACGATCTGCAACCGGAACAGGTTGTCGAGATACCGGAGCCGGTCGTCCTCCCAGTAGACCGCGATCACCTTCCCGGCCAGCTCCGGCATGGACTGGGCGAGCGCCGCGGGCGTTTCGACCGCCGTTGCCGGCAAGTTGAACGATTGCGCCACGCAGGGCACCGCCACAAGACACAGACAGGCAAAACCGATCCACTTGAACATTGAGTCCACTTTCCTCCGCATTATCGCCGGCTCGGATCATTCAC
>JBDSHF010000353.1:0-19420 GCA_039918595.1 Thermoanaerobaculia bacterium
ATGAGACCTCCTTTCGCCGCGCTCCCAGAGTCGCGGCCGGTTTGTATTGCCGGGTAACCTTGACGACGGCGCTCATGGTAGGTCCGCCGACCCGGGCCTGTCAAGTCTTTATGCGCACCGAGCGAAATATTCTCGCCATGCTGATTCTGTGAGAGCCCAGTCCACGAGGTGCCCATGCCAGGGACCATCCACCTGCATCCCTTGATGCACAACGGCTCGTGGAAGAAAGACGGCGGCCCCGAACGCGCGGACGAGGCTTCCGGAAGGAGGACGGGCGCTCCCGAAGCCGGATGGCGGCTCCAGAAGAAACCCGGCGGCCCCGGTCACCGGAATGTCGGCTCCGGAAGAAAGATGGCGCTCCAGATCGAAGATAAGCCTCCCCGAAGCCAGGATGCCGGTCCGGGAAGAAAGACGAGGGCGCGGGAAGCCAAAAAAACGGCCGTCCAGGAAAAACGAACGCCCGGGAAGCTTAAAAGCGGTCCGGGAAGCAACGCGACCGTCCGGATCGCAAAAAAACGGGCGGGACGGTGAAAACGGCCGCGGGGAAGCGACGAAACCGGTTTTTGGGCTTTAGCGGGCGGCGGGGTGGTGTCGCGGAGAAGAAGCCTTGCACCTCGTCTTGGCCCACGATCCCCGGTACTCTACCAAGTATGGCATCCGGTCTCGTGAGTTGCCGGATATGCTAGTATATGCCTATATGTTATCTAGGTTTGGACTGAAGTTAAGGCTCTGGCGTGGGCTAGTGACCACATCAAGCAACACTCCAGGATCACCCTTCTCGCCGGAGGGAGTTGCGGTTCTCGTGACCCTGGATTAGGTATCCTATCCATTTGATGAACCAAGAGGGTCGAGACTAGCATGCAAGGAAGGAGCACTATGCAGGCGACTACCTATGCTATGTTGCCTACGCACATTCTGCCACCAAAGGCAAGGCTGGCTCTAGCCGCGGCCGCACGGCTAGTGGAGAGCAGGAAATAACGCCTGGCCACAGGAACCAACATACATGAACAGCTTACGACTCACACTTTACGAAATTTTCGGATACTTGGTGCCCGGTATTCTACTTGTTGTAGAGCTTGCTGTTTTCATGGTGCTAGCGCTCCAAATTGATTTACCCTCTCTACCGGATAAGCTTAGCTCTGTCGCAGCTCTAATATTTCTGTCCTATCTTGCGGGCCATACTCTACAGAGCCTAGCAAATGTACTCGAGCCGTGGTTGATAAGGTGGGAACGTGAAGAGCCTGCTCCGCTTTATTTGCAAGCTAAGGCCAGTGCCGAACTTGCAAGTCGCTTGTCAGTTAAACCCGATGAGATCAGCGCTCTTTGGCTCTATCGTATTTGTGACGCTTTCTTGGGAACTAATGGAAAGGATCATCGCGAAACATATCAACACCGTTCGGCTCTATACCGCGGTCTCTTTATAGCCTATCTTGTCGGAGTTCCGCTCTTCACTTATCTCGTTATTTGCCCTCCGTCCGGAGCCGCAGGAGCCCAGCGTCTCACTTACGCTTTCTGCGCGGTTGTACTGGCGTGCCTTGCACTACTAGCACTCTCTCGTTACTACCGGTTTACTCGGCTGCGGAAGCGGGAGATCGTTCTACGGTTTTTAGCCCTTCAGGGTACAGCCAGAAGTGCGCCTGAGATATAGCTCTTGAATAGGTAGATCAGATGTCAACAAAGGCATACGGTTGTTTCTGCTGCCATGGCCAGGCTGTAACCCCCAATGGGTTTTGTGATTGTTGCGACGCGCCCATGGATATTGGGAGCGAACTTCTAGGTCAGACGATTGACATATATACAATAAAGTCAGTGCTCGGCCGAGGGTTCTACGGATGGACGGTGCACGCAAGTGATCCCTATCAAGACTTCGCCGTTAAGATTGTGCCGCAAGGTCGACTGCGTGCCGGTCAGCTCGGTGATCAAGAGGCTCAAGCCTTAGCTCGATGTTCTCCGCATCGGAACATTGCGCGTCTGTACAGAGTATTTAACCACACGTTTACCATTCAGGGCCAACAAGTAGAAGCGCGGTGTCTGGTATTTGAGTTCATTGCAGATGCTCAGCCCCTTGATTTATTTTTTAGAGATCACACTTTAGATCTTTCTCGAGGAGATATTACTTCTATTCTGACTGGAATTGCAAGCGGATTGATACGTATGCACTCGCGGGGGTTGTGGCATTATGATTTGCATGGCAATAACATTTTAGTGCGGCGAGTAGATGATGACGAGAATCTCCGTGAACGCTTCGAGGCCAAAATAATAGATTTGGGCTCCGCACAGGAATTCTGCGCATCAGAGTCGGCTGACCGTGGTGACTATGGGTATTTAGCAAAACATATTTATTCCGCAGTTGCCCGTTTTGAGGAACGGAACCTTCTCACCCCTTCTGACCGTGCGTTTGCAGAGCGCCTTCGGCGCTTAGCTCATAGAGTAGCGGATCTCGATGTTTCGCGGAGGAACCTGACTCCCACTCAAGTGCGCGAAGAGATCGAGAGCATTGCCACATCAGTCGCCAAGGCTAACCAATTCCCTAGTTTCAGCGAGATGCTCTCGCAGAATCGTGTTTCTCTCCAAGATCCTCTTGAGAACACTAATGCTCTAACGCTTGCGCCGCAAGATATTGTCCTTCTTTTTACGGACACGTTGGATTGGACAAGGCAAATAAACAAGTCAGAGGCCGTAATTGTCATTGGACCACGCGGTTGCGGCAAGACGATGCTGTTTCGCTATCTCTCACTAGCAAGCCAGGCCCGGCCTCGGCCTCAAGAGCGGGATCTTAAGGAAGTGGTTAGGAGGCTGGAGGGGGAAGGCTTTATGAGCTTCTTGGTGAGTTGTGGCGAACTTCGGACGCCCTTCATGCGCTCACAATATAAGAAACTGCAGAGTGATTACCCGCATATAGCTGAAGACTTCTGTCGAGAATTCATTAATAGCCGTCTGTTGCTTGAGGTTACTAGAACTCTTCTCTGGATTATGTCGGAGTCTCTGGCGTCGATTTCGGACGTTGATCTCGAGCCTCTTAGGAAATTGATTATCGATCTGTTGGGGCCCCGAGTTGAAGCTTTGGCTCAACACCGGATCGAGACACTAATTGAGGTGATTGAGCGTCGTGTTATTTTGCTTTCGCGTCTGACCTCGGCTACTGATTACGAGCCGTCTGGCCTTTCTTCGGACGACATTTTGGTAAGGGTTGGCGAGGCTATACGTGCTATACCATGGGCGGCCAATAAAGAGCCGTGGTTCCTGCTTGATGACTACAGCGTGACAGTTCTGCCGGAATTCGTGCAGCAGGCATACAATCCAGTGCTTTTTCGGCTTGCAACTAGTCACCGTGTTAAGATTAGCAGCGAGGGGGATGGCCCAATACTATCTGACACAATGGGTCGTAAGTATCAAGAGGGCCGGGAACTGCGGAAGGTCAATTTGGGCGAGATTTATTTTCGCGAGTCGGAGGATAGAGGGCGGAAATTTTTCGAGGACATTCTGGCTGCGCGATTCAGGGCAACCGGAAAGGGAAGCCTAGAAGAGATGCGGACGGCATTGGGTGAGCATGAACACGAAAAAGGATTTGGTAAATATATTGTTTCGCACAAGCGTCTCGGCGATACCAGATTTTATGGGTTCGGTCTTCTTTGTACACTCTGTTCGGGTGACGTTAGCTTTGTCATAGAGCTGATGAGCAAGTTAATGAGTGATCGATGGGGCAATATGCGTCCTATCCCGTCAAGAGTTCAGGATAGTATAACTAAGTCATATGCCCAGCGACAGCTTGCAGATCTTAGGCGGGTCGCAGACCACGGCCAGCGATTATATGAGTTCGCCATGCGGGTCGGGGGCCTTTTGCGAGATTATCTAGTAAAGTCAGCTGGCAAGAATTCCGCAGACGAGCGCCTGCGAATTGAAGTCGAGGGAACTGGAGACCTAAGTGAGGCCGCCCTCCGAATGCAGGCCGTACTTCTCCGTCATAGCGTTCTAGTTGACGGTGGGGCCGGTAAGAGTAGGGACGGTGCGCCGACTCGGCGGCTCTTTTTCCGGCGCTTGTTTGCCCCATGTTTCCCCTTCAGTCCGGCTCGTAAGGGATGTATTCCTATTAGGATTTTGGATTATCAGCGCTGGTTAGAGGACCCGAAGTCCATCTGGAGTGAGCCGGCACGCCATACCCCTCTCTTTGACCAACCGAGTCTTGGCGATGAATAGAGAGAGCCGCAGTATAGAGGAAGTTCGACTTTTAGAGTTTGTATCGAAGGCGCAAGGGGAGACTAAGTTAGAGAAATATTCGAAGTCAGACTTATTAAGCAGCGCGCTGATTGTCGTTGAAGGATTCGAAGAGCGTTCTATTGGGGTTCTAAAGAGCCTCGCGCTCCGACAAGCTAAGGTCTCAACCCTGGTTATTGGCCGATACAATGCGAATACTAGTCTAAATGCGAGATTCCGGGAGTCACTTGAGGAGTTCGCGGGCCAAGTAGCATTGAACGGATATAAAGTTGTTGAGGTTGATGATTCGCTGTGGGTGCCCCGGGCGCTCGCGATGTGCGAGGAAGATAGAGTGATAGTCGATGTAAGCGCGGTATCACATAAGGAAATGTTCCCTCTTCTTGATGGTCTGGTTGCCGAACGTAGGACGACTTACCTCGCGTACAGTGAGGCGGAATCTTATTGGCCGACTCGTGCTGAGTGGGAGCGATTGAGAGGATCTCTTTCAGGCGGGGAGAGGATTGCCGAGCTGGTTGATGAGAAGCCGTGGCTTTTTGGCTGCGAGCATACTGTTGGTTATGTTCCCAATCATGAGGGATATGGAGGAACTGCTAGGGGGGTAGCGCTCCTAGCATTTCTTCCCTACAAGTGCGCTCGCTTGGCTGCTATCCTGGGGGAAGAGTCATATTCTGAACTATTATTTATTGGCGGCCAACCGCGACTGCGTAAGAATAGGTGGAGATTTCGTGCGCTTATGGAGATCAATGAGCCTTTGATTGGAGCTAGATCGGTAACCGCGATGCCCACTTTTGGGTACAAGGATTGCGTCACAGGCTTAACTAACCTTCTTTTTAGGACAGATAGGCCCGTGCAAGAATATGATGTGCATTTAGCTCTTTTGGGTTCAAAGCTCCAGACTGTTGGGTGTTGGATAGTAGCAACCTATCTTCCGAGTATTGTGGCATTGACTAGCACTCCGCGAGAATATTTTCCTGAAGCCTTCAGTGATGGTGTGGGTGAGTCTTGGTTCTTTCGCCTAGTAGATCCCAATCGCTATCTTTGAATACCCTTGCCGTAGTTGTGGATGTGAAGGTAAGTTGGCTTGCTTCAGGCGAAGCTTGCGGTGAGATACAGGAGTTTGCCTTGCTTGCGGGAACAGATAAAGAAATAACCTGGATTGAAGATGATCTTCGGCGTCGGATTGTGAGTTTGGCGGAAAATATTCAACGGACGCGGGATGGAGAAGGCACTCCTGGTGGCGGATATTTGGCGAAGGGAGTAATAAAGGATCTCTATTCGGAGCCGCGGGCTCGGCGGACAGCAAACATCATTCGTTCGTTGGGAAGAGGGATGCGACCTCTGCTCCAAGAATTTGCCGCAGGCAGTGAGGTAATCCCGGAGCGTATCGAGTTTAGCCTAGTGCCAGTGAGGGCTGGTGGGCACGATGCATCGCTTTTTCGTGTCGCGACTCTAGTATGGAGTGTCCCGGTATCTCAGGGCTTCGGTCGCAGGATGAGATTTCTTGTAAGGGACAAGTCGAACGGAAAGCTCGCCGGGATACTAGCGCTTGGCGATCCAGTTTTCAATCTAGGTGTTCGTGATAGAGCAATCGGGTGGAGTTCGCGAGATCGAATGCAGAGGATGACCGCGCTCATGGATGCTTATGTTCTAGGTGCTGTTCCTCCTTACAACATGCTCTTAGGGGGGAAGGTGATCGCCTTGATGGTCAAGAGTGCCGAGGTTCACTCTGCTTTCGCAGAAAAGTACGGGTCCAGTGTGGCGGTCATTTCAGGAAGGCGTAATGAGGGTAATCTTGTCGCGGTTACAACCTCGTCTGCACTCGGGCGGTCTTCTCTTTACAACAGACTCCGGATTAACGGAGAGAAATTTTTTGAGCGTCTTGGGACAACGGCCGGCTATGGGCACTTTCATATACCTGACGAGCTGTTCCTTGAGATGCGGCGATATTTGCGGTTAATTGGTCACAAGTACGCACAGGGAAATCGATTTGGAGACGGTCCTAACTGGAAGCTTCGCACAGTTCGCGCAGCTGTAGAGGGCGTCGGTCTCGATCGGGAGATTCTCCTCCATGGCGTTCGAAGAGAGGTGTTCATTTGTAGGCTTGTGGAGAATGCCTTCGAAGTTTTACGAGGAGAAGAGAGCCAAGGTCACCGTTTGGGATTGCGTCCAGCTGCGGAACTCTCACGCGTAGGTGCTGAAAGATGGATGATCCCCCGCTCGAAGCGTAGGCAAGAGTATCAGGAGTGGTCATTTTCCGATTTGGAACGAGTTCTGGGTGTCCCTACCGCTTCGGAAGGGAAGGGGTTCCTTGATCTGGGAGGAGGAGAATAGGTGCGCCAGAACTAGGTGCCCCCGAGACTAGGTGCCAGCCCCCGAGACTAGGTGCCACGTCTATGGATAAGCCCTCGACTTCTCCCCCTCTCCAAGTGCCACGTCCTTGGAGAAAATCGCTCCTCGCCGAGGGCTTTTCGACTTGTCAAGTCCTCAGGGGCAGCCTTGGAGATGTGAAGAGGCCTCTCGTGACGGCAACTTACGACAGCAGTTTCGTGAAATTCACGCCAAATCGGCCTTCTGGATACACCTTCTCCTTCCTTTCCGCCGGTGAAGGTCGAGAGAGCAGGTAGCCGATCAGGATCTGCCGCGGCGGTCGCCTACCTACCCGCCGACGAACGGCAACGCCGGCGGGAAGCTCCCGAGGGGGAAGCGCGGGTCGGGATCTCCCTTCTGGAGCTTCTCGGCCGCTGTGCGGTAGGCGGCCACGAACCAGGCGAAGCCTTCGTAGAAGTAGTGGCGTATGGCCTTGCTCGCGGCATGGAAGAGCGGGGCGGGCGATTTCTTCAGCCGCTTGGGGCGGTTCGTCGGATCCTGGGCCAGGATCGCCGCGACTCCGAGCGGCTCGGCGCCCGTCCGTTTCCTGACCGCGGCGGCGTCCTGCTCGATCTCGACGGCCATGTTGGCGACGCGTTGCCGGTAGGCTTCTGGGGAGAGATTCTTCCAGCAGGGCAGGGGCGAGAAGATTACGGTCTCGGGAGTGGCGTAGCGGAGACGGTCGGCGTCCTCTCCCTTGCGCCGGGCGAGGTACGCCTGGGTGCGGTCGAACCAAGTGCCGGCGAGGGGCTCGCCGTCCGCGAGCTGCCGGACGGAGTGGAGGCCGGGCCAGGTCGGAGAGGATTGCGACGGCATCGCCGCTGCGGAGACGCCCCGCCGTCCCCGTGGCCTGCGCAGGATGTCGTAGAGCGTCTGGGAGCGTCTCTACGGTACGGTGTCGCGGTGGCGATCGCTGGAGGTTACGGGACCTCGCAAGACGCAAGATCTCCAACACCTCCGCAACCCCCACCTGGGGCCAAGCCTCCGACGTACCGTAGAGACGACCCAGACGATGTGCGCTGACCTTCAAAGGCCAACGCCGGCGGGTCGTCTCCGTGGCGGCGCCAACGCTCCCAATCCCTCTGGCCTTCCCCGTCATCCACCTCCCCATCATTTTTTCGCAGGCCCAGGAAGGTCTTTGCCGATCGAAGCTTCACGCCCAGGGTTGGTGAAGATCGAGCAGGCATCGCCGCTGCGGAGACGCCCCGCCGTCCCCGTGGCCTTCGCAGGGTGTCGTGGACGGGCTGTGTCGTCTCTACGGGTACGGTGTTGCGATGGCGATGGATCGTGTTTACGGAAGCTTCAAGGCGCAAGCTCTCCACCCGTGGCGGCGCAAACGTTCCGAATCCCTCTCGCCTTCCTCCGCCGCGGACCCTCAGCGCGCTTCCAGAGCCGCGGCGGTGAGGGCGGAGAGGACGCGCCGGTATTCCTTTTCCAGCGCCGCCAGCGAGCCGGCGAAGGCTTCGGCTCCGATGTTGGGCGGCAGTTGTTCGAAATGCCCGCAGAGCGCTGACAGGCCCATCGCTCCCAGCACCGCGCTGCTCCCCTTGAGCGCGTGCGCGCTCCGCTTCAGCAGCGGCCAGTCGCCACGGGCGAGCGCCGAGCGGATCTCGGTCACGTGGGCCTGGGATTGAAAGGTTTCCGCGATCTCGCCCAGCACGTCCCGGCCCACGGCCCGCCCCAATCCCCGCAACTCGGTGATTCGGGTGTCGTCGAGCGGCGGCAGGGCTTCCAGCGCGGGGGGGCGCTCCGGCTCGGGCCGGTCGCCGGCGTCGCTCAGCCAGTGCTCCAGCTTGCGCCGCAGGACATCCTCCAGGAAAGGCTTGGTGATGTAGTCGTTCATGCCCACGGCGAGGCAGCGGTCCAGCTCCTCTCGCATCGCGTGGGCCGTCAACGCCACGATCGGGATCCGCCGGATCTCCTCGGAGCCGTCGCGGATGCGCCGCGAGGCTTCGTAGCCGTCGAGCTCCGGCATCTGGCAGTCCATCAGGACGAGATCGAAGCCGCCGCTCTCCACCGCCTCCAGGACCTCCCAGCCGTTGTGGACGGCCGCGACGTCATGGCCCATCGCCGTGAGCTGCTGGACGATGACGAGCTGGTTGATGACGTTGTCCTCCGCCACCAGGATGCGGTGCCGCCGGCCAGCGGGCCGCGCGGCCGTCTCGCTCCCCGCGGTCGAGAGGTCCGGGGGTGGCGCGGGTTCGAGCTCGAGGACGAACCAGAAGAGCGAGCCCTCTCCGGACTTGCTTTCGAACCCGATCTCGCCTCCCATCCGCTCGACGATCCGCTGGCTGATCGCCAATCCGAGCCCGCTGCCGCCGAAGCGCCGCGAGGTGGTGCTGTCGGCCTGGGAAAAGAGCCCGAAGAGGCGCCCCTGGCACTCGGTGGGGATGCCGATCCCGGTGTCGCGGACGACGAACCGCAGCCGGCCGTCCGCGAGCCGCAGCACCTCGACGTCGACGGTTCCGCCGGTGGTGAACTTCACCGCGTTGCCCACCAGATTGGTGAGCACCTGGCGCAGGCGCCCGGGATCGCCCCAGGTCCACTCCGGCACCCCCTCGCCGAAAGTGAGGTTGAGGGTGGTGTCGTGGCTGCCGGCGGTGAACCGCAGCAGCCCGATGATCTCGCCCAGCGTGCCCTGCAGATCGAAACGCACCCGCTCGAGCACGAGCTCGCCGGCTTCGATCTTCGAGAAATCCAGAATGTCGTCGATCAGCCGCAACAGCGAGGCCGCCGAGCTCTGGATGAGCTCGGCGTAGTCGCTCTGCTGGGACGACAGGCCGGTCTTGCGCAACAGTCCGATCAGGCCCAGCACGCCTGCCATCGGCGTCCGGATCTCGTGGCTCATGTTGGCCAGGAACCGGCCCTTGGCCTGATCGGCCTGTTCGGCCGCCTCTTTCGCCAGCCGCAGCTCCTCCGCCTTGCGGCGCTCGGTGACGTCGCGGTTGATGCTGAGGATCGCGGGGCGGCCTTCGTATTCGATGAAGGAAGCGTTGATCTCGAGAAACATCCGGCGGCCGTCTTTGCGGCGTTGAACCGACTCGAAGTTGTAGAAGACCCCCCGCTCCAGGGTCTCGGCGATCTGCTGCTGCCCGCGCTCGACGTTCTCGGAGATCTCCACGAGCGACATGCCGATGAATTCTTCCCGGCTCAGGCCGTAGATCTCGCAGGCCCGGCGGTTGACGTTGAGAACGATCTCTCTCTCGGGCGAGAAGATGAGGATGGGGTCGTGAGCGCTCTCGAAGATCCGGCGATAGTCGAGGCTGGCCTTGCGCAGCTCCTCGGCGCGTTGGTCAACCCGCTGCTCGAGCGCGTCGCGGTCCCGGCGGAGCTCCTCCTGCGCAGCCTCCAGCGCGGCGGTGCGGACCGCGAGCTGATGGGACTTGTGGAGCCCCTCCCAGCGGTCGCGGTGGAGCTGCGCGCCCAGCGCCAGGATATAGCCGAAGAAGACGGCCAGGCAGAGATACTCCCAGCGTCCGAGCTCCCAGTCGGTGGAGCCGAAGGCGCCGGAGAGCGCGAGGAGCACCGGCAGGACCAGGGCGACGACGAAGGCGAAGACGACGCGCGGCGCCTGGGAGTAGAGGATGACGCCCACGCTCGCGAGCACCGCGACGATCGTGAGGACGAAGAACGACTCGTTGCCAGGGCCGAAGCTGGTGATCACGGCGAAGAAGAGCCAGCCGAGGAGCAGCCCCTTGAGCAGGAGCGCGGAGTAGAAAGCGATCCGCCAGCGCCGCGGGTTGGCGCGGAAGATCCGGTCGAACCGCAGGGCCAGATAGAGGCGCAGGGCGGCGAGGGCTACGACGGCGATCAGGGCGACGACGAACAGGAGAGGGGTCCTCTCCGGCAGGTGCGCCGCCAATCCGAGGACCAGCAGGATGAACGGATAGCTCACCACGCCCATGAGCGAACGCTGGGCGGACAACCGATCGGCGGCCTCCCGTACCGCGGGAGGGATCTGACCTGGACTCCTCACGGGTGGCACGGCAGAGGACCCCTTGGCGCGAGTTAAAAGATGAGAAGTGATTTTATCCTGTTTGCTCCTATCTTAACAAGAGGTTTGTCTATTAGCCACAATAAAATAGACAGAATGAGATGGGCGCAATCAAGATAAATACATCGTTGCGCTTTGTCGGATTGCCGGCTGGAGAGTGTCGCCCCTTCGGGGCTGTCCCTCACTCCCCAACCCCTCTCTCCCAGCCTCCCCCCCATCCGCCGGGAGAGAGGGGCTCAAACAGGGAAAAGTTGTGTTTTTTTGACGACCCCCTCCCTCTTCTCCCGTCGGGAAGGGGGGGAGGCTGGGAGAAGAGGGCCGGGGTGAGGAGGGCCAACGCCGCGCCAAAGGAATCTGACAAAGTTCGAATCACTTCGAACCGGTCACGCGCCATACGGTGTTGCCGACGTCGTCGGCCAGCAGCAGGGCGCCGCGCTTGTCGATCGCGACCCCCACCGGGCGCCCCATCGCATCCCCATTGTCCTTGACGAAGCCGGTCAGCACGTCGATCGGCTCGCCGGACGGCACGCCGCCGGCGAAGGGCACGAAGATGACCTTGTAGCCGCTGCGCGGCTTGCGGTTCCAGGAGCCGTGCTGCCCCACGAACATGCCGTGGCTGAAGCGGCCGGGCAGCGAGGTTCCCTGCGAAGAGGCCAGGCCCAGGGAGGCGGTGTGCGGCCCCAGGGCGTAGTCGGGGGTGAGAGCCCTGGCGACCAGATCGGGCCGCGGCGGCTTCGCCCGCGTGTCGACGTGCTGGCCGTAATAGCTGTACGGCCAGCCGTAGAAGCCGCCGTCCTGAACCGAGGTCATGTAGTCGGGCACGAGATCGCTGCCGAGCTCGTCGCGTTCGTTGACCGCCACCCACAGGGCGCCTTTCTCGGGCTCCCAGGCCATCCCGACCGGATTGCGCAGGCCGGAGGCGAAGACGCGGTGGCTGCCGGTCGCTGGGTCCACCTCCCAGATCGCCGCCCGCCCCTCCTCGGCCGCGATGCCGTTCTCCGCCGCGTTGCTGTTGGAGCCGACGGCCACGTAGAGCTTCGCGCCGTCGGCGGAGGCGATGACGTTCTTGGTCCAGTGATGGTTGAGCGGGCCCGCCGGCAGGTCGACGATTTTGACGCCGGGCGCCGCGATCCGCGTCTCGCCCGGGTGATAGGGGAAGCGCACGACGGCGTCGCTGTCGGCCACATAGAGGACATCGCCCACCAGCGCCATGCCGAAGGGGGAGTTGAGCCCGGTCAGGAACGCCGAGCGGGTCTCGGCGACGCCGTCGCCGTCGGCGTCCCGGAGCAGCGTGATGCGGTTGGCGCTGGGCACGGCGCCGCCGGCCTTCTTCTGGAACCGCTTGAAGAACCACCCCTTGATCCCCTTGCCGTCCTCCGGCCGCGGGGGGCCGTTGGTCTCGGCCACCAGCACGTCGCCGTTCGGCAGCACGCAGAGCCACCGCGGATGGTCCAGCCCGCGGGCGAACGCGGCCACGGCCGTCCCCTCGGCGGCCACCGGCTTGCCGCCTTCCGGCCACCCCTTGGCGGTGACGACTTGCACCACGGGGATCAGCGCCTTGTTCGGCGGCGGCAGGGTCGGATGGGGGCCGGTGCCGGCGGAGACCGGGAGCTTCGCGGCGGAAGCGCACCCCGCGAGGATCACGGCCGCGACGAGCGCGCCCAGCTTGACGGGTTGAGCGGATGGGAACATCGGGTCGGCCTCCAGACGGGTGAGCGTTACGGGTGAGCGTTGACAGCGTCCGGGGGTTTCTGAATCAGCAAAAATCGAGCCCGTGGCGTATCCTGGCCCGCGATGAAGATCGCCAAGGCTCTCCTCTATGCTCTCGTGATCGCCGGGGCGCTCGCCGCTTTCGGCTGGTTCTTCATGTCCCAACTGGGCGCGGGCCGGACGGCGGAGATCCCCGGGGTGGTGCTGGCGGCGCCTCCGGAGTACGCCGTCGTCGAGCGCGGGGAGATGTCGCCCGCGGCGGCGGCGGCCGAGTTGGAAGCCCAGGCCCTGCGTCCGGACGCGGACAAGGTGGGCGTCCGCTTCGAGCGGCAGGGCGCGGTCGTCTACTGGCTGGCCGACAGGAAGGGGGACGTCCTGGAGGAGCGGTCGGCGGGGGCTTCCGGCACGCGCCTGCAGACGGTCTGGCACGGCGGCGTCCACGAGCGGCTGCGCTGGGCCCGCGGCCACGGCAGCTTCGACGTCCCGGGCCTGCCGCCGTCCGAGCGGAAGAACCTCTACCACTGAGGAGGCCCCCTCCGAATCGAAGGAGAGGGGCCTCTGAGGTGCCACAAGCCCGCGCCAACCAAGCCGTTGGCCGGAGGCGGTAGAGACGCTCCCAGGTCCTATACGACACCCTTTCGGAGGCCACGGGGACCGCGGGACGTCTCTTCGAAGGGTTTGCCTCTCCATTCGCCACTCCCCGCGAGAAGGCCACCAACGGCGGTTTGCGGTTCGAGAGGGCAGGGGTCCTTTCAGCAAGGTTTCAGAGGCCCGGCCTGCCCCGGTCGGGTTGTGGCAGTGCCGGCGGCATGCCTCCGGCGGAGACGTTCCGCGGTCCCCGTGGCCTCCGAAAGGGTGTCGTATAGGACCTGGAACGTCTCTACCGCCTTCGCCGCGAGGCTGTCCTGGGCGTTGGGGCTCTCCTCTGGCATTCAGGGCCCCCCGGCTGGACTTCCGGCCGGGGAGCCCATAGGCTCCCGCTTCGAAACCGCCCGCGGGCGACGCCTCAAGAGGGGAATTGATGGAGATCCTGAAGGGACTGCTCGACTTCGTCCTGCATCTCGACAAGCACCTGAGCCCGATCATTCAGGAGTACGGAGCGTGGACGTACCTGCTGCTCTTCCTGATCGTCTTCTGCGAGACGGGCCTGGTGGTGACTCCTTTCCTCCCCGGCGACTCGCTGCTGTTCGCGGCGGGCGCTTTCGCCGCCAACGGCTCGCTCTCGGTGGTGGCGCTGATCGCGGCGCTGAGCGCGGCCGCCGTCCTGGGCGATACGGCCAACTACTGGATCGGGCACTTCCTGGGGCACCGGCTGCTCAACGGGAAGCGGCGGGTGATCAAGCCCGAGCACATCGCAACCACCCACGAGTTCTTCGAGAAGTACGGCGGCAAGACGATCATCATCGCCCGCTTCGTCCCCATCGTCCGCACCTTCGCGCCGTTCGTGGCCGGCCTGGGGAGCATGAGCTACGGCCGGTTCATGAGCTACAACGTGATCGGCGGCGTTGGCTGGGTGCTCGTCTGCACGCTCGCCGGCTACCTGTTCGGCAATCTCCCCTTCGTGCAGAAGAACTTCTCGGCCGTGGTGCTGGCGATCATCGTCCTCTCGCTGCTGCCGGCGGTCTGGGAGATCCTCCAGGCTCGTAAGCGCGCCCGCCGGGCCTGAGGCTTGGCAAACGGCCCCCAAGTGTGCGATCCTAGGCCCGCGCCCGCCTCCCGGCGGGCGCCTGTGTGAACCGGCTCAAATCCTGAGCCCCGAGCGGCGGCCTCGCCGGCAAGTCCCCGTTCCCTACCCCTTTCGCCGGAACATGAAGTGGCGTGCGCCAACAAGCGGCGGCGTACGCCCGGAAGGATTGCAAACGCTTGAGCAATTTCTCGGATTTCGGCCTCGACCCCGACCTTCTCCGCGGCATCGAGAGCGTGGGCTTTGAGCAGCCGACCCCCATTCAACAGGACGCCATCCCCCCCGCGCTCGCCGGGCGTGACGTCCTCGCCTGCGCCATGACGGGCAGCGGCAAGACCGCGGCCTTTCTGCTGCCGATCCTGCACCGGCTGAAGGAGAAGCCCCGCGGCACCACCCGGGTGCTGGTCCTCGCTCCCACCCGCGAGCTGGCGGCCCAGATCGTCGAGCACATGACGGCCCTGGCCAAATTTACGGACATGAAGGGCGCGGCCGTCTTCGGCGGCGTCGCCATGGGGCCGCAGGAGAAGAACTTCCGCAAGGGGGTCGACGTCCTGGTGGCCACCCCCGGGCGGCTTCTCGACCATTTCCAGAACGACTACGCGAAGCTGGAAGGGCTCGAGATCCTGGTCCTCGACGAGGCGGACCGCATGCTCGACATGGGCTTCCTGCCGGACGTCCGGCGGGTGCTCCAGCACCTGCCCCGCCCCGAGCAGACGCTGTTCTTCTCGGCCACTCTGCCGCCGCCGATCGTCGAATTGGCGGGCGAGATGCTGCGCGAGCCGGCGCGCCTCAACGTCGAGCGCAAGTCGGCGCCGGCGACCGGGATCACGCAGGCGGTCTATCCGGTCCAGGAGAACCTCAAGCCCTTTCTTCTCGTCGAGCTGCTGCGGCGGGGTGACATCAAGAACGTGCTGGTCTTCACCCGCACCAAGCACCGGGCGAACCGCCTGGCCGATTTCCTCGAGAAGCACGGCGTTCCCTGCGACCGCATCCACGGCAACCGCAGCCAGGTCCAGCGCACGGACGCCCTCTCCCGCTTCAAGAGCGGCGACCTGCAGGTGCTGGTGGCAACCGACATCGCCGCCCGCGGCATCGACGTCGAGGCGCTCTCGCACGTCATCAACTTCGACGTCCCCAACATCCCCGAGGACTACATCCACCGCGTCGGCCGCACCGCCCGCGCGGAGATGGTGGGCGACGCCTTCACCTTCGTCTCGGACGAGGAGACGGCCGAGCTCCAGGCCATCGAGCGCGAGGTCGGCTCCCGGCTCCCGCGCCGCACGGTCGAGGGGTTCGACTACGCGGCGGAGCCGGCGGACCGCTTCGAGGTTCCGCTCCAGGAGCGGATCGCCGCGATCCGCACCCGCCGCGCCGAGGAGCGCGCCCGGGCCCGGGCCAAGGCGGAGAAGAAGGCGCAGCGCGAGGCCGAGGAGAAGGCCCGCCTCGACCAGAAGGCGAAGCGCCGCCCCGAGGGGCGCCCCGCCGGCGAGCAGCAGCCCCGCCAGCAGGGTCAGGGGGGCAGACCCGCCCAGCCGCCGCGGGGGCAGCAGCCGCCGCGTCAGGGCCAGGGCGAGGGGGCCCCGCGTCGCGGCGACCAGCAGCCGCGGCGCCAGGGCGATCAGCAGCCACGGCGCGGCGATCAGCAGCCCCGCCGTCATGGCGGCGGCGAGCAGCAGCCCCGCCACCGCCACGTCGCCGAATCGGTGGCGCGGGAGGTCGATCCCACGACCAAGCCGACCGAGGAGCGTCTGGTGCAGATCCGCAACGCCTTCTCGCCCACCCGCTTCAACCGGTTCCGCCGGTAGCCCGATCGGAATCCGATCTGTCGGTTTTTACCCGTTGACCAGCGGCTGACACGTCAGTGACGTGTCAGCCGGGCTCTCCTTCCCCGGTTTTACCCCTGAGAAACCGGTTGCCGGCCCATGGCACGCCGGTTGCTCTGTACGCTTTTCATCGGATCAGACCGATTTGCTGGATCGAGAATTCTTGGAAAAGGAGATTGTCATGCCGTCCGCCATCAAGATCACTTTGGATGAGAAGGGTAACTCGACGATCGGTGAGCTGCCGGAAGGGGTCTTCTACTCACGTTTCGCCGCTCCCCCGAACGCCCAGATCAGGGATGTGATTTCGATCAACTCGGCCGGCCTGTACACCCTTGAGGTGAACGCGCCCAGCGTCGCGAGCCCCGCGGCGACAGGGCCCGTGAAGATCCTCGGTTCCACCTCCTCGCAGGCCGTCTTCTCCGTCGACGCGAGCCAGCCGGCCTTGTTGCAGCAATACGGCACCGCCGGGTGCCTGGCCGGAGGGATCGATTACAGGCTGGGAGTCATCGTCAATCCGTTGAATCTGATGATCCCGGTCGCGGTCGATGCCGCGGGTGAGATCAGGGTGGATCAGGCCGACATGCCGATCGGCGTTCATTTCAACGCGCCCCACCACAGATTCGGGGTCTGGGGCGCCGGCGCCTACACCTTCGCGTTCGCCTTGCCTTCGGATGCCGGCATGATCTTCACGGGAGTGACCTTCGACAATCCACCAGAAATGATCAACTATGAGATCAGTGACGACAAGCTGACATTCTGGGTCTATAACGATTATCTGAAGACCAACCCCACAATCCTGGCCGCGCCCTTTATTTTCCAGATTTCGAACCTGACCCCGAACGGGATCGCGGATGTCGTCGTCGATCCCACCATCATCAACAACCCGATCAATCAGGGCGGGGGCGGCGGAGCCCTGTATGAGCCCGAGCCGCGGCGCGAGCTGGCGGGCGTGCTCGCGGGTTGACGCGACGGCTCAACGCGGAGGCTTGCCGGCGTATCGCGCGAGCACTTCCTGAAACTGGGGGTCGCCGCGCAGGCCGTCGAACCAGGGGAGGGCGAACCAGCTCGCTCCGCAGCCGTTCGTGAGCGCGGCCTCGGCGCTGGCGACGGCCGAGGTCTTCTCGCCCAGCAGGGCGTAGACGACGGCGGCCTCGAAAGCCGGGGCGCCGCTCTCGGGAGCCAGGCGGAGCGCCTCGCGCAGGGCGGTGACGGCTTCCAGGCCCCGGCCCAGATGAGCCAGGGCCTGCGCCTTGACGGTCAGGAACTGCGCGCCGCCGGCGTTGGCGTCCTGATCGATCAGCTCGAGCACCTTGCGGTAGAGCGCCTCCGCCTCGGCCTTCCGGCCCATCAGCAGGTAGGTGTCGGCCAGGTTGAGGACGACGAAGGGGTTCCGCGGCTTCTCCGCGACCACCCGCTCGAAGGCTTCCGCGGCCTCGGCGTAGCGGCCGGCGAGGAGCTCGGCGAGGCCGAGGTTGGAGACCTCCGCGAACCCTGGCGAACGCCGCACGAGCGTCCGATAGAGCTCCAGGGCGCGGCGGGGATCTCCGCTCTGCAATTCCAGTTGGCCCAGGGCGGAGAGGGCGTCGGAGTTGCCGGGGGCCCGCCGCAGGCTCGCTTCCAGGTGCTGCCGGCCGGCGGCGATCTCCCCCTGCTGGAACTCGGCGATTCCCAGGGTCACCAGCCGCTTGAAGGAGGGGCGGCGGCCGACCTCGGTCCGCATCAGGGCGATGGCCTCGCGGGTCTGGCCGCGGGCGAGCAGGAGGCCGGAGCGGAGCTCGAGGATGGCGACGTCGCCGGGATCGACGCGCTCGAACTGGCCCAAGGCCTCTTCGGCCCTGGGCAGGTCCCCCCCTTCGAGCGCCGTGTAGAAGAGCGCGCGGAGCACCCGCCGGTCGTCGGGCGCCATCTTCCGCGCCTCGCCGGCTACCGCGAAGGCCCGCCGCAGAATCTCCGGCTGGCGCGAGAAGAAGTGCTGGAAGCGCGCGACCTCGATCTCCAGCAGGTAGGCCTCGAGGAAGCGGGGCGCCCTCTCGCGCAGCGCCTTCAGCCGCTGGAGGATGTCGTCCAGCGAAGCCTCCTGGCGCGACTCGAAGCGGCGGCGCAGGGTCAGCAGCTCCCGGAGGTCGCGGTCGCTGGCCTCGCTGACGAAGGCGCCCGGGCGCGGCGAGCGGTCGGAGTAGGCCTGCCGGAGCTGCGTTCCCATCGCTCCCGCCGCGACGCCGAGGTCGTCGGCCGGGATGTCGAAGTGCTCCGCCCAGAGGACCGTCCCATCGCGACCCCGGATGCGGCTCAGCGAGACGCGGCAGTCGACGGGCCGGCAGTCCAGCTTCGTGCTCACCACCTCGTCGGCGGAGACCGCCTTTGCCACGGCCGCGGGGAGGCCGGGGACCGTGTCCGTCTCCTCCAGGCTCTTGGGCGAGACCCCCTCCAGGGCCAGGAGCCCGCGGACCGAGGCGATGCGCAGGTCGGAGGAGAGCAGGTCGAGATCGGTGGCCAGTCCGGGCGTGCCGTGGACCTCGGGCTTCAGCACCGCCACGTACAGCGGCTCCGGGGCAGGGCGAAAGGCGACCCACGCGCCCGGAATCCCCAGCGCCACGAGCAGCGCCAGGCCGATCCAGGCGGCGGTCCGCATCGGCGAGCGCCGTCCCGTGATCCGGCTGTCGAACGAGGGTCCGGCGCTCCCCTGCCGCGAGGCGGGCTCGACCGCCGTCCCGATCGGCGTCCAGGCGTGGGTTCCCGTGAGGGTCGCCGTCGACGTCGCCATCGGCGCCAGCTCCCGCCCGAGCTCCCCGGCGCTGCGCGGCCGCAGCATCGGATCCTTCGCCAGCAGGTGGTCCACCAGCAGGGAGAGCTCCTCGGGCACCGCCGGATTGACCTCCCGCACAGGCGTCTGCCGGTCGTGGACGATCCGGTTCAGCATCGCCAGCTCGTTCTCGGCCGCGAAGGGGGATTTTCCGGTGAGCATCTCGTAGAGCAGGATGCCGAAGGAGAAGAGGTCCGAGCGATGATCGACCTCCTCCCCCCGCGCCTGCTCCGGGGACATCGCGCGGTAGGTCCCCATCACGTGCCCGATCGCGGTGAGGGAGTCTTCCGCGGTATTTCCCTCCATTTTCTCGGCCAGCAGGCGCTTGGCGATCCCGAAGTCGGTGATCTTGGCGCGCCCGGCGGGGGTGACCAGGACGTTCTCGCTTTTGAGGTCGCGGTGGACGATCCCCTGGCGGTGGGCTTCCGCGAGCCCGTCGGCGACGTCCCGGGCGATGACGA
Source organism: Thermoanaerobaculia bacterium (assembly GCA_039918595.1). GTDB lineage: Bacteria > Acidobacteriota > Thermoanaerobaculia > Multivoradales > UBA5704 > DATARR01. The sequence continues at coordinate 19,058 of JBDSHF010000353.1, forward strand.
CGGCCGCTTCCAGAGGCAGCGGGCGGCCGCCGATCAGGGTGCGGAGGTCCATCCCCTCCACCGCCTCCATCACGATCGAATCGACGTCCCCTTCCGCGAGGACGTCGTAGACCTGGACGATCGCCGGGTGGTTCAGCCGGGCGGCGACCCGCGCCTCGCGGCGGAAGCGCTCCCGGCGCTCGGAGCTGGCGCTTTTGTCGGAGCGGATCCGCTTGATGGCGACCTGGCGGTCGAGCCGCTCGTCGTAGGCGAGGAAGACCTCCCCCATGCCGCCCGCCCCGAGGCGTTTCAGGATCTCGTAGGGGCCGATCTTTCCCAGCGACTCGGGCATTCCAGACTTCCGGTCAGGTGAGCTTCAGCTCC
>JBDSHF010000354.1:0-2840 GCA_039918595.1 Thermoanaerobaculia bacterium
GCGAGGTTGCGCCCCTTCTCCGACTCCGCCTTGGCGAACTCGACGATCAGGATCGCGTTCTTGGCCGCGAGGCCGATCAGCACCACGATCCCGATCTGGCCGAAGACGTCGAAGTTGAACTTCCGGAGCAGCAGCCCCAGGAAGGCGCCGAAGATCGCCACCGGCACCGAGAGCAGGACGCTGAACGGGAGCGACCAGCTCTCGTAGAGGGCGGCGAGGATCAGGAAGACGAAGAGGATCGAGAGCGCGAAGACCCGCCCCGTGGTGCCCGCCGCCTTCTTCTCCTGGTAGGAGAGGTCGGACCAGTCGTAGCCCATCTCGCGCGGCAGCGTCTGCTTCGCCACCTCCTCGATGGCGTCCAGCGCCTGCCCCGAGCTGTAGCCGGGCGCCGCGGCGCCAGTGACCTGGGCGGCCCGGAACAGGTTGAAGCGCTGCGTGTACTCCGGCCCCGTGGTGGTCCGGATCGTGGTGATCGCCGACAGCGGGACCATGTTGCCGTCGTTGTTGCGGACGTGGAACTTGCCGATGTCCTCGGGGCGCGTGCGCTCCGTCCCCTCCCCCTGGAGGTAGACGCGCCACTGCCGGCCGAAGCGGTTGAACTGGTTGACGAAGGAGCCGCCGAGGAACGCCTGCAAGGTCTGGTAGACCTCGTTGATCGGCACCCCCTGCTTCAGCGCCTTGTCGCGGTCGACGTCGACGAACACCTGCGGCACCGCGGCGCGGAAGGTGCTGTTGACGTTCTGCAACTCGGGCCGCTTGCGCGCCGCCTCGAGGAAGGCCTGGAGGTTCTGGTTGAGGAAATCGACCGAGCCGCCGCTCCTGTCCTGGACCCAGAGCGAGAAGCCGCCCGACGTGCCGAGGCCGGGGATCGCCGGCGGCAGGAAGGCGAACACCGTCGCCTCCGGAACCTGGGCGCGGAACGCGCCGTTGAGCGCGGTCGAGAGCTCCTTGGCCGACAGCCCGGGGCCCTTGCGCTCATCCCACGGCGCCAGCGAGACGAAGAAGAAGGCGTTGTACGACGACGATACGTAGGAGAGCAGGCTGAAGCCCGCCACCGTGTTGTAGTACTTCACCCCCTTGGTCTTGGCCAGGATCGCCTCCACCTTGCGGCAGACGGCGTCCGTCCGCTGCAGCGACGAGGCGTCGGGGAGCTGCACGTTGAGGAAGAAGAAGCCGGAGTCCTCGTCGGGGAGGAAGCTGGTGGGGACCGCCCTGCCGAGCCCCCCCGCCATCAGCGTGAAGCCGACCAGGATCACCACCGCGATCAGCCCCTTGCGGACCAGGAAGCCGGAGGCGCCCAGGTAGCCGTTCCGGGCCTTGTCGAAGCCCCGGTTGAAGCCGCCGAAGAAGCGGGCGAGCCATCCCCTGGAAGCCTTGCGGGGGCGCAGCAGCAGCGCCGACAGCGCCGGCGACAGCGAGAGGGCGTTGAACGCCGAGATCAGCACCGAGATGGCGATCGTGAGCGCGAACTGCCGGTTGAGCCGCCCCTGGATGCCGCCCAGGAAGGCGACCGGCAGGAAGACCGAGGAAAGGATCAGGGCGATCGCGACCACCGGCCCCGAGACCTCCTTCATCGCCTGGAGCGTGGCGGCGCGCGGCGCCATCCCCTCCTCGATGTGGTGCTCCACCGCCTCGACGACCACGATCGCGTCGTCGACCACCAGCCCGATCGCCAGCACCAGCCCGAACAGCGACAGCGCGTTGATCGAGAAGCCGAGCAGCGGGAAGAGCGCGAAGGTGCCGATCAGCGACACCGGCACCGCGATCAGCGGGATCAGCGTCGCCCGCCAGTTCTGCAGGAAGAGGAAGACCACCAGGATCACCAGCACCATCGCCTCGAGGAGCGTCTTCAGGATCTCGTTGATCCCCTCCGTCACCGGCCGGGTGGTGTCCACCGAGATCGTGTAGTCGAGGTCCTGGGGGAACCGCGACTTCAGCTCGGCCATCGTCTTCTTCACCCCCTCGGCCACCGCGAGGGCGTTCGAGCCGGGGGCCTGGTAGATGCCGATGATGCTCGACGGCTGGCCGTTGAAGCGCCCGACCTGCTTGTAGCTGAGGGCGCCCAGCTCGATGCGCGCGACGTCCTTCATGCGCACCGCCGAGCCGTCGGGGTTCAGGCGCACGACGATGTTGCCGAACTGCTCCGGGTCGGCGAGCCGCCCCTGGGCGCGCACGGCATAGGTGAACTCCTGCCCGGGCGGCGCCGGCTCGGCCCCGATCTGCCCCGAGGGGTTGACCGTGTTCTGCTGCTGGAGCGCCTTCAGGAGGTCCGCGACGGTCAGGCTCAGGCTGGCGAGCTGGTCCGGCCGGACCCAGACCCGCATCGCGTACTCCGAGGCGCCGAAGTTGTTCACCTGGCCGACCCCAGGCACCCGGTAGAGGGCGTCGTTGACGTTGATCAGCGCGTAGTTGCCGAGGAACAGCCCCTTGTAGGTCCCCTTCGGCGAGAACAGCGAGATCAGCATCAGGGGCGTGCCCTGCGTCTTGCGGTAGGTGAGGCCGATCGCGTTGACGTCCGCCGGCAGGCTCGGCACCGCCTGCGAGACCCGGTTCTGGGCGTTGACCTGGTCGGCGTTGCGGTCGGTGCCAACGTCGAAGGTGACCCGCAGGGTGACCGTGCCGTCGTTGGCGTTCACCGACTGCATGTAGAGCTGGTCCTCGACGCCGTTCATCTGCTGCTCGAGCGGCGTCGCCACCGACTGCTCGACAGTGACCGCGTCGGCGCCCGGGAAGCTCCCCTGGATCTGGATCAGCGGCGGCACGATGTCCGGGTACTGGGCGATCGGCAGCCCGACCATCGCCACCAGGCCGAGGAGCACCGTGAGGATCGCGATGACGAT
>JBDSHF010000355.1:0-3345 GCA_039918595.1 Thermoanaerobaculia bacterium
TGGTCTGAACGCGCCCAATCCGCGAGGAAGGCGGCATAGGTCCGCTCCAGCGCCTCGTCGAGCGAGGTGGTGGGATTCCAGCCGAGGAGGCGGTTGGCCTTCACGATCGACGGCTTGCGGGCCACCACGTCCTGGTACCCCTTGCCGAAGTAACCCTCGGCGTCCACCGGCTCCAGGCGGGAAGGGATGAAGTTGGGGAGGGTGTCGCGGTGGGCGTCATGGATCTTCGCCAGCTTCTCCGCGAGGTCCACCACCGAGCACTCGTTGTGGGGATTGCCGAGGTTGAAGATCTCGCTGTCGCAGACGCCGTCCGGGTTCTCGATGATCCGCATCAGGCCGTCGATGCCGTCCTCGACCCAGGTGAAGCAGCGCTTCTGCTCGCCGCCGTCCACCAGTTGGATCGGCTCGCCGGTCACCAGGTTGACGATGAACTGGGTGAGCACGCGCGAGGAGCCCTCCTTGGCGGCGTAGATGTCGTCGAGCTTCGGGCCGATCCAGTTGAACGGCCGGAAACAGGTGTAGCGCAGCCCCACCTGCTGGCCGTAAGCGGCGATCACCCGGTCCATGAGCTGCTTGGAGGCTGCGTAGATCCAGCGCTGCTTGTCGATCGGCCCGTAGACCAGCGGGCTGGTGTCCTCGTCGAACTCCGCGTCCGGGCACATGCCGTAGACCTCGGAGGTGGAGGGGAAGACCAGCCGGCGGCGGTACTTCACGCAGTAGCGGACGATCCGCAGGTTCTCCTCGAAGTCGAGCTCGAACACCCGCAGGGGGTCCTTGACGTAGGTCGCCGGAGTGGCGATGGCGACCAGCGGCAGGATCACGTCGCACTTCTTGACGTGATATTCGATCCACTCCTTGTTGATCGTGATGTCCCCCTCCAGGAAATGGAACTGGGGGTGGCCCATCGAATGCTCGAGCTTCGAGGAGGAAAGATCCATCCCGTAGACGTGCCAGTCGGTCGTGGTGATGATGCGATGCGTCAGCGCATTGCCGATGAAGCCGTTGACGCCGAGGATGAGGACTTTCATGGAACCTCCGTCAGAAGCCCGAGGCGCTCGCCGGGCGCGATCCCGGCCGCCAGCGCCAGGGAGCAGGCGGGCAGCTCCGGCTGCCCCTCGAGCTGCAAAGTGATGAGACGTACCGATCCCTCCCCCGCCGCCACCGTAATACCCTCGCGGTCGATGGCGGTCACCGTGCCCGGCGCGGCTTCAGGATGATCGTCCAGCGCAAGCGCCCACCAGACCAGGAGCTTCGCGCCGCGCAGAGTCGTGAAGGCGCCGGGATAGGGGTGGGTGACGCCGCGCACCAGATCGTAGATCCGGCCGGCGGGCCCGCTCCAGTCGATGCGGCCGTCGGCGGGCTTGCGCCCGCCGCGATACGAACCTTTTGACAGATCCATGGGGACCGGCCGCGCCGTGCCCGCCGCCAGCGCCGGCAACGCGCGGTCGAGCAGCCGCCCGGCCGCCGTCTCCAGCTTGCCGTAGAGAGTGAACGCGGTGTCGGCCGGTTCGATCGCCACCCGCTCCTGATCGACGAGATCGCCGGCGTCCGGCTTCGCCACCATGTAGTGGAGGCTCACCCCGGTCTCGCCAGCCCCCTCGACCAGCACCCAGTTGACCGGCGCCCGCCCGCGGTAGCGCGGCAGCAGAGAGCCGTGGAGGTTGAGCGCGCCGCGCGGAGCGATCTCCAGCACCTCGGCCGGGATCATGGACCGGTAATAGAAAGAGAAGAGAAAGTCCGGCGCGTAGGAAGCGATCAACTCGCGAAACGCCGGGTCTTTGGGATCTTCCGGGAAGTGAACCGGAACGCCGCGCGCCTCGGCGCGGGCAGCCAGTGAATCCCACCAGACCTCCTCGCGCGGGTCGTCGCGATGGGTGAGCACGGCGGCGACCTCGAAGCCGTGGCGGATCAGCGCCTCGAAACCGAGGCACCCCATGGTGTGGTAGCCGAGGACGACCGCTCTCATCGGGTGATCTCCTCGCCGCGGATCACCTGCCGGATCACATAGCGCGGCCGGTCGCGCACCTGCTGATAGATCCGCCCCACATACTCCCCCAGCAGGCCGATGGCGAAGAGCTGCACGCCGAGGAAGAAGAAGACCAGGGAGAACAGGGTGAAGATCCCGGAGACCGCCCACTCCTGCCCGTAGATCAGCCGGCCGGCGATCAGCACCATGGCGGTGAGGAAGGCGGCGACCGCCATCACCACCCCGACGCCCATGGTGACCCGCAGCGGCAGCACCGAAAAGCTTGTCATCAGGTCGAACTGCAGGCGAAAGAGCTTCCAGATACTGTACTTGCTCTCCCCGTGCAGACGCTCGCTGTGGGCGACCGGGATCTCGGTCACCCGGCCGGCGAACAGGTCGGCGAGCACGGGGATGAAGGTCGAGACCTCGTTCGACGCGGCGAGCAGCTTGGCCACCGGCTGGCGGTACGCCCGCAGCATGCAGCCGTAGTCGGTGAGCTGGACGCCGGTCGCCACGGCGGTCATCCGGTTGACGATCTTCGACGCCACGCGGCGCAGCAGGGTGTCCTGCCGGTGGACGCGGATCGAGCCCACGACGTCGAACCCCTCCTCGATCTTGGCGACCAGCTTGGGGATCTCCTCCGGCGGATTCTGGAGGTCGGCGTCGAGGGTGACCACCACCTCGCCGCGGCTCACCTCGAACCCCGCGAAGACGGCGGCGTGCTGGCCGTAGTTGCGGTTGAAATCGACCACGACCAAGTGCGGATCGCGGGCCGCGGCCTCGCGCAGCAGCGGCAGGGAGCGGTCGCGGCTGCCGTCGTTGACCAGCACGATCTCATAGGGGCGCCCGAGCGGCGCCAGCGTGCCGGTCAACCGGTCGAGGAGCTCCGGCAGGTTCGCCTCCTCGTTGTAGACGGGAACCACCACCGAGAGGTACGGATCGGCCATCACGAATCCTCTTCAGCCCTTCGCATGCGCCAGCACGTCCTTGACCGCGTCCACCACATAGCGGACGTCGTCCTCCGTCATGTCCGGGAACAGGGGGAGCGAGCAGATGCGGTCCGAGACCCACTCGGCCTTCGGCAGCGTCCCCGGCACCTCCGGGTACTTGTCCCGATAATAGGGCTGCGTGTGCACGGCGCGGAAGTGCAGGCCGGTGCCGGCGTTGCGGGCGCGCAGGGCGGTCATGAAGGCATCCCTAGCGATTCCGGCCGCGTCGAGCACCTTGATCACGTAGAGATGCCAGGTGTGGAAGTGATCGTAGGCGGGCACCCCTGGCCGGCCGATCTCCGGCACCTCGGCGAGCAGCTCGTGGTAGAGGGCCGCCAGCTCGATCCGCCGGGCGTTGAACTCGTCCACCGAGGCAAGCTGGTGGATGCC
>JBDSHF010000356.1:0-20595 GCA_039918595.1 Thermoanaerobaculia bacterium
CCGGATCGCGGACGGTGGTGATGCCGTTGCCCATCCAGAGCTTGTAGACGTACTCGGCCGGGGTCCCCTGCTCCTTGCCGCCGATGTGCCCGTGCATGTCGATCAGCCCCGGCAGGACGTACATGCCATGGAGGTCCATCTCGCGGTCCCCGACCTCGGCCTTGGGGCGCCCCTCGGGGTCGGGCGCGACCCCCGGGCTGCCGACCGGCACGACGGCGGCGATACGGTTCTTCTCGATCACGATGTCGACCGGCCCGATCGCCGGCGCGCCGGTGCCGTCGATCAGCGTCACGCCGCGCAGGATCAGCCGTTTGAAGGGCCCCTCCCCCTCGGCGCGCGGCGGCGCCGGCAGGATCGACTCCTCCTTGCCCTTCCCCTCTTTCCTCTTATCCTCCTTCGCCGCCTTCTTCTCAGCCCCGAAGGAGACCAGTCCGCCCGCGAGCAGCAGGACGGCCCACAGCCACGAGATCTTTTTCATGATCGGTATTGCCCCTGGTAATGTCCTCATGAGCCGGCCAGCAGGCTGACGTCGGCGCCGTTCTCGCGCGCCTTCTTCAGAGCCTTGTCGAGCTCCTCCTTGTGGCCGGTCGCCCGGGCGGAGATCGCCAGCAGGGCGTATCCCTCGCTGCTGTCCAGCTCATCCCGACCGGGCTTCAGTCCCTTCCGCAGCCGCTGGAAAGCCTTGTCGTAGTCGCCACGCCGCACGTCGAGCCGCGCCTTGAGGAGGGTGAACTCTTCCTCGTCCCCGAGCAGATAGCTCGCCTTGCCGAGCGCCGAGTCGGCCTCGGCGTCCTTCCCCTGGTCGAGCAGCAGGCGGGCGCGGGCGAGCTCGATCGCCGCGGTCATCACCCGCTTGATGAGCTGGAGGTCCGCGTAATAGACCGTTTCGCCGGTGTCCGGAGGGGGCTCCTCGGTGACCAGCGCCTTATCGTAGAGCGCCACGGCCTCCTCAGCCTTGCCGTCCGCCGCCGCGTTGAGAGCGCGGTAGTACAGCGTCCGTTTAGGATGCCGGCGCTCGTCGAAGAACAAGCCGAAGACCTTGCTATGGCGGTCGAGCCAGAACGCTTTGGGATCGTTCTCGACGGCGATCTCGAAATCGGTCGACTCCCCCTTGATCAGGATGTTCCCCTTGACGGTCGAGTTGGCGCCGTTCTTCCCCTTGCTCGCCGCCTCCTTGGGGTCGTACACCTCGACGTCGACCGGTACCACCAGCGAGGACTGCTTGACGTCGAGTTGCGGCACGACCTGGCGGGAGACGTCAAACGTGTCCCGCGGGGTCTTGACGACCTTGTAACGGTAGCGTTGGGGCGTCTGTTGCCGGGCAACCCCCTTGACCACCCAGCCGTTCCCCTTCTTCTCATAAGTGTAGCTGTAGAGAACCTCGGGCAGGCCGGTGCCGTAGACGAACTGACGGGTAAAGGCATTGAGGTCGGAGCCGGTGATCCGTTCGATGAGCGCGAAGAGTTCCTCGGTCGAGATCGTCCCCGTGCCGGAAACCTTGAGCACCTGCTTAAGAACCTTCGGGAAGATTTCCTCTCCCAGGCCACGGGCCAACATGTTCAGGATCAGCGCGCCTTTGTCGTAGACGATCGCCTGGTAGGCGTTGTCGGAATGGCTGGAGAGCAGGCGCGAGCCGAGCACCACCGGACCGATCGATTCGAGGGCCCGGCCGTCCGGCAGGGAGGAAGTCAGCGTGCGTTGCCACCCCGAGACGAGATCGCCGCCATAGTAAACGCCATGGAGCCGCTGTTTGCCGTAGAGGAGGGCCGCATAGCTCGCCATCGCCTCGCTGATCCACTGGTCGCGATAGCTCGTCCAGCCGACCTGATCGCCCCACCACTGATGAGCGATCTCATGCGCGATCACCAGCCGGCGATCCTCAACCCCATAGAATGGATTTCTTACTTGCAGATGGTTCACCACGGCATTCGACAGGGTGATGAAGCCGAGCATCCCTTGCGAGAAATCGCGGTTGGCGGTGGTCACCGTCAGCTCGTCGAGGGGATAAGGGCCGAACGTCTGTTCGTAGAACTGCAGCGAGTCGGTGACCGTCTTCATCACGTCGTCCCGGGTGGCGCCTCCCAAAGTCGTGCCCGAGCCAAAGGCGACTCTCACCTCGACGTGCCCGGCGCGGGCCGTCTCGATCTTGAAGCGGCCGACTTCGAAGGAGAACCCGAAGCCGGGAAGATTCAGGGTGCGATGCTCCCAGCGGCTGCCATCCGGGCTCTCGCCGCCGTCCATCCGTCTGCCGCTCGCGATCAACTCCAGCCCCTTCGGCCAGTGGAAGGTCACGTCGTAAGGGGCGCGGTCGATGGCCCCGGCGTGGGGGTACCACCCCATGGTGTCGAGGAGGGTGAAGAGGTTCCAGTCCTTGTCGACCGGGCGGCCGGAGTACTCGACCACCACGGAGGCGGTACCGCCGGACGGCGGCGGCTGGGGGAGGATCACCGTCAGCTCGCCTCCTTTGCGCAGGTAGAAGAGCGGAGCGCCCCCGGGATCGGTCACCTTGGCGACCTGGAAGTCGCTGGGCAGGGTGAGCGACACCGCGCGGGAGCCGGCGATGACCGGCTCGAGATCGATCCGGGCCTTGCCCGTCAAGCGGAGATCGCGCTCGGTGAGGTTGACGTCCAGGGTGTATTTCTTCGGCTCGTAGGTGGGGGCTCCCGGCGCCGGCTTGCCGCCGGCGGTCCGTAGCGACGCGCTGAGCCAGGTGTCCCACTGCCCCAGATCGTCCACCTCCACCCCGAGCAGCCGCCCTTTCCGCTGCTCGCGGGAGATCTGCTTGACGAGCTTGCGCTTCTCCTTGTCCGTCGCCTCGATGGGGATGAAGTGGCCAACAGTGACCTGCTCCCGCTCGCCCGGCTGCACGCAGTAGAAGATGTCCCCCCTCTCGCCACCGCGGAACCAGGCGGCGAAGTAGCCCGCGGCCACGGGATCGCGCAGGGCGTTGAGCAGCATCCCCCGCTCGACGCTCATGTACTTCCACTCCCCCTTCTTCCGCCAGTCGGCGTAGAGGGCCTCCGCCCGGCGCGTCTGCTCGGCGTCCGGCGCCGCCGCCGGCCGCTTCAGTACCGCCGACACCGCCGCATCCTGGCCGACCACCAGCACCGCCTCCTTGAACTCCTCGTCCAGGCGAGAGCCGCCGGTGAACAGCTCGAGCTGGCCCGCTTCGATCGCGTCCGGCGGCTCGACCTCGATCCGCCCCTTGCCCAGGAAGACCATCTCGATCGTCTTCCCCCCCACCGCCGTCGCGGGGATCAGCACGCCGTCGTCGAGCGAGAGCTTGCCGAGCCCGACGCCGAGCTTGACGTTCTTCAGCGTCACCGCGCGGGCGGGATCGAGCCTGGCGCCGGCGATCGCGGCCTGGAGCGCGGCGGGGTCGGGCGCCTGGGCGCGGACCACGGCGGCGGTCAGGAAAGCCGGGAGAAGGCATGAGAAGACGGAGAGGCGGCGAGCGATATACATCCAAAAACTCCTTGGAGACGCGGTTTCGCTTGATTTTACGACATCAGGGGGCGGCGCGGCGCCACCACCGCCATCCCCAACGCCGCGGCCAGGGCGAGCAGAGCGCCCACGTCGAAAGCGGCGGCCGATCCCCAGCGATCCCAGAGGGCGCCGAAGAGGAGCGAGGCGGGCAGGGCCGCCAGCCCGATCGCCAGGTTGTACCAGCCGAAGGCCACCCCGCGCCGGTCCGCCGGCACCAGGTCGGCCACCAGAGCCTTCTCGACCCCCTCCGTCAGGCCGAAGTAGAGGCCGTAGATGGCGAACAGCGCCCAGGCGTGCCACGGGGCCGCCGCCCGGCCAAAAGCGAAATAGACCGCCGAGTAGAGCAGCCAGCCGGCGACGATGAGAGGGCGGCGGCCGAGCCGGTCCGAGAGCGCGCCCCCCGGCGTGCTGGAAGCCGACTTGACGACGTGGAGCATCGCCCAGAGAATCGGGATCAGGGCCGGAGCGACCCCGAGCTGATGGGCGCGCAGCAGCAGAAAGGCGTCCGTCGAGTTGCCCAGGGTGAACAGGAGGAGGACGCCGAGGTAGGCCCAGAAGCGCCGCCCGAGCGGGGTCTTCAGGTCGAGCGGCCGGCTTGCTTCCGGCAGCGCCCTCGGCACCTCGCGCACGCCGAACAGGAGCACGGCAAAGGCGAGGGCTCCCGGAATCGCCGTCAGCAGAAAGACGGCCCGCAGGTCGAGCCGGCTCCAGCGCAGGATGGCGAAGGCGAGGAGCGGACCGATCACCGCCCCGGCATGATCGGCGGCGCGGTGGAATCCGAAAGCCCGGCCGCGGATGGCGGGGTCGACCGAGTCGGCGATCAGCGCGTCGCGCGGCGAGGAACGGAGCCCCTTGCCGACCCGGTCGGTCACCCGGATCGCCAGCACCTGTGAGACCGACTGGGCGAGGCCGATCAGCGGCCGGATCGTCGACGCGATCCCATAGCCCAGCAGGATCAAGGGCTTGCGCCGCGGCGCGCGGTCCGACCACCAGCCGCTCGCCAGCTTGAGGAGAGCGGCCGTGGACTCCGCCGCCCCCTCGATCACCCCCACGGACATGGCGCTCGCCCCGAGGACGGTCGCCAGGAAGACCGGCAGGAGCGGATAGGTCATCTCGCTCGCAACGTCGGTCAGCAGGCTGACCGCGGAGAGCGCCAGGACGTTGCGGCCCAAGCGGGCGAAAAGAGAGGGAGAGCGAGCCATCGGCGGCGATTCTAGGCTGAGAACCCGGCTGAAAAGCAAAACGGCCGGCGCGAGGAGCGCCGGCCGTTCAAAAAATCTGTAGCTGTCTGGACTAGACGCCCATCTTCTTCGGAGCCGCGGTCTGGGCTCGGCCTTCCTTCTTGGCCTTGGTCGAGACCCTCTTCTCCTCGCTCCTGCCGCCGTCCCGCTTCGGCTTGGCGTCGCCCTTGGCGGATTCGTCGACCTTCTTGTTGGGCTTCTGCAGCTTGGGGCTTCCCCCCTTCGCCTTCGGAGCCTTGGATTCCTTGACCGGCTCGGCAGCCTCCGCATCCGGCCGCTCGACCAGCTCGAGCACCGCCATCTCGGCTCCGTCACCCTGACGGGGTCCCAGCTTGACGATGCGCAGGTAGCCGCCCGGCCGCTCGGTGAACCGGGGCGCGATCACGTCGAATACCTTCTTGACCAGATCGCGGCTCAGCACCCACCGCAGCACCCAGCGGCGGTCGTGCAGAGTGCCGTGCTTGCCCCGGGTAATCACCTTCTCGGCGATGGGGCGCAGCTCCTTGGCCTTGGGGAGCGTGGTGACGATCCGCTCCTTCTCCACCAGCGATTGAAGCTGGTTGCGGAAGAGGGCCTCCCGGTGGGAGGAGGTCCGCCCCAGCTTTCTGTGTCTCATCGCGTGACGCATGATCTCCTCCCTTTACGCCGAAGCCGCGGCCCGCTCCGGCACTTCCATGCCGAATTTGAGCCCGAGCTTGTCGAGGACTTCCTGCACCTCTTCAAGCGACTTCTTGCCGAAGTTCTTGGTCTCCAACATGTCCTTCTCGGACCGGCGCACCAGGTCACGGAGCGTGTGGATGTTGGCGTTCTTGAGCGAGTTGGCCGAGCGGACCGAGAGGTCGAGCTCGTCGATGTTCTTGGCCAGCAGGGCGTCGAGGCCGGCGAGCTCCTCGCGGCCGAGATCACCGCCGTCGTGCCGCAGGCTCTCCTCGGTCTGAATGAAGATGCCGAGGTGATCCTTGAGCAGCATGGAGGCGAGCGAAACCGCCTCCTCCGGCCGCACCGTGCCGTTGGTCCACACCTCGAGGATCAGGCGCTCGTAGTCGGTCGCCTGACCGACGCGGGCCGCCTCGACCCGGAAGTTGACCCGCCGGACGGGGCTGTGGGCGGAGTCGACCGGAATCCAGCCGATGCCCATCGTCTCGTCGAAGTTGCGGTCGGCCGAGACGTAGCCGCGTCCGCGCTTGATCTGCGCCTGCAGCTTGAACCGCCCCTCCTCGTTGAGGGTGGCGACGTGGATATTGGGATCGAAGATCTCGATCTGCGGGTCCTCGGTCATCTGGCCGGCGGTCACCTTGCCCGGCCCCTGGACGTCGACCGACAGCACCTTCGGCTCTTCCGAGTGAAGGGTGAACGACACCTGCTTGAGGTTGAGGATGATGTCGGTGACGTCCTCGACCACGCCGGGGATCGACGAGAATTCGTGCAGAACGCCCTCGATGTTGATCGCGGTGATCGCCGCGCCCTCGATCGAGGAGAGCAGGCAGCGCCGCAGCGCGTTGCCGATGGTCGTGGCAAAGCCCCGCTCGAACGGCTGGGCCGTGAACCGGCCGTACGTCGCCGTCAGGGTCTCGGTCTCGACCTCGACCCGCTTGGGGCGCTGAAATCCTTTCCAAAGCATAGAAAAACTCCTTCCCTGGGGTTCGACTCCACCGTCAGCGGCTGTAGAGCTCGACGATGAGCTGCTCCTGGATCGGGAGCTTGATATCTTCACGCACCGGCAGCCGGAGCACCCGGCCGCTCGTATTCTCCGCATTGAGCTCCAGCCACTCGGGGACCCCGCGGCCGCGCGCCGTCTCGACGCTCGAACGGATCAGCGGGTTCTTGCGGCTGGGCTCCTTGATCATGACCGTCTGACCCGCCTTCACCTGGAAGGAGGGGATCGTGATCTTGCGGTTGTCCACCTGCACATGGCCATGGCGGATCAGCTGACGCGCCTGGGCGCGCGAAGCCGCGAACCCCAGGCTGTAGGCGACGTTGTCCAGGCGACGCTCGAGCTGCACCAGGAGGTTCTCGCCGGTGATCCCCTTGCGGCGATCGGCCTCGGCGAAATAGTTGCGGAACTGGGATTCGAGCACTCCGTAGATGCGCTTGACCTTCTGCTTCTCGCGGAGCTGCAGGCCGTAGCCGAGCGTCCGCCGGCCGCGCCGGGTGCCATGCTGGCCCGGCGGGAAGTTGCGGCGCTCGACGGCGCACTTCTCCTTGAAGCAGCGGTCCCCCTTCAAGAACAGCTTCATCCGTTCCCGCCGGCAGAGCCGGCAAACGGGTCCTGTATATCTGGCCACTGGATCTCTCCTTGACGTCCTCTCCCCGAGGCTACGGGGACTTCAACTTGGGAAGACGCGCGACAACCCCCGGCACGCCCGGGGGCTCAAAGCTCGGCGGTCCCGAGACTGCGAAACAGCTTTCTCAAACGGCGGGCTAGACGCGGCGCCGCTTGCGCGGCCGGCAGCCGTTGTGCGGGATGGGCGTGACGTCCTTGATCGACTTGACCTCGATCCCCGCGGCCTGGAGGGCGCGCACCGCCGACTCGCGGCCCGCCCCCGGACCCTTGACCATCACATCCACGGAGCGCACGCCGGCGTCCTTGGCCTGGTTGCCACAGTTCTGCGCCGCCACCTGGGCCGCGAAGGGAGTTCCCTTGCGCGAGCCCTTGAAACCGATCCGGCCGGCCGACGACCAGGCGAGGACGCTCCCCTCCGGATCCGCGATCGTCACGATCGTGTTGTTGAAGGTCGCCTGGATGTGCGCGACGCCGTGCGGCACGTTGCGCTTCTCCTTACGCTTGGCGCCCTTCTTTTCCTTCTTGGTATTTTCCGCTTTGGCCATCTCCGTCCCCTAACCTGGATTACTTCTTGGTCGCCTTCTTCTTGCCCGCCACGGCGCCGCGGCGCGGCCCCTTGCGGGTGCGCGAGTTGGTCTGGGTCCGCTGCCCACGCGCCGGCAAGCCCCGCCGGTGACGCACGCCGCGATAGCAGCCAATCTCCATCAGACGCTTGATGTTCTGGCTGATCTCCTTGCGAAGATCGCCCTCCACCCGGCCCTCGTCCTGAATGACCTTGCGGATCCGCTGGGCCTCGACCTCGGTGAGGTCCCGGACCTTGGTGACCGCGGGAACCTCGGCCTTGCCCAGGATCTCGCGCGAACGCGAGCGGCCGATTCCGTAGATGTAGGTCAGACCTACCCAGACCTGCTTGTTCTGCGGCAGGTCGACTCCTGAAATACGTGCCATAGCGACTCCCTATCCCTGACGCTGCTTGTGTTTCGGATTCTCGCAGATCACCCGCACGACGCCCTTGCGACGGACGACCTTGCACTTGGGGCAGATCCGCTTGACCGATGAACGTACTTTCATGTCCGACTTCCTTTCCCGCCGTCTGCTGCCGTCGCCTATTTCAAGCGCCTATTTCAAACGATAAACGATCCGGCCCCGGTTGAGATCGTACGGCGACAGCTCGACCAGCACGCGGTCGCCGGGCAGGATACGGATGAAGTGCTTCCGCATCTTCCCCGAGATGTGCGCCAGGACCTGATGCTTGTTGCCGTTCAGCTCCACCTCGACGCGAAACATCGCGTTGGGGAGCGGCTCCACCACCACCGCCTCGACCTCGATCGCCTCTTCTTTCGTGGACAAACGTCCTTCCTCTCTCTTCCGTTGAAACGTCTAAACGCGATCCGTGCCCAGCACCCGGGCTCCCGAGGCGGTCACCGCCACCGAAAACTCGAAGTGGGCCGACAGCGACCCGTCTTCCGTGCGCGCCGTCCAGCCGTCGGGGTCCATCTTGATGCCGCTCGCGCCGGCGTTGACCATCGGCTCGATCGCCAGCACCATCCCCGGCTTGAGCTTCGGCCCCTTGCCGGGGATGCCGAAGTTGGGCACCTGCGGATCCTCGTGCAGCGAGGTCCCGATACCATGCCCCGTGAACTCGCGCACCACCGAGTAGCCGTTGCTCTCGGCGTGCCGCTGCACCGTATAACCGATGTCCTGCAACCGCGCCCCGGGCCGCACCTGCGCGACCGCAAGATTCAGGGCCTCCTCGGTAACCCGCAGCAGCCGCTCGGCCTTCTCGTCGACCTTGCCGACGGCGAAAGTCCGCGCCGCGTCGCCACAGTACCCCTTGTAGAAGACACCGCAGTCGATCCCCACGATGTCCCCCTCCGCGAGCGGGACATCCCCGGGGATGCCGTGCACGATGACGTCGTTGACCGAGATGCACAACGTCGCCGGATAGCCCCGGTAATTCAAGAAGGCCGGGACCCCTCCAGCTTCGCGGATGACGCGCTCGGCGAGCCGGTCGAGCTCGCGGGTCTTCACCCCCGGGATCATCCGCTCGCCCACCGCGTTCAACACCTGGTGGACGATCCGGTTCGCCTGATCCATCAGGTCGATCTCGCCCAGGGTCTTCAGAACCGCCGCCATCAATTGGCTCCGGACCCGTCTGCCTCGACCCCGAACAGATCGAACATCCGGGCCGTCACCTCTTCGACCGGACGGTTGCCGTCGATCTCGCGCAGCAGACCGCGTTCGCTATAGTAACCGATCAAGGGGGCGGTTTTTTGCCGGTAGACCCGCAGACGTTCCCGGATCACGGTCTCCTGGTCGTCCGCCCGGCCCCGCAGCAGGGCGCGGCGGACCAGCTCGTCCTCCGGCACGTCCACCAACAGCACGGCGTCGAGATCCTGGCCGGCGTCGCGAAGGATCCCCGCCAGCGTCTCGGCCTGGGGGAGCGTCCGCGGGTAGCCGTCGAGCAGGAAACCGCGCTGGGCATCCGGCTTGGCGAGCCGGTCGCGGACGACATCCGCCATCGTGGCGTCGTCCACCAAGGCTCCAGAAGCCATGATGCCCTGTACTTTATTCCCCAGCTCCGAGCCTTCCGTCACCGCCTCGCGCAGCATGTCGCCGGTCGAGATGCTGGGGACGCCGAGGCGCTCGCAGAGCACCTTCCCCTGCGTCCCCTTGCCGGCGCCGGGGGGGCCCAGAAGGACCACCCTGGCTCCTTGACTAGCCGCGTCGGCCACGAATCCGGCCCCTCTTCATGAACCCTTCGTAGTTGCGCATCACGAGCTGGCTCTCGACCTGCTGGATCGTGTCCATCGCGACGCCGACCACGATCAGGAGCGACGTGCCGCCGAAGTAGAACTGGATCCCCAGGCCTTCGTTGACCCACGACGGAACCAGGCTCCCGATGAACGGGACGCCCGACAGGTGGATGCCGGTGAGCAGGAACTCCGGCAGGATAGTGACCGCCGAGAGGTAGAGGGCGCCCACCAGGTTCAGCCGGGTGAGGATGCGGTCGATGTACTCGGCCGTCCGCTTGCCGGGGCGGATGCCGGGGATGAACCCGCCGTACTTCCGCATGTTGTCCGCGAGGTCCGTGGGATTGAAGATGATCGACACGTAGAAGTAGGAGAAGAAGACGATCGCGAGGACCTGGAGCAGGTAATAGATCGGCTCCCCGTAGGAGAGGTAGTGCGCGACCTTCTGCACCCCCTCGTTCTGGATCATGTTCGAGATCACCGTCGGTACCGTCACCACCGAGCTCGCGAAGATCACCGGGATGACGCCGCCGGTGTTGACCCGCAGCGGCAGGTAGGTGCTCTGGCCGCCGTAGACCTTGCGGCCGACGACCCGCTTGGCGTACTGCACGGGGATGCGCCGCTGCGCCCGCTCCATGTAGACGATGAAGGCGACCACCAGCACCATGAAGACCAGCAACGGAATCAGCACCAGCGGCGACAGGTTCCCCTTCTGCATCATGTCGATCGTCGAGCCGACCGCCGGGACCAGGCCCACCACGATGCCGGCGAAGATGATGAGCGAGATGCCGTTGCCGATCCCCCGCTCGCTGATCTGCTCGCCCAGCCACATGATGAACGCCGTGCCGGTGGTCAGCGTGAGCACCGTCAGCGCCCGGAAGCCCCAGCCGGGGTTCGGCACCAGCGCCGCGCCCCCCGGTGCCGACATCCGTTCGAGCCAGATGGCGATGCCCGTGCCCTGGATGATCGAGATCAGCACCGTGCCGTAGCGGGTCCACTGGGTGATCTTGCGCCGGCCGAGCTCGCCCTCCTTGGAGAGCTTCTCGAGGTACGGCCAGACCACCGTCAGGAGCTGCAGGATGATCGACGCGGTGATGTAGGGCATGATGCCCAGCGCGAACACCGCGATCTTCTGCAGACTGCCGCCGGTGAAGGTGTTGACGAACCCGAGCAGCCCGTTGGCCTGCGACTGCATGAAGTCGAGCAGCGCGTTCGGGTCGACGCCCGGGCTCGGGATGTGACAGCCGATCCGGTAGACGCCGAGCAGGCCGAACGTGAACAGCACCCGCTTGCGCAGATCCGGGATCGCGAAAATATTGCGGAAACTCTCGATCACGCCTGGAGCTCCTCACAGCGACCGCCCGCGGCCTCGATCTTCTCGCGGGCCGATTTACTGAACTTGTTCGCGACGACGCGGAGCGGCTTGGCGATCTCGCCGTCGCCGAGGACCTTGACCTTGCGGCCAGCACGGACCAGCCCCAGCTCGCGCAGCGACTCGGGGGTGATGTCCCCCTCGAGCTCGGCGAGCTGCGACAGGTTCACTACCGCGTACTCGCTCCGCCAGATATTGGTGAACCCGCGCTTGGGAACCCGGCGGA
The DNA here is from genome assembly GCA_039918595.1 of Thermoanaerobaculia bacterium. Classification (GTDB taxonomy): domain Bacteria; phylum Acidobacteriota; class Thermoanaerobaculia; order Multivoradales; family UBA5704; genus DATARR01. The sequence goes on from JBDSHF010000356.1 coordinate 11,363, forward strand.
CGAGCGGCATCTGGCCGCCCTCGAAACCGGGACGGCTGCTGTAGCCGGTGCGGGATTTCTGACCCTTTTCGCCACGGCCGGCCGTCTTGCCCAGGCCGGAGCCGGGGCCGCGCCCTACCCGCTTCTTCGAGTGCTTGCTCCCCTTGGCGGGGGACAGGTCATGCAGCTTCATGATTCTTCAACCTCCAGCAGATACTGGATCTTCCGCACCATGCCCCGCACCGCCGGGGTGTCGGGACGCTCCACCTGGTGGCGGATCCGGCGCAGGCCCAGGCTCTTGAGCACCTCGCGGTGCCCCTTCTTGGTGCCGATGCCGCTCTTCACCTGGGTGATCTTGATCGTCTTCACTTCGTTCGCCATTTCGGTTAATCCCCTCTGCCCTTACGCCCCGGCCTCGGCCGGCTGCGGTGGCGGCGCCGCGGACGCCGCGGGCTTTTCACGCAGCCGGTCGGAGAGGCCGCGCATCGCCATCACGTCCGCCTCGGTACGCAACGAGAGCAGGGCGGCGAAGGTCGCCTTCACCACGTTGTGCGGGTTGGTCGAGCCCAGGGACTTGGTGAGAATGTCCTGGATGCCCGCGGTTTCCACCACGGCGCGAACCGGTCCGCCGGCGATCACCCCGGTGCCCTCGGAGGCCGGCTTCAGCAGCACGCGGCCGGAACCGAACTCGCCCAGCGTCTCGTGCGGGATCGTGGTTCCCTTGAGCGGCACCTGGATCATGTTTCGCTTGGCGATCTCGATCCCCTTGCGGATCGCCACCGGCACCTCTTTCGCCTTGCCGGCGCCGTAGCCCACGCGCCCCTTGCCGTCCCCGATCACCACCAGGGCGGAGAAGGAGAAGTTCTTTCCTCCCTTCACCACCTTGGTCACCCGGTTGATGTGGACGACCTGCTCGAAAAACTCACTCTCGCGCTCGAAGTCCCTGGCCAAGCTCGTCTCCTTCGCTGAAACTTAAAACTGCAATCCTTTTTCGCGGGCCGCTTCGGCCAGCGCCTGGACCCGGCCGTGGTAGATGTAGCCTCCACGATCGAAGACCACCTTGTCCACGCCCTTTTCCTTCGCCCGCTCGGCCACCAGCTCGCCGACCCGCTTCGCCGCATCCTTGCCGGCAGTCGACTTGCCGACCGCCTCGCGGACCGCCGGATCGGAAGAGTTGGCCTGGGCCAGCGTGATCCCGCGCTCGTCGTCGATCACCTGCGCGTAGATGTAGCGCAGGCTCTTGTAGACCGCCAGCCGCGGCCGCTCCGCGCTCCCCTGCACGCGCTTGCGCACCCGCAGATGGGCGTTGCTGCGGCGCTGCCGCTTGGCTTTCATCCGCTTCGTGATATCGCTCATCTGGTCCTCTCGCTTCTATCGATTACTTGCCGCCGGCCTTGCCGACCTTGCGGCGCAGGACCTCGCCGGTGTACTTGATGCCCTTGCCCTTGTAGGGGTCGGGCTTGCGCAGGCCGCGGATCTCGGCCGCCACCTGCCCCACCTTCTGGCGGTCGGCGCCGGTGACGGTCACCCGGTTGGCCTTGGTGTCGATCTCGATCTTGATCCCCTCGGGGATGTCGTACAGCACCGGATGAGAGTAACCGAGCGCGAACTGCACCTGATTCCCCTTCACCTCGGCGCGGTAGCCGACCCCGACGATGTCGAGCTGCTTGGTGAAGCCGGCCGAAGCCCCCTGCACGGCGTTGGCGAGCAGCGCCCGCAACAGACCGTGCAGCGAACGCTGGGGCCCGCTGTCGCCAGGCCGCGTGACCTCGATCGAACCGTCGTCTTTCACTTCGACCGGGTAGCCTGCGAAGACGGGCTGCTCCACCCGTCCCTTGGGCCCCTCGGCCACGAACCTCCCGTCCCGGAGCTCCACCTTGGTGCCCTGGGGAACGGGAATCGGCATTCTTCCTATCCGCGACATAAGCGTCTCTCCTACCAGACCTGGCAAAGCAGCTCGCCGCCGACGCGGCGATCGCGCGCCTGGGCATCGGTCAGCAGACCCTGCGACGTCGAGACGATCCCGATGCCGAGGCCGTTTCTCACCGGCTGGATCTCGTCCGACTTGCGGTAGACCCGGCGTCCGGGCTTGCTCACCCGCTCGATATTGGAGATGGCCGGGACGCCGTCCTGGCTGTAGCGCAGGAAGACGCGAAGCGTCCCCACCGGCGTGCCCTCGATCTCCCGGAAGTTCTTGATGAAGCCCTCATCCTTGAGAAGCTTCACGACCTCCAGCTTAAGCTTGGAGGCCGGCACGTCCAGACGGTCGTGCTTGGCAACCTGCGCGTTGCGGATCCTGCTCAGCAGATCCGCGATCGGGTCGGTCATGCTCATTGCCTGATTCTCCTCACTACCAACTCGCCTTGATGACGCCCGGCAGATATCCCTGCAGCGCCAGGTCCCGCAGATGGATGCGGCAGAGCCCGAACTGGCGGTAAACCCCGCGCGGGCGGCCGCAGATCCGGCACCGGTTGCGGTGACGCACCTCGAACTTCAGCTTTTTTCTCTCTTTTGCAATCTTCGCAGTGGTCGCCACGCAAGCCTCCTAGCGCGTGAACGGCATGCCGAGCTCGCGCAGCATGTACAGCGCTCGCTCGTCGTTGCCGGCCGTCGTCACGATCGTGATGTTCATCCCCTTCGGGCGCTCGACCCGGTTGTAGTCCACCTCGGGGAAGATCAGGTGGTCCCGGATGCCCAGCGTGTAGTTGCCGCGGCCGTCGAAGCTCTTGCTCGGCACGCCGCGGAAGTCGCGTACGCGCGGCAGCGCGACCGAGATCAGCCGATCGAGGAACTCCCACATGCGGTCGCCGCGCAGCGTCACCCGGGCGCCGATCGGCATCCCTTCGCGCAGCTTGAAGGCCGCGATCGACTTCTGGGCACGGGTGACCGTCGGGCGCTGGCCGGCGACCGCCGCCAGCTCCTCGACCGCGTCGTCCAGGATCTTGATGTTCTGGATCGCCTCGCCCATACCCATGTTGAGCGAGATGCGCTCGATCCGCGGCACCGCCATGATGTTGTCGATGCCGAATTCCTTGCGGATCTTGGGCACCACCTCTTCGGCGTACCGGGTCTTCAGGCGCGGCACGTAGCCCTCGGGGGCTTCGCGCACCGGTCCAGTCGGGGCCGGAGCCTTCGCTCCGCCCCGGGAACCCTTGTCCTTCTTCTTCGCATCTTTCGCCACGTCTTTGGCCATAATCAAACTCGCCTCATTCCCATCATTTCGCTTAGCTGAAGGTGGCGTCGCAGTTCTTGCAGACCCGCACGCCCCGCCCGTCTTCGAGCCGCTGGCGGCCCATCCGCGAGGGCTTGCCGCACTCCGGGCAGATCACCTTGAGATTGGAGATCTGGATCGGCGCCTCGCGCTCGAGGATACCCCCCTGGACCCCTTTGTTCGGGTTCGGCCGGGTGTGCCGCTTGATCATGTTCACGCGCTCGACGATCGCCTTGCCCTCGCTGGCGAGGACCCGCAGGACCCGGCCGCTGGCGCCCCGGTCCTTGCCCGTCGTGACGAGCACCTGGTCGTTCTTCTTCACGTTCACCTTCATTTCAGATGACCTCCGGCGCGAGGGAGACGATCTTCATGAACCGCCGCTCGCGCAGCTCCCGCGCCACCGGGCCGAAGACGCGCGTGCCGATCGGCTCGCCGGCGTCGTTGACCAGGACGGCGGAGTTCTGATCGAAGCGGATGTAGCTGCCGTCCTTGCGCCGCTGCTCCTTAACCGTCCGCACGATGACCGCCTTGACCACCTGCCCCTTCTTCACCGTGCCGTCGGGCGACGCCTCCTTGACCGAGGCGGTAATGACGTCGCCCAGCCGGCCGTACTGGCCCGAAGAGCCGCCGCGCAGGTGGATACAGAAGATCTTCTTGGCTCCTGAATTATCCGCCACGTCGAGAATCGTTCCCATCTGGATCATGATCTCAACCCCTTACTCGGCCCGCTTGACGATCTCGCGGACCCGCCAGCGCTTGGTCTTCGACAACGGACGGCTGGAGACGATCTCCACCTCGTCGCCGACCTTGCACCGGTTCTCCTCGTCGTGGGCGTGAAACTTCTTGGTCTTCTTCATCGTCCGGAGGTAAAGCCGGTGAGTGGACGTGGTGCCGACCGCCACGACGACGGTCTTGTCCATCTTGGCGCTCACCACCCGGCCTATCTTGACCTGCTGGCGGCCCCGCTCCGAGGCACCCGCCGCGGCGGGATCCTGCGCCGTCCCAGTCGTTTCAACCATATCCGCCATGTCGTCTCCTACTTGCTCTGCCGCTCGTGCAGAATGGTCAGCACCCGGGCCAGGTCTTTGCGCACCTGCCGCACCCGGGCCGGCTTCTCGAGCTGGCCGGTGACCTTCTGCAGGCGCAGTGCGAAAAGCTGCTCCGAGAGATCGCGCTCCCGGTCGTTCAGCTCCTCGATCGTCTGATCACGCATTTGCGAAGCCTTCATCGTTTTACCTCAGCTCGTCGTGCCGCGTGATGAATCGGGTCTTGATCCCGAATTTCTGGGAGGCCAGGCGCATCGCCGCCTCCGCCACGTCCTGCGGCACGCCTTCCAACTCGAAAAGGATGCGCGCCGGCTTCACCACCGCGACCCACTGCTCCGGGGGACCCTTGCCCTTGCCCATGCGGGTCTCGAGCGGCTTCTTGGTGATCGGCTTGTCGGGGAAGATCCGGATCCACACCTTGCCGCCGCGCTTGACGTGGCGGGTGATGGCGATACGGCCCGCCTCGATCTGCCGCGCGGTCACCCAGCCGGTCTCCAGCGCCTGGAGCGCGAAGTCGCCGAAGGCGATGTAGCTGCCCCCCTTCGCCAGTCCGGTGCGCCGGCCGCGCTGCTGCTTTCTGTACTTGACCTTCTTCGGCATCAACATATCTAAAGCTCCTGGGGGCTACGCCGTGGGGCGGCGCCCCTTCTCCTTGAGCAGATCGCCCTTGTAGACCCACACCTTGACGCCGATCACACCATAGGTGGTCCGCGCCTCGCCGAAGCCGTAGTCGATATCGGCCTTCAGGGTGTGGAGCGGCAGCCGCCCTTCCTGGTACCACTCGCGGCGCGCGATCTCGGCGCCGCCCAGGCGGCCCCCGACCATGATCTTGACCCCCTTGGCGCCGAACCGGAACGCCGACTCCATCGCCTTCTTCATCGCCCGGCGGAAGGAGACGCGCCGCTCGAGCTGGCCGGCGATCGACTCGGAGACCAGTTGAGCGTCGAGCTCCGGACGCTGGATCTCCTGGATATTGATGTGCACCTCGCGGCCCATCTCCTTCTGCAGGTCGTCCCGCAGCTTGTCCACCTCGGCGCCGCGGCGGCCGATGATGATGCCCGGGCGCGAGGTGTAGATGGTGACCCGCAGCTTGTCCGCGGCGCGCTCGATGTCGATCTCCGACACCCCGGCGTGACCGAGGCGGTTCTTCAACCGCCGGCGCAGCCTGAGGTCCTGATGCAGGGTGTCGGCATAGTTGGCGTCGCCGTACCAGCGCGAGTGCCACGTCTTGTTGTAGCCGAGCCGAAACCCGTACGGGTGCGTTTTCTGACCCACGTTCGTCTCCTACTTGCCCTTGCCGTCACCCTTGCGGGTATCGAGCTTGATGGTGATGTGGCTGTAGCGCTTCAGGACCCGGAACGCCCGGCCCATCGGCGCGGGACGAACCCGCTTCATCATCGGGCCGCCGTCGACGAAGACCTCCTTGACGAACAGCCGGTCGACGTCCACGTGGTCTTCCCGGTTCTCGGCGTTGGCGATGGCCGACTTCAGGCATTTCTGCACGTGCCGGGCCGCCACCTTGTTGGTCACCGTGAGCAGGTTGACCGCATCCTGGACGCCCTTACCCCGGATCAGATCGGCCACCAGACGGATCTTCTGGGCCGAGCCGGGGGCGTAGCGAAGCCGCGCTCTCACTTCCATCGTTCGACTCCTCTTCTCAAGGTCCCGCCCCTCACCGGGGACGGGCCCCCTTCTCGGCTTTCTTGCCGCTGTGTCCGCGGAAGGTGCGGGTCATCGCGAACTCGCCCAGCTTGTGGCCCACCATGTTCTCGCTGACGTAGACGGGAATGAACTTCGCCCCGTTGTGCACCGCGATCGTGTGGCCGACCATCTCGGGGATGACGGTGGAGCGGCGCGACCAGGTCTTGATCACCCGCCGCTCGCCACGATCGTTCATCGCCGTCACTTTGTCGATGAGGTGATCATCGATGAAGTAGCCCTTCTTGAGTGAACGCGCCATGGGTCTCTGGCTCCTTACTTCTTGTTCCGGCGGCGGACGATCATGCCGTCCGTGCGTTTGTTATTGCGAGTCTTGTAACCCTTGGTCGGCAGGCCCCACGGCGTCGTGGGATGGCGGCCGCCGGAGGTGCGCCCCTCGCCGCCACCCATCGGATGGTCGACCGGGTTCATGGTGACGCCGCGGTTGTGCGGTTTCCAGCCCAGCCAGCGATTGCGCCCCGCCTTGCCGATCGACACGTTCTCGTGATCGAGGTTGCCCACCAGGCCGACGGTGGCGTAGCACTCGACGTGCACCCGCCGCACCTCGCCCGAGGGGAGCTTGACCTGCGCCCAGTGGCCGTCGCGCGCCATCAACTGCGCCCCGCCGCCGGCGCTGCGGACCATCTGGCCCCCCTTGCCGATCTTGAGCTCGATGTTGTGCACCACCGTGCCCAGCGGGATCTTGCGCAGCGGCAGCGCGTTGCCCAGGTTGACCTCGGCGGTCTCGCCCGACATCACCTCGGCGCCCACCTTGAGGCCGTCCGGCCAGAGGATGTAGCGCTTCTCGCCGTCCGCATAGTTGAGCAGCGCGATGCGGGCCGACCGGTTGGGGTCGTACTCGATCGTCGCCACCTTCGCCGGCACGCCGTGCTTGTCGCGCTTGAAATCGATGATCCGGTAGCGCTGCTTGTGGCCGCCGCCCCGCCACCAGGACGTCAAATGGCCGCCGTTGTTGCGTCCGCCGCTCTTCGTCTTGCCTTCCGTGAGGGACTTCTCCGGGGTGTCCCGGGTGATCTCCTCGAACGTCAGGTAGGTCTGGAACCGGCTGGAGTTATTGATCGGTTTCCGCTGCTTGATCGCCATCGCTTACATCCCCTCGAAGAACTCGATCGGCTTCTCGCCCTCGGCGAGCCGCACATAGGCCTTCTTCCAATCCGGACGACGGCCCACGAACCGGCCCTGCCGGCGAACCTTGCCGTGGCAGTTGGCGATCCGGACCTCGGCGACCTTGACCTTGAACTGGGTCTCGACCGCGCGCTTGACCTGGATCTTGTTGGCGTCGCGAGCCACTTCGAACGCGACGACGTTCTTGTCTTCCCGCAGCTCCGTCGACTTCTCGGTGATCAGAGGACGGCGGATGATCTCCTGGACTCTCATTTCGCGAGCACCTCCACCAGACGGCTCAGCGCGTCCTCGCTGACGATGACGACCGTGCGGTCGACCACGTCGTAGACGTTGACCGCCAGCGCGTCGACCGTCTTCAGCGCCTTGACGTTGCGGGCCGCGAGCGTCAGCGACTCGTTGTCGCGGCTGTCGATCAGCAGCGTCTTCTTGCCGGCGATGCCGAGCTTGCCGAGGCGCGCCAGCAGCTCGCGGGTCTTGTGATTGCCGACCTCGAGGTTCTCGACGACGACGATCTCCTGATCGGCCAGCTTGCGCGACAGCGCCGACTTCAGGGCGTTCTTCTTCTCGCGCCGCGTCAGGTCCTTGGCGTGGCTGTGCGGAACCGGGCCGTGGACCGTGCCGCCGCCGCGCCACTTGGGGGTGCGGAGGTCCTTGACGCGGGCGCGGCCGGTGCCCTTCTGGCGCCACAGCTTGCGGCCCGAGCCGGAGACCTCGGAGCGGGTCTTCACCTTGTGGGTGCCGCGGCGCAGCCCCGCGAGGTAGGCCTGCACGGCCTCGTGGATCAGGTGCTCCTTGTAGGGGTAGCCGAAGATCTCCTCCGGGAGGTCGATCTCGCGCACCTGCTGGTTGTCGAAATTCTTTACCGTGATCTTCATGATGTCCTTATCCCCGCTTGGCTCGCCGGATCGCCACATAGCCCGAGCTCGGACCGGGAACGGCGCCCCGCACGTAGATCAGGTTCCGCTCGGCGTCGACCTTGACGATCTGCAGATTCTTGGTCGTCACCCGGTCGCCGCCCATCCGGCCCGTCATCCGCATGCCCTTGAAGACACGGGAGGGGTAGGCCGACGAGCCGATCGAGCCCGGCGCGCGGTGGAACATCGAGCCGTGCGAGCTGCGGCCGCCGCGGAATCCGTGGCGCTTCATCACGCCCTGGAACCCCTTGCCCTTGCTCGTGCCGACGACGTCCACATAATCCTTCTCGGCGAACATCGAGGCCTTGATCTCGTCGCCCGCCTTGAGCTCCTCGCCAGAGTCGATGCGGAACTCCTCGAGCTGGCGCAGCGGCGCGACCCCGGCCTTCTTGAAGTGGCCGGCCTCCGGCTGATTCAGCTTCGCCGGCTTGTCCTCGACGAGACCGATCTGGACCGCCGCGTAGCCGTCGTTGTCCGTCGTCTTGACCTGCACGACCAGGCAGGGGCCCGCCTTGATCACCGTCACCGGGATCGCCGTCCCGTCCGCGATGAAAATCTGCGTCATCCCAACCTTGCGTCCCAGGATTCCTTCCATGACGTGCTCTCCTTGCAATCCCAGGGTTACTTGCCGAAAGCCTTGATTTCGACGTCGACGCCGGCCGGCAGCTCCAGCTTCATCAGCGCGTCGACCGTCTGGCTGGTCGGCTCGAAGATGTCGAGCAGCCGCTTGTGCGTGCGGATCTCGAACTGCTCGCGCGACTTCTTATCGACGTGCGGCGAGCGGTTCACGGTATACCGCGAGATGTGGGTGGGCAGAGGGATCGGCCCCACCACCCGGGCGCCGGTGCGCCGCGCGGTGTCGACGATCTCGTGCGTCGACGTGTCCAGGATGCGGTAGTCGAACGCTTTCAGACGGATTCGGATCTTCTCGTTGACCATGACCTCTGCCCTTGTCTCGGAATCAAAAAAGAACTACTTGACGATCTCGCTATTTAACGATCTCAGTAACCGTGCCGGCGCCGACGGTGCGGCCCCCCTCGCGGATGGCGAAGCGGACCCCCTTCTCCATGGCGATCGGCGCGATCAGCTCGACCTCGAGGTTCACGTTGTCGCCCGGCATCACCATCTCCGCTCCCTCCGGCAGCGTCGCGACTCCCGTCACGTCCGTCGTCCGGAAGTAGAACTGCGGACGGTAGCCGTTGAAAAACGGCGTGTGCCGGCCACCCTCTTCCTTGGTCA
>JBDSHF010000357.1:0-25074 GCA_039918595.1 Thermoanaerobaculia bacterium
AGCTTGCCGAGGATCATGGCCGAGATCTCGGGGGGCGAGAACTTCTTCCCCTCGACGACGACGAGCACGTCGCCGTTGTTGGCGCGCTCGATCTGGTACGGCACCATCTTCATCTCTTCCGACACCTCGTCGTACTTGCGCCCCATGAAGCGCTTGATCGAGAAGACGGTGTTCTGGGGATTGGTGACCGACTGCCGCTTGGCAACCTGCCCGACGAGGCGCTCACCGCTCTTGGTAAAGGCGACGACCGAGGGGGTGGTACGGTTCCCCTCGGCGTTGGGGATCACCTTCGGCTCGCCGCCTTCCATGACGGCGACGACGCTGTTGGTCGTCCCCAGGTCGATTCCGATAATTTTGCTCACTTGGCTCTCCTCCTTCGCTATCTATTCTTCAGGCGGGAGCGCGGCCCTCTGAAGCCGCTTGAGCCCACGCCTGGGATCTTCCACAGTCTAGAACCTTAGTGGCCCTCCGTCAATCTTGGACCACGCCATGATTGACAAGATTGGACGCAGATTTATTCCGGCGCGGAGAGCGGCCTCGCGGGGTAGCCCCGGCGAGAACTAATCCAGAAGGACCAGCGGCGTCGACGTGGATTCAGGGGTGGAGCTGAGGACTTCAGGATCGAGCAGGAAGTTGCCGGTGATCGCCTCGGTGGCTTCCGTGCCCGGCACGGGCCTGCCGTGCTCCAGGGGCTGCAGGGTGTAGCTCTCCTCGCCCGCCACGTACTGGAGGGGGCGCCCCTCGGGGTCCTTCAGATCCGCGGAGGAGAGCAGGCCCGCGGCCACCAGCTCCTGGAGATGATCGGGGAAGCTCCCCTTGAGCAGGAACCAGGTCTTGGCGGCGCGGTCGATCTTGAGATAGAGCGCCGCGCGCTGGTCCCGCACCAGGGTCTCCCGCTCGTGCGCCTGCCAGGGGAACGGCAGCAGCAGGGAGTCGGGAACGCGAAGCAGCGCGGCGATCACCAGCACCGCCAGCACGGCGGCCAGGCTGCGGCCCACCCAGCCGAGCGACGCCGGCGGGACCGGGCGCGCTTCCGCCTTCATCCTGCGGAAGGGGCTGGCGGCATCGCCGGCGTCCGGAGGGATAATCGGCGGGACGATCGGCGCGATGGTGGAGACCGGGTTCGGCACCGTCCCGAGACGCGGGGGGGCGGCGGGCGCGGGGCGCGGCCCCGGGAAAGGCACCGGCTCCGGCAGCACGTCGGCAGGCGCCGCGGGCACGGCCACGGGACGGAGCGGCGGGGCGGCGGCGAGCGGCGGGGCCGGAACGGGTTTCGGGGCCGGCGCCGCCGCCTTGGCCGCGGCGGTAGCCGCCACGACGATCTGCGCCGAATTGATCAGCAGCTCCTCGACCGGGATCGGCGAGAACCCCTCCTCGTAGGAGACCTCGTCGCCGCTGTAGAACTTGAAGTCCCCCTGGCTCCAGGTCAGGAGCTGCTCGAGCAGCCGGTAGGTCTGCAGGCGCAGGGCCTCGAGGAGCTGCGAGCGCTCGAGGAAGCGCCGCTCGACCAGCAGATCGATCAGGCGGCCGCCGGACGCCTGGTGCTCGGAGGCGGCCCGGGCGAGGTCCGGGGCGCTGATCATCCCCTCCTTGAGCAGGATCTGGGACAGCCCGTCCTCGAGCGTGGTGTTGAGGGCATCGGCGGCGACGATACGGCCGTTGAGGAAGGAGATGGCGACGATATCCTGCTGCCCCTGGACCGTCAGGATGCCGGTCTTCTTCTGCTGGGAGACCAGTTGCAGGATCTCCGGCAGCTTGAAGAGGTCGAGGGTACCTTCAACCGCCATGGCGCAGCTCCCGCCGGAGGCGGACTCCGAAGTAGATCGCCAGACCCAGGATCGCGAGGATCCAGGACAGGAGGTTGCCCGGATCGTACCGCCAGGGGATGCGCACTCCCAGCCTGCCGATCAGCGGCAGCATCAGCAGGGCGGTCGGCACCAGGACCGCGAGGAAGGATCGCCACCCCTCGCCGATCTCGGCCGAGGCGACGCCGGGCAACAGAATGCGCCCCCAGCGGTCGAAAGCCCCCTCGGGGAACACCTCCACCGACCGTTCCGTGTAGCCGAAGGGGCGCCGCGCCAGGTGCAGGGTGAAGGCGATCAGCACCAGGCTCAGGGAGAGGAACACCGAGAGCCCCCGGCGGAAGATCTCCATGGGACCCGAGCGCACCTCCCGATGCCCCCAGCTCGACGCCAGCTCCCGCCGGATCTGCGGGATGCGCGCGACGCCGCCGGGCAGGGACACCACCCGCTGCTGCTGCGGATTGGCAAGCCAGCCATTGACCCGGGCGAGGTCGATGTCCTGGGCCTTCCTCAGGGCGACCTTCTGCTCGTCGAACATGTACGACTCGGAGAAGGCCTGGCTCAGGTTGTACTGCGCGGCGGCGCTCTGGGGATCGGCCGCGGCCGCGCTCTGGAAGCTCTGGATGGCGCTGCTGAAATCCCCCTTGATGAAGGAGTAGTCGCCGAGGTCGAGCAGCGCCGTGGCGTTGTTCGGCTCCGCCTCGAGGACCTGCCGGTAGAGCGCGCGGGCGAGCTCCCACTGGTTGAGCGAGCGGTGGACGTCGGCGAGCAGATGCTTGACGGCGATGCTCTCCGGCAGGACCGCGCGCAGCACCCCGAGGTCCGAGAACAGGCTGCCGTAGAGGCGGTGCCCCTCGAGGCTCTCCATCGCCTGGGCGGGCGGCGACAGCGTCATCGCCACGCGCTGGCGCTGCAGCTCCACCAGTTGAGGCGCGGCTCCCAGCAGGAGCCAGAGCGCGATGATCACCGTCCGCTCGCTCCCCGAGGCGTACCCCCAGAGCAGCACCGACGCGTAGAGCGGCAGCCAGATCGCGCCATGGGGGAGGAACAGCGGCCAGAGCAGGGCCGCTCCCGCCAGCGCCAGCGCCACCGGGCGCGGCAGCCTGCGGCCGAAGAGGTCCGCCAGGTCGTGGAACAGGGAGGTCCCCTTGGTCAGCATCTGCACGGCGAGGAACAGGCCGCCGGTCACCAGCAGGACGAACAGCATCCAGAGCAACAGGTCCTGGAACCAGAGGTAGAGCTCGAAGGGGTTGTTGAAAAGCCTGGGATAGCCGCGCAGGCGGGCGGCGACCGCTCCCAGGTAGTTCCCTTGCAGGAAGTCCACCCTGGCCTCGGCGAACGCCGTCTCCGGACGGCCGGGATCGAACCGCTCGGCGGCGTCGAGCTCCCAGCGGGCGCGCGCGAAGTCCTTCTGCCGGGCCGACTGCACCGCTCGCGCGGTGGCGCCGGCCGCGAGATCGGGCAGGCGGCGCATCCCGAGCTGGCGCGCGGTGTCGAGCAGACCACCCACCGCCCGGTCCGCCTGCTGGCGGTTGTTCTGGACGATCCACTGGAGCCACTGCTCCTCGATCTGCTTGAGCGTCTGCCGCACCTGGCCGGTCATCTCGACACCGGTCACCTGCGGCGAGGACACAGTCTGGCCGGCGGCCCCTGCGGGACCGAGCAGAAAGGCCAGCGCGAGGATCGCGAGCCCCGCGGTCAGTGAGCGGTCAACCCATCTTTTGCACATAGCGGACCCGCAAACGATACAGCAGGTCCTCCAAAAATGCGCGCTCCTGAGGGTCTAAATTTCCCGCCGTCTTCTGCCGCAGGATCTCCAGCATGTCGATGTAGAGGCGCGCCAGCTCCAGATTGGCCGCCGACTGGCCATCCGGCAGCCTGGCGTCGCCGAGATAGATCGGCACCGGCTCCGCCAGCATCGCCACCAGATCGTAGAAGCTCGGACCCCCGATCTCGACAGGTCCCTCGGGGAAATCCAGCCCGGCCTCGGGCTCCGGCTCCAGGGACCACCGATCCTGCTCGGGCGGCATGACCTGCACCTGCGGCGCCGCGGGCTCCGGAGGGGCCGGAGCCGGCTCGGGCTCAGCGGCCGAAGTCGATTTTTCGTCGAGGAACCGGTACTCTTCCTTCAGCCGCCCCTCGGACGTGAACATCCGTTTGTCGGTAACCTTGATCTCTTTCTTCTCGTTCGACACGTCGACCCCCGATGTCTGAAAAAACAATGCCTGAGGAATCAGAAAAGCCCGACCTCCAGAAGCTCCTGGATCTCGTCGCCCGCCTGCGCGCCCCGGACGGCTGCCCCTGGGACCGCGAGCAGACCCTGCCGGACGTGCGCGCCTACCTGCTCGAGGAGGCGCACGAGCTGGCCGGAGCGATCGACGGCGGCGATTGGGAGGAGCTGGCCGAGGAGCTCGGCGACATGCTCTTCCAGGTCGCCTTCATCGGCCGTCTGGCCGAGGAGGCCGGCGCCTTCAGACTCTCACAGGTGATCGATGGCGTCCACCGCAAGATGGTCGAGCGCCACCCGCACGTCTTCGGCGGCGAGACGCTGGCCGACGCCGAGGCGGTCCGCCAGGCCTGGGAGCGGCGCAAGCTGCAAAAGGAGCCGAAGCGGGAGTCGCTGTTCTCGGGCGTTCCCACCTCGCTGCCCGCCCTGCTCGCCGCCTACCGGCTGACCCAGAAGGCCTCCGGCGTCGGCTTCGACTGGCCGGACGCCGCGCCGGTGCTCGACAAGGTCGAGGAGGAGATCGCCGAGGTGCGGGAGGCGCTCGCCAGCGGCCAAAAGGAGGCCGTGCGCGAGGAGGTCGGGGACCTCCTCTTCACCATCGCCAACCTCGCCCGCAAGCTCGACGTCGACCCCGAAGCCGCCCTCGCCGGCACCAACCGCAAGTTCCGCCAGCGCTTCGCCCGCATCGAAGAGGGCTTGGCCGCCCAGGGCAAGACCGCCGCCGAGGCGACGCTGGAGGAGATGGATGGGTTGTGGGAGGCGGCGAAGGGGGAGGGGTGAGGGCGGCGGAAACAAGGAACACGGACGAACACGGACTTACAAGGACGAACAAGGACAAGAAGCAGAACGCCGGAACCCTGGCTCCTGGTCCCTGTTCGTCCTTGTAAGTCCGTGTTCGTCCATGTTCCTTCCTTCCCTCAACCCGCGCCCGCTGTCGCCCTTTTAGGCACCCCCTTCGCCGCCAGCATCTCCTCCAGATACGGCCGCACGTTCCTCGCCACGATCTCCTGCCCCTTCGCCGTCGGGTGAATACCGTCCCCCTGGTTCAGAGAGCGAATACCCCCCACCTTGTCGAGCAGGAAGGGGACGAGCGGCACGTTCAACTCCTTCGCCAGCTTCGGATAGAGGGCCGTGAACTGTTCGGCGTAGGGGCCGTAGTTGGGCGGCAGGCGCATGCCGAGCAGCAGGACCCGCGCGCCGGCTTCCCGCGAGTGGCGGATGATCTCGCGCAGGTTGGTCTCGACCTCGGTGAGCGGCAGGCCCCGCAGACCGTCGTTCGCTCCCAGGGCCACGACCACCAGATCGGGGTGCTGGCCGAGGATCCAGCCGATGCGCGCGAGGCCGCCGGCCGTGGTGTCGCCGCTGACGCCGGCGTTGACCACGCGGACCGCCTTCCCCTCCTCCCGGAGCTGCCGCTCGAGGAGCGCGGGGTAGGCCTGATTCTCGTCGAGCCCCAGGCCGGCCGTCAGGCTGTCACCGAGAAAGACGACCAGCGGGGTAGCCGGCACCGGAGCGGGGGCAGGGACCGCCGGCCGGGCCTCCGGTGCTGGCGCTGGCTTGGAAGCAGTAACCGAAACGGGAACCGCCCTGGGAGCCTCTCCGGGAGCCTGGGCGCCGCACGCCGACAGGGCGGGAATAAGGAGCATCAGAGCGCGAGTTGCGAGCTTTCGCCACATAGAACCTTCCTCTCTCCATTCAGAAAACCGGAAATCTCCGCTCAAATTTCCTTATGAATACGCCCCGTATCGAAATGCGCCAGCTCACCCGCAAGCTCCCTTCGGGGGAGCGGGAGCTGACGATCCTCGACCACGTCGACATCGCGATCGATCCCGGCGAGTTCGTCGCCGTCCTCGGCCCCTCGGGCAGCGGCAAGTCGACCCTGCTCGCCCTGATGGCCGGCCTCGACCGCCCCACCTCCGGCGAGATCCGGATCGACGGCACGCCGATCCAGGCGATGTCGGAGGACGGCCTCGCCCTGCTGCGCCGGAAGAAGATCGGCTTCGTCTTCCAGAGCTTCCAGCTCCTCTCCAATCTCACCGCGCGCGAGAACGTGCTGCTGCCGGTCGAGCTGCTCGGCCTCGCGAACCCGTTCGCCCGCGCCGACGAGCTGCTGGCCGCCGTCGGCCTCGCCGACCGCGGCCACCACTACCCGAGCCAGCTCTCGGGCGGCGAGCAGCAGCGGATCGCCCTCGCCCGCGCCTTTGCCGCCCGGCCCCCGATCCTGCTCGCCGACGAGCCCACCGGCAACCTGGACGGCGCCACCGGCCGCCGCGTCCTCGAGCTGCTGACCGAGCTGCGCGCCCGCGAGGGGACCACCCTGGTGCTGGTCACCCACGATCCGGCGGTGGCCGCCCTCGCCGGCCGGCAGATCCATCTGCGCGACGGCCGGGTGGAGCGCGACGAGCGGACGAGCGTCGCCGCCGCCACTCCGGCGGAGGTCCCGGCGTGACTCTCGGCTTCTACGTCCGCGCCCTGGTCCGCGAGTCGCGCGGCTCGCGCGGCCGCCTCACCTTCTTCATCGCCTGCCTGGCGGTCGGCGTGGCGGCGGTGGTGTCGGTCGCCGGGCTCTCGGCGAGCCTGCGGGACGGCATCCGCCGCGAGGCCCGCCAGCTCCTCGCCGCCGACCTCGCCGTGCGCGGCAATCAGTCCATTCCGACCGAGGCCCTGACGGCGATCGCCGCTCTCCCGGGCGCCCGCCGCACCGACATCAAGGAGACGGTCACCGTCGCCGCCGCCCCCGGCGTCAATGGCCAGCCGGGCCCCAGCCAGCTCGTCGAGCTCAAGGTGGTGGACGGCTTCTACCCCTTCTACGGCAAGCTCGACCTGCGCCCGGCGCGCCCCCTCCACGAGTTGCTGACGCCCGGCACGGCGGTGGTCGCCGCCGATCTGCTCTCCCACTGGAAGCTCGAGGTGGGGGACTCGCTCCAGATCGGCGGCCAGACCTTCCGCGTCGCCGCCAGCGTGCTCGCCGAGCCGGACCGGGTCGGCATCTCGTTCACCATCGGCCCCCGGGTCTTCCTCTCCGGCCCCGGATTCGCCCGCACCCATCTGGAGGACCAGGGGAGCCGCGTCAGCTACCGGACGCTGGTCAAGCTGCCGGACGGGATCTCGAACGCCGCGCTCGACGACGCCGCCGAGCGGCTGAAGCAGGTCCTCCCCGGCGGCGAGAGCTTCCGCGTGGAGACCTACCGCCAGGCGCAGCCGTCGCTGCGGCAGAACATCTCCCGGGTGGAGAGGTTCCTCGGCCTGGTCGCCCTGCTGTCGCTCTTCGTCGGCGGCATCGGCGTCGCCCAGAGCGTGCGGGCGTGGCTCGCCAGCCGGATGGACGCGATCGCGATCCTCAAGTGCCTGGGGATGCGCCCGCGCGAGATCTTCCCGCTCTATCTCGGGCAGACGGTCCTGCTAGGGCTGGCCGGCAGCATCGTGGGAATCCTCGCCGGGGTGGCCATCCAGATGACGCTCCCGCGGCTGTTCCCAGACCTCATCCCGTCCGAGCTGGTCCGCCCCTGGCAGCCGGCCGCCCTGTTGCGCGGCCTGGTATTGGGGATCGGGGTCGCGATGCTGTTCAGCCTGCCGCCGCTCTCGGCCGTGCTGCGCGTGCCGCCGGCCCGCGTGCTGCGCCGCGACGCCGAGCCCCTCCCCCGCCACCGCTGGGTCACGGCGGCGACTTTCCTCACCCTGGCGGCGGGAGTCTGGGGGATGGCCGCCCTGCAGTCGGGCTCCCCCCTGCTGGGAGCGCAGTTCACCGGCGGCGTGGCGGCGGTGACCGCGGCGCTCGCCGCCGCCGCCTTCCTGGTCTCCTGGGGGGTCCGCCGGCTGCCGCGCGACGCCTTCTCCCTCCGCCCGTGGCTGCGGCACGGCATCGCCGCCCTCGCCCGGCCCGGCGCCGCGGCGAGCGGCGCCATCGTCGCCCTCGGGCTCGGCGTGCTCGTCGTCCTCGGCATGTCGCTCGTCGAGCGGCGCATCACCTCCCAGCTCGAGAAGGAGCTGCCGTCCAACGCGCCGAGCGCCTTCCTGGTGGACATCCAGCCGGCCCAGTGGCCGGGCGTCGAGCGGCTCCTCCATCAGGCGGGGGGGCAGGGGATCGAGTCGGTGCCGGTGGTGATGGCGCGCGTCTCGGCGATCGACGGCGTCACCACGGAGGCGCTGCAAGGAAAGGATACCGCCGGCAGGGATGGCGCGGAGCGCGAGGGCCGTGAGGGCCGGGAAGAGGGCCGGGAACGGGACGGCGGGCGCCGCTGGGCGCTCAGCCGCGAGCAGCGGCTCACCTACATGCGGGAGCTGCCGAAGGACAACAAGATCGTCGCCGGCGCGCTGTGGAGCGACCCCGCCCACGCCGAGGTCAGCCTCGAGCAGGATTACGCCGGCGACATCGGCGCCCGTCTGGGCTCGACGATCAGCTTCAACATCCAGGGGGTGCCGCTCGACCTCAAGGTGACCAGCCTGCGAACGGTGAACTGGCAGACCTTCGGGATCAACTTCTTCCTGGTGGTCGAGCCCGGCGTGCTGGAGTCCGCCCCCCAGCAGCGGCTGGCGGTGGCCCGCCTGCCGCGCGGCGGCGAGCAGCGGGTGCAGGACCTGCTGGCGGCAAGCTATCCGAACGTCACCTTCCTGCGCATCCGCGAGATCCTGGAGAAGGTGCTCAAGGTGCTGCGCCGGATCAGCCTCGGCATCCGCTTCCTCGGCGGCTTCACGGTGGTCGCCGGCATCGCCATCCTGGCCGGCGCGGTGAGCGCCGGCTCGGCCCGCCGTGGCCGCGAGGTGGCCCTGCTCAAGACGCTGGGGATGACCCGGCGCGGCGTCGCCGCCACCTTCGCCGTCGAGTACGCCCTGGTGGGGCTGGTGGCCGGCGCGATCGGCGCCGTCGGCGGCACCGTGCTCGCCTGGGGAATCGTGACGCGGGGGTTCGAGATGCCCTGGGTCTTCGCCCCCCTCACCCTCGCCACGGCGCTGGCCGGCAGCGTTCTCCTCGCCGTGCTCGCCGGCCTGGCCGCCAGCCTTCGGGCTCTGGAGCGGCGGCCGATCGAGGTGCTGCGGGCGGAGTGACCTACTCGCCGCCCGACCGGGTCAGCAGATACGAGACCGGCACGAATTCATACCCCTCGGCCTTCGCCCTGGGGATCTCGCGGGCGAGGGCGGCGAGGGTCTCGGGGTGGGGGTGGCCGATGGCGATCGCCGAGCCCTTGGTCCGTGCCAGGGCGAGCAGGCGCTCGAACTGGGTGTGGATCGCCTCCGGTGTGGCCTCGCCATCGAGGAAGACCTGGCGCTCGGCCGCCGGAATGCCGAGGCCGAGCGCCACCTTGTAGCCGACGCTCTCGGCGCTGGTACGGGAGTCGAGGAAGAACAGCCCGCGCGCGGCGAGCACGCCGAGCACGGCGTTCATCGGCCCCTCCTCCGCGGAGAGAAGCGAGCCCATGTGGTTGTTCACCCCCACCACCCCCGGCACCGCCTTCAGGGCCGCCTCGGTCTTCTCCCGCAGCTCGTCGTCGCCCATCCCCTGCAACAGCGCCCCCGGCCCGGGGTTCTGGCCGTTCTTCGGCTCCATCGGCAGATGGAGGAGCATCTCCGCATGGCGCCGCCGCAGCTCGGCGACCACCTCGGGAGTCTGATCTTCATAGGGGAGGACGGAGTAGGTGACCGGCACGCCCAGCGCTTCGAGCGGCCGCAGCTCGGCGATGTCGTGCCCGAGGTCGTCGATCACCACCGCCACACGGATGCCGTGAATCGGTCCGGACGGCGGCGCGGGGATCGTTGCCGCGACGGGCACCGCGGCCGGCGCCTCGGGCTCGACATGCTCTGAGGGGGAAGAGGAGGATTCCTTCCGGCGCTGGGCATGGCGCGCCGCCCGGGGGGACTCGCTGGAAGCGGACGCCGCCGGGGCCTCAGGCCGCTCAGGCGGGGTGGCGCCCCGCGTGACGAGATACAGGATCCCCGCGCCGGCGAAGAGCCCGAGCAGGAAGATCCAGATCCCCGCGGACCGCGATCCCCGGGAAGAACCCCGGGAGCGTGAACGATGAGCCATTCAGCTCAAGCGGCCTTGGCCTCGGCGGAGGCGGGCTCCAGACCCAACAGGCGGCGGACGGCGTGACGGAGGATCAGCTCGTAGATCGGCGTGTCCTTCTCGAGATAGGTCCGGCTCCGCTCGTCGACCACCAGGTCGGGCTTCAGGGCCTCGTTGAGCGGCTTCTTGTCCGGACCGGTGTAGAAGGCCTCGGTGTAGAGGAGCCGGCCGCCGTTGGAGAGCTCGGCCGTGCCCAGGCGTCCGGCGTGCCCGAAGGTGCGCTCGCCCACCAGCTCGGCCTTTTCCTTCTGGCGGAGCACCGTGGCGAAGACCTCGGAAGCCCCGAGGGTGCCGCGGTCGACCAGGATCACCGTCTTGCCCTGCCAGACCGGCTTCTCGTCGGCGCGGAAGCTCTGCAGATCCTCGGCGCGCCGCTTGAGCCCACCAAGATCCCCGGAGGTGAACAGCCGGGCGGTGGCGTAGGCCAGCTCAGGGTCGCCCGAGGAGACGCCCCGCAGGTCGATCAGGAGCTTGTCCTTGATCTTGCCGCCGTTCTTGCCGAGGGCGTCGCGCACCTCCTGCACGGTCTCCTTGTCGAAGGTCGGGATGTGCAGCAGAGCCACCCCCTCGACCTCCTCCAGGCTGACCGGCGGCGGGTTGAACGTCTTGAGCTCGAAGGAGATCTGCACCGGCTCGCCGAGGCGAATCACCTCCATGGCGACCTTGGTGCCCGGCTTGGCGGTGAGCGCCTGCTGCATCTCCCAGAGGGGCATCAGCCGCGTCGAGCGGTCGTTGATCTTGGCCACGATGTCGCCCGGCTTGATCTTTGCCACAGCCCCCGGGCTCCCCTTCTCCACCGCCACCACGAAGGCGATCCCCCGCTCCTTGAGCAGGGTCAGCCCCGAGTAGCGCCGGCCGATGGAGTTCGCCTGGTCGTAGGTGGAGAGCGCCGAGGCCGGAACGTAGAGCGAAAAGGGGTCGAGCGCGTCGGTGGTGCCGTCGAGAGCGGTGGTCATGAGGGTGTTCATGTTCGGCTCGTCGACGTAAGCCTGGCGCACGAGGCCGAGCGTCTCGCTGAAGACCGAGAGGTATTTGTACAGGGAGTCGTCTTCCGGCTTGACCCGCGTCTTGTCGGCGGCCCGGACGAGGGTCGCGGCGAGCAGCGGAAAGACGATGACCGCGGAGATGAGGAAGAAGAAAATTCTACTGCGATTCATGATTCCCCTTACCGTAACCAGTTCAGGGGGTCTTCGGGCCGGTTCTCCACGCGGATCTCGAAGTAGAGCTTGTCCGACGCGAGCCCCACCGTGTCGCCCAAGGATAGCATGTCTTCCTTGCCCACCCGCATCGAGGAAAGCCCGGCGTAGAGCGTGAACACCCGCCCGGGGTGCTGCACGATGACCGTTTCCCCATACCCCTGGAAAGGGGCGGCGTAGAGCACCTTGCCGGGGAAGACCACCTTCACCGGCGCGCCCGTGGCCGCGGCGAGGTCGACGCCATTGTGCGGCACCCGGGTGCGGTAGCGGGGGTCGAGGATCGAGCCGAACCCCGCCGTCACCTTCCCTTCGAGCGGCCAGTCGAGCACGCCGCGGAACTGCTGCATGGGCGTGCCGGCGGGATCCCCCTGCGCGCGGCCATAGAGAAGGTCGAGGAAGCCGGCGAGCTTCTTCGCGCGGTCGCCGAGCTCGCTGGTGCGCGCGGAGAGGGTCTGGCTCTCCTTCTGGAGCCGGGCGAGCAGGGCCTCCTGGCGATGCCGCGCGGCCACGAGCTGCTGGCGGCGCGTCCGCTCGCTGGCGATCCAGCGCTCCGTCTCCTGGCGCCGGGCGACGAGCTGATCCCGCTCCCGGCGCAGGTTCACCCGCGCCTCCTGGTAGCGGTCGATCGCCGAGCGGTCGCGCCGCGCGAGATAGCGCATCAGCCGGATCGAGGGGAGGAGCCGGCGGTCGGGCTTGAGCGAGAGGAAGAGGCGGAGATACCCCTGGCGGCCGAGCCGGTAGAGCCCGGTCAGATGGCGCTTGAGGTCGTCGCGGGCGGTGTCGAGCGCCCCCTGGAGCCGCGCCACCTCGCGCTCCCCCACCGCCACCCGCCGCGCCGCGAGATCCCGGGCCGTGGTCGCCTCGGTCAGCCGCGCCTCCTGGAGCCGCAGCTCGACCGCGACGGAATCGATCTCCCCCTGCAACCCCGACTGCGCCTTGCGCGCCGCCGAGAGGCGCTCCGTGAGCCGGGCGATCTCCATGCGCAGAGCCGCGAGCTCCGCCTCGCGCGACGGTTTCTGGGCCGGCAGGGGGGCGGCGAGCGCGAGAACGAGCCCGAGGATCGCCAACCCAGCCCCGAAGGGGCGGTCGTTGAATCGCACCGCGGGTGATTCTACTTCCCCGCCGCTTTCTGTCCCGCCGCTCCGCGCCCCTGGAGGGCGTGGAAGAGGAAGCTCATCTCGTCGGCGGCCTCGTCGATCTTCTTCGACACCGGCTTGCCGCCGCCATGGCCGGCGCGGGTCTCGATGCGGATCAGCGTCGGGTTCGCCCCGCCGTTGGCGCGCTGGAGGGCCGCCGCGAACTTGAAGCTGTGGGCCGGCACCACCCGGTCGTCGTGGTCGGCGGTGGTGATCAGCGTCGGCGGATAGGCCGTCCCCGGCTTCAGGTTGTGGTACGGCGAGTAGGCGTAGAGCACCTTGAACTCCTCCGGGTTGTCCGGCGAGCCGTAGTCCGAAATCCATCCCCAGCCGATGGTGAACTTGTGGAAACGCAGCATGTCGAGCACGCCGACCCCCACGATCACCGCGCCGTAGAGGTCCGGCCGCTGGACCATGCAGGCGGCGGTCAGCAGGCCGCCGTTGCTGTAGCCGGCGGTCGCCAGCTTCTGGCGCGAGGTGTAGCCGCTGGAGATCAGCCACTCGGAGGCGGCGATGAAGTCGTCGAAGACGTTCTGCTTCTTCAGCTTGCTCCCCGCCTGATGCCAGTCCTCGCCATACTCGCCGCCGCCGCGCAGGTTGGCGACCGCGTAGACGCCGCCGCGCTCCATCCAGACCACGTGGGCGGGCGAGAAGGCCGGCAGCACCGAGGCGCTGAACCCGCCGTAGCCATAGAGATAGGTCGGGTTCGAGCCGTCGAGCTTCAGCCCCTTCTTGGAGGTGATGAACATCGGGATGCGGGTGCCGTCCTTGCTCGGGTAGAAGACCTGGCGGGTCTCGAACTGGCTGGCATCGAACCCTTTGACCTCGGGACGGCGGAAAACGGCCGTCTTCCCGGTCTCCAGGTCGTAGCGGTAGATCGTGCCCGGCGCCGTGAAGCTGGAGAAGGCGAAGAAGGTCTCGCGGTCCTGGCAGCGGCCGGAGAACCCCTCCGCCGAGCCGAGGCCGGGCAACTCCACCTCGCGCAGCGGCTTGCCCTCGAGGTCGAACTGCCGCACCTGCGCGTGGGCGTCCTTCAGATACAGGGCCACGAAGCTGTTGTGCAGGCAGGTGGCCCCCTGCAGGGTGTCGGCGCCCTGCGGGATCAGCTCGCGCCACTTCTCGCGCGCGGGGTCGCGGAGATCGATCGCCACCACCCGGCCGCGCGGCGCGGCGAGATCGGTGTGAAACCAGAAGACCGGCCCTTGATTGGCGATGAAGGCGTAGGCGGCGTCGAAGCCGCCCAGCAGCTCGACGACCTTGGAGTCGGGCTGCGCGAGGTCTTTGTAGAAGATGCCGTTCTCGGTCTCCGTCCCCTTCCAGGCGTGGATGACGAGATAGCGGCCGTCCTGGGTGACCGTGGCGATGAACCCCATCTCCTTCTTGTCCGGACGCTGGTAGACCAGATCGTCGGCGGACTGCGGCGTGCCGAGACGGTGATAGTAGAGCTTCTGGTAGAAGTTGGCCTCCTCCAGCGGGCGACCCTCGCGG
Source organism: Thermoanaerobaculia bacterium (assembly GCA_039918595.1). Lineage (GTDB taxonomy): Bacteria > Acidobacteriota > Thermoanaerobaculia > Multivoradales > UBA5704 > DATARR01. Next base: position 13,911 of record JBDSHF010000357.1, read on the forward strand.
GGCTCGTCGTAGCGGCTGTAGAAGAACCCCTGGTGGTCGTGGGTCCAGGCGGCCTCCGAGAACTTGATCCATTTCAGGGTGTCCGGCAGGTCGCGCCCGGTCTCGACGTCGCGCACCCGCCACTCCTGCCAGTCCGACCCCCCCGAGGAGAGGCCGTAGGCGAGGAGCCTGCCGTTCTCGCTGATGTTCCAGCCGGTGACGGCGATCGTACCGTCCTGCGACAGGGTGTTGGGATCGAGAACGAGATGGGGCTCGCCCGCCAGGGTGTCGACCCGGTAGAGGACGCCCTGGTTCTGCAGGCCGTTGTTGCGGGTGAAAAAGTACCGCCCCCCGTGCTGCGCCGGCACGCTGTAGCGCTCGTAGTTCCAGAGCTCGGTCAGCCGCTTGCGGATCGGCTCCCGCTCGGGCAGCCCGGCGAGAAACGCCGAGGTCACCCCGTTCTCCGCCGTTACCCAGTCGCGCGTCTGCTGCGAGTCGAGGTCCTCGAGCCAGCGGTAGGGGTCGGCAACCTTGACGCCATGGTAGTCGTCCACCTGCTCGATCCGGGATGCAGCGGGGTAGACGATCCGCTTCTCCGTGGGGCTCTCGACCGACGTGTGCATGATGGCCTCAGCAGTCTCCGCACGCACCGGCACCGCCGCAACAGCGAGCAGAGCCAGAACGATACGCCTCGACATAAGGATCTCCTTCTTTATGGGGTGCGGCTGACCCCTCTTCCGGAGTCAAAAAATCAAAAGGACGCATCACGAGCTTCATTTCGCGCCCAGATAGCCCAGCGAACGCAGGCTCTCCAGGTACTCCGCCCCCTCCTGACCGGCCGGCGCGCCCCGCCGCGGCGCGCCGTAGCCGGCCACGACCACCGGCGGCGGCGCCCAGCGGCACCCCGGAGGCGGAGCCGGCAGCTCCTCGCTCTGCGGCAGCCCGAGCGCCCGCAGCAGGGCCGCGGCAACCGTCTCCGGTTGGATCCTCGCGCGAGCCGTTGCCGGCGCGCCGGCGCAGCCGCCTTGCCGCCAGAGGATCACCCGCCCCTCCCCGCCTTCCCGCCGCCGCCCCGGATCGAGCACCACCGCCACCGTTCCCACGCCAGCCAGAGAGCGGGCGAGCAGCCGGTCGGTCTCGCGCAGCTCCGCGCGCACAAGATCGGCCAGCGCCACGTCGCCGCCGCGCCAACCGTCCGCCGCGATATCCGGCCCTGGTAGATAAAGCGCCGCCGCGCGTGGCTTTTCGGTCATCCGGCGGGCGAAGACCTCGCGATAGAAGCGGTCCGGGAGCAGGGCCCGGTCGAGCACCCGGGCCGCCGCCGCCGCGGGGAGCGCCGCGGCGAGCCGCGGGTCCCGTCCATCCCGCCCATCCCTCCCAGCGCCGGCGGCCAGTTGCCCGGCGAGCGCCGCCACGCCCGCGCGGTCCGCCGGCGGGGCCACCGCCCCTTCCGCTCCCTCCCGCAGGAGCTGGTACGCCCCATGCGCCACCACCAGCCCGGGGATGACCTCGGCCGGATAGGTGGCCCACCAGTTCACCGCCAGCGACGGCTCGCCGCCGCGCGAGGCGAGCTCCCAGACGGTGAACGCCCGGCGGCGGTTGGCGAGGACCGGCCGGTACTCGGCGAGCCCGAGCGGCGCCTCGACGTGGCTCCACCACCCACGCAGGGGGCCGCTGCGCGCCAGCGCGGTTCTCACCCCGAGCGGCCGGAAGCTGTCGAGCGAGTTGACGCCGTGGTCCGGCCCGGGCACGCCGGTGGCCACCGCCGTCCAGAACGAGGCCGGGGGCTCCGCCTTCCGGCGATACGAGAAAATCCGCCCCTCCCGGGCCATACGCGCGAGCTCCGGCAGCTCCCCGAGGGCGATCAGGTAGTCGATCTCGGCGGGCAGAATGCCGTCGACGCCCACCAGCGCCACCCGCTCGCCCGGCCCGGTGGGCAGCGCCGCCGGGGCCGCGGCCTGGGGGCGGTGCGCCGAGATCGCCGAGGAGAACGCCGGCAGCACCAGCAGCGCCGCCCCGGCGAGGATGGCGAAACCCAGCCACCGTCCGGAGAAGCCGCGGCCGAGCGGCGCCGAGTCGGTGAAGCGGATCGCCAGCGTGAGCAGCCCGTTGTAGACCAGCTTGACGAGGAGATAGATCAGCGGCGGCGTCACCAGCGCGAGCCCGGCGACCTGCCAGAGCCGCCCCTCGGCCAGCACTTCCCGCCCGAGCCGCAGCGCGAAGGCCAGCACGCCCGTCCCGGCGACCACGGCCATGGCGAGCGACAGCGCCTCGATGCGCCGCACGTGGTAGAGCCGGATCACCAGCACGATCACTCCGCAGAGAGCGAGGAAGGCGAGCCCGGTCACCGCCGAGATCGGCAGGAACAGGTGCAGGAAGAGCGGGATGAGGTCGAGCGGGCTGGCGCTAAGATTGCCGTTCGCCACCGCCAGGGCGAGGGCGAGGGCGAGCGCCAGGGCGAGCCCGGAGAGCAGGGCCACCTTGGCGGTGAGCAGCAGCAGGGTCCGCGCCGGCTGGCGGGTCCGCAGGGCATCCTGCAGCAGGAAGCGCTCGAACCGGTGATCCAGATAGCCGAGCCGGCGCAGCTCGGAGCGGACCCCTTCCAGGTCATGGCCAGGGGGTGACATCGGGGGGTAGTGTAACCCCTCGCAGGTCTCTCTATCGTTTATCGCCCTATCGCCCGGCCTACCGACCCAGCTCCTCGATCCGGGCCACCACGTCGCGGTAGGTGTTGTTGATCCCGTAGAGATCGACGAACGCCTTGTAGGCCGAGGACTTGTCGTCGACCACCAGGTAGGCGCAGCCGAGGTCGTAGAGGAGGCCGAGGTTGTCCTCCTCGGAGAGCCCCGGCGACTCGAGGCCGCGCTTGTACCACTTGACGGCCAGCTCGGGCAGCCCCTTGTCGAGGAAGCAGAGGCCCAGCATCGAGCAGCAGAGCACCAGATGGCCGGCGTCCTTGGCGGCGACCTGGAACTCGCCGATCGCCTCGTCCAGGAGCCCCATCTCGCGATAGGCGATCCCGAGGTTGAAGTGGGTATCGTAGTCGGTCGGCGAGAGGTGCTCGGAGACCCCCTTCTTGAACCCTTCGACGATCTCCTCCAGCGACTGCTCGGCCTGCTGGGAGGGCATCGCCCCGGCTTTGAAGAGGTCCTCCTCCGAAAGCTCCTGCTCCAGCTCGGCGGCGAGGTCGAAGAAGTCGTCCTCGTCGTCGAACAGCCGGTCGGTGTTAGAGGCGGTACCGGCGGCGCTCTTGCCCAGGCGGTTGCGGTCCGCCTCGTCGAGCCAGCTCAGGCCGCCGGTGTCGTCCAGGTTCTGCGGCAGCGCCTGCCCGGAGACGGAAGGCGGCGGGGGCGGCGGCATGAACGTGGAAGGGGACGCGGGAGGAGATCCGGACGGCGGCTCCCAGTCGAAATCCTCGCTCTCGATCATCGCGCCGATCTCGAGCGGATTGAAGATCATCGGCCCGGCGACGGGCGGCGGCGCCGGGGGCTCGGGAGCCGCCTGCGGTGTCGGGGGTGCCTGATTGACCGGAGTTGCTGGAGCTGCCGGAGCCGCTGGCGCCGCCGGAGCCGGAGCGGCGGGGCGAGCCGCGGCCGGACGCTTCGGCTTGGGATCGAGCAGGCCGCGCAGCACCTGGTCGATCTCCACGGAGGAGCGCTTGCGCTGCGCGGCGGGGGGCGGCACCACCGCCGGCGGCGCCGTCTCCTGAGGCGCGGGCTCTTCCTGCGCGGGCTCTTCCTGCACGGGGGGCGCCGGAGCCATGGCCTCGAGCTCGGCCAGCTCGATGTCGATGTCGGGGAGATGGGAAAAACTGTCCTCGTCAACTTCCACGAAGGCAGACGGCGGCTCGGGAGCCGGCAAGGGAGCGGCGGCGGGCTCCTCGGCCCGCGCGTGCGGATCGGCCACCACGCGGTCGCCGTCCAGGCGGTAGCCGGCCTCGACGAGCTGCCGGCGGGTCTTCGGCCAGACCTGGGCGTCGTGGATCTCCGCGGCGGTACGAGACATGGTGTTGGCCAGCTCGACCACGCTGTCGTGGCGCCCCTTGTCGAGATGGATCTGGACCATCGCGGCGTAGGCGTTGAGGTTGCGCGGCTGCAGCCGCAGCGCCTCGCGCAGCCGCTCCATGGCCTTTTCCTCCAGGCCGTACTTGGCCAGCACCTCGGCCTCGCTGACCAGATCCTCGTCGCGCGCCAGGTTCTCAGGGTGCAGCTCCGCCGCGGTCCGCTCCAGCAGGTCGGGATCGATCCCGGCGGAAGCTCGCTCCGGAACCGGCGCCTGGGATGGCCCGGCCGGCTCCAGCTCGACCGCCCAGGACGAGGAATCGATCTGCGGCAGGTCCGAGTCGTCCAGCTCCAGGACGATCTCACCGGTATCACTACCATCCAGACCGCCATCCAGCGGCGGGAGCCCGCCGCCCATGTCAAACGACTCGAGCCCCTGGAGGGGCGGCAGGTCGGACCCCACCTCCCCGAGGTCGAACTCCATCTCCTCCAGGACCGGCTCGGGAGCCGCCGGCGCCTGCTCTTCCTCCTCCGCCTTCCAGGCTGAGCCGAGGCGGCTGCCGGTGCCCGTCAGCATGTCCGGCGGCGGCTTGACGAGGCTTGCCGGCTCGTCGTCGCCGTCCATGTCGAGGACGAAGACCTCGTCGAGGTCCAGCTCGATCTCGTGCTCCCGCGGCTCCTCCGGTTCGGCGACCGGAGCGGCGGCCCACGGATCCGGCGCGGAATCAGGCTCGGAGAAGATTTCGGACCGCTCGGGGAGCGCCGTCGCCGCCCCGGCGGCCTGCACCGCGGCGGCAAGATCGTCCTCCTCCCAGGCCTGATCGACGAACCCGCCACCGTAGGGGACATCCTCGATCTGCTCCCCGAACGGCGCCGGAGGCGGCGGCGGTGGCGGCGTGTAGCGCGGCGGCTCGGGAGCCCGTTCCACCGGCCGCGGCACCGCCGCCACGGGGGCGGGGGGCGGCTCCGCGGGCTCGTCCATCCGGGCGAGGCGCCCGATGCGGGCCGCCTGCGGATTGCGCTCGGTGGCGATCGCCAGGAAACGGGAGGCGGCCGAGGCGGCCCCCGATTCCTTGAGCTTGAAGACGGCGTCGTTGATGAAGCCCAGATTGCTGCTGTCGATGTCCAGCGCCCGCTCGTAGACCTGGGCCGCGTCCTGGGCCCGGCCGTGGGCGATCATCATCTCGGCGATGACGCGGTACTCGTTCATCGCCTTCTCGATCAGTTGCTGCGACTGATAGATCTCGGCGAGCTTGACGTGGTAGCTCGGGTTGTTCGGCTCGAGGTCGGCCATCTTCTGGTAGATGGCGATCGCCGACGCCGCGTTGTCGTGCTTCTGGTAATAGTCGGCGAGCACCTGGTACTGGGTGCGCGCCTCGTTGACCAGCCCCTGCCGGTGGTAGAGCTCGGCGAGCTTCTCGTAGACCTCCAGCCGCGTCGGATCCAGCTTGATGATCTTCTTGTAGATCGCGATCGCCTTGACGAAGAAACCCTCCGTCGAATACTGCTCGGCGATCTGCGTGAAGAAGTCGACGGCCTCGTCGATGCGCTGGATGCGGGCGTAGAGATCGCCGATCCGGTTCAGGGTGTTGATGTCGTTCGGGTTGTCCGCGAGCAGCTTGCGGTACTCGCGGATCGCCGGCTCGATCTTGCCGCGGGAGACGTACTTCTCGGCGGTCTGGACGACCTGCTCGCGCTGGACGGCCATCAGCAGCGGGCCTCCAGGCGCGGCAGCACCGGTTTGTAGGTGAGCCGGTGGATGGGCGACGGTCCGTAGGTCGACAGCGCTTCCAGGTGCTCCGGCACGCCATAGCCCTTGTGCTCGGCGAAGCCGTACTGGGGATATTCGCGGCCGAGCTCGACCATCATGCGGTCGCGCTCCACCTTGGCGAGGATCGAGGCGCAGGCCACCGCGTAGCTGAAGCAGTCGCCGCGCACCAGGGGGATGCAGGGGAAGCCAAAGCCGGAGAGCCGGACGGCGTCCACCACCGCGCAGTCGGGCGCGGGGCGGAGGCGCGAGAGAGCCTCGCGCATCGCCAGCCGGGTGGCTTCGAGGATGTTGACCTGATCGATGATCCCGGGCGAGATGGCGGCGACGGCGAAGGCCACGGCGTGAGCGCGGATGGCCTCGGCCGCGCGCTCGCGCTCCGCGGCGGTGAGGCACTTGCTGTCATCCACGCCCGGGATCAGGCAGTGGCAGTCGAGGATCACCGCGGCGGCGACCACAGGGCCGGCGAGCGAGCCGCGGCCCACCTCATCCACCCCGGCGATCGAGCCGTAGCCGCAGCGCGCCAGCCCCTCTTCGAGGCCGCGGAGCAGATGAAGGCGGTACGCCTCCATGAACAGCTCGATCATCGCCCGGGCCGGCCGGACCGATTGCGCCGCCCTGGTCACAACGACTCCTTTCACAGCCTCCTCCGGGAGCTCCGCGCCAGCCACAGGGCGACGACGAAGCCGGCCCTTACGACCGGGTCTGATCTTCGCGGCGCTCCTCGATACGAGCCGCCTTTCCGCGCAGGTTCCGCAGGTAGTACAGCTTCGCGCGGCGAACCCGGCCCCGGCGGATGACCTCGATCTTGTCGACGTTGGGCGAGCTCATCGGGAAGATGCGCTCGACCCCGACGCTGCCGGACATCTTGCGCACCGTGAAGGTCTCCCGGGACCCGCCGCCACGGCGGGAGATCACGACCCCCTGGAAAATCTGGATTCGATGCTTGTCGCCCTCGACCACGCGCACGTGAACGCGGAGCGTGTCCCCGGCCCTGAAGTCGGGCACGTTCTGCCGCAGATAGACACTTTCGACCTGATCCAACTGGTTCATGACTCACCTCGTTACCCGACGGCTTCGCCCAAAGGGACAGTGCCGTCATTATTTCGATTTCGCCTCGATTTCACAAGAGCCGGCCGCGCGGGCGGCCGCTCGATCCTTCCCTTCGTCCGCCAGCCGGTCCGGCGCCAGCAGATCCGGCCGCTTGGCGCGCGTCGCCCGTAGCGCCTCGCCCTCCCGCCAGCGCCGGATCGCCGCGTGGTCCCCCGAGGTCAGCACCGCGGGGACCGCGAGCCCCTCCACCACCGGCGGCCGCGTGTAGTGCGGATAGTCGAGCAGGCCGTCCCGGAAGCTGTCGTTCGCCACCGAGTCGGCGAGGCCGACCACCCCGGGAACCTGCCGCGACAGCGCCTCGATCAGCACCATCGCCGGCAGCTCGCCGCCCGACAGCACATAGTCGCCGATCGAGACCTCCTCGTCGACCACCGTCTGCCGCACCCGCTCGTCGACCCCCTCGTACCGCCCGCAGAGCAGGACGAGCCCGCTTTCGGCGGCCCGGGCGGCCAGCTCGCGCACCTTGGCGTCGTCGAGCCGCGCGCCCTGCGGCGAGAGCAGCACCCGCCAGGGGCTTCCCACCTCGCTCATCGCGCGTACGGCGCGAATCCAGGGGGGCGCCGTCATCACCATCCCGCCGCCGCCGCCGTACGGCTCATCGTCGACGCTGCGGTGGCGGTCCTCCGTGAACTCGCGCAGGTCGAAGACCCGGACGTCCAGAAGCTCCTTCTCGCGCGCCCTTCCGATCAGGCTGGTCGAGAGAAACGGCTCGAACAGCTCGGGGAAGATGGTCAGGACTCGGACGCGCATACTTCCAGAAACCCCGGCGGGAGCGCCAGCTCGATCTCCCCCGCCTCGACGTCCACCCGGCGGAGGAACTCCTTGACGAACGGCACCGGCACCCGCCGCCCCTCCCCCTCGACGATCAGCATCAATCCGCCGCCGTCCTCGACCACCTCGATCACCCGGCCCAGCTCCTCCCCCTCGTTGTGGCAGAGGCAGCCCAGCAACTCGTACTCATAGTAGGTGCCGGGGGGCGCCTTCGGCACCTCCGCCCGGGGCACCTCGAGATCGAGACCCCGCAGCACGCCGGCCTGGTCGGGATCCTCGAACCCCTCGAAGCGGACCACGGCGCCGGTCTTGTGGGCACGGCTCGTGACCACGGTCAGGGTCGTCGGCGGCGCGCCCTCGCGGACGCCCAGGATCCGGCTCCCCGCCTTGAAACGGCCAGGGACGTCCGAGAGCACCTGGACGACGACCTCACCGCGCACGCCGTGCGGGCGCAGCACCCGGCCCACGGCGACGGTTTCCGGCAGATCGGCGCGCTCCGCGCGCGCGACCCCCGGATCTTCAGTCTTCGAGGATTTCGAGCTCATAGCGCGCACCCCGGCGGTCCTCACGGGTCTCCAGCAGCGTGCGCATCGCCCGGGCGGTCCGCCCCTGGCGGCCGATCACCTTGCCGAGGTCGTCGGGAGCGACCTTGAGCTCCAGGATGCCGCCCCCGCGCCGGCTCGGGATCTCCTGGACCTCGACCTGGTCGGGCTGGTCCACCAGCAGACGGGCGAGCTCCTTGAGATCGTCGGCAAGCTCGGACACGTTCAGGCGCTCTTCTTCTTCGTCTGTTGGACCAGCTTCTGGACCGTGGGGGACATCCTGGCGCCCTGGCTCACCCAGTAATCGGCGCGGACGGTGTCGATCGTCACCTGCGCGGGCTGCTTGGTCGGATCGTAGTGACCGATCTCTTCCACCGCGGCGGCGGTCGGGGTGTTGCGCGAGTCCGACACCACGACGCGGAAGAACGGGTTATTCCGGGCGCCCATGCGGCGCAGCCGAATCATCAGCATCTCAAAAGCCTCCAGATTCTCATTGACGGTGCACAGGGAAACCTACGGCCAGCGCCCCCATGCGCAAAGGCGAGTAAGTCTAGCAGAGGTCGGCGGGGATGCCAAACCGGGGGGCTGGATGATATCGTGAGTCCATGGCCGGCATAGCACGCTCAATAACCGGGGCCTCTATTCTTCGCAGCAAGGGAGAAGAGTCCGCCCAAAGCGACGACGACCGCGACCAGATCGCCGAGCGCTTGAGTTGGACCCCGAAGCAACGGCTCGAGTACTTGGTGGATATGGTCGCCTTCGAGGAGCGCGCCCACGGCGCCCGGCGGCTCGCCTAAGACCTCCCCGTGCCGCGCTTCCAGCCCGAAGAGATCTTCCGCGTTCTCGATCACCACCAGATAAAATACGTGGTGATCGGCGGGATTGCCGCCACACTCCACGGCTCCAATCTGCGTACCGGCGATGTCGATATCTGCCCAGCGAGGGACCCCAGGAATCTTGATCTCCTGGCAGCAGCGCTCCGGGAGATGGGAGCCAGGATTCGGACGGCGGACGTTCCCGAGGGGCTCCCCTTTGCTTGCGATGCGCAGTTCCTGGCCGGGATCGACCTGTTGAATCTCGTGACCCGTTTTGGAGACTTTGACGTCTTGTTTGTTCCCGCTGGAACCACAGGCTTTGAAGACCTCGCGAGACACGCTGTCAGGATCGAGCTGGCGCCCATCATCGTGCCTGTCGCCTCGCTCGAAGATGTGATCCGCTCAAAACGGGCCGCAGGGCGGGTCAAAGATCTGCAGCAGATCCCCACCCTCGAGATCCTTCTCGAAGAGATCCGCAAGCGCGGGGCTTCATAAGCCCCTTCCTAGTCCGCCTTTTCTCCTCCCACACTCACGGTTTCCCATCGCCCCCTGGCGAGCGCCGCGGGAGTCCTCGCGGATTCCCGGCGGCACCTCGGGAAGGCCAGACGGAAGATCGCGGATTCCCCAGGAGAGCTCCCGGATTCCCTTCCGGCACGGACGGATTCTCCCCGCGCCCTCGCGAGTGACGATGGGGAATCCGCGAGCGTCCAGCCGGCATCCGCGAACGCGCTCCGGGAATCCGCGAGGGGCGGAACGGGTTCGCGGAATTCTGATCAGAATTCGCGAGGGCCAGCCCGCAACCTTCTTCCGTCTCTTGCGTAGTAGAGATCAGAGTGATATCACTCTGCCATCAACTTACGAGAGAGGAAACCACCATGATTCGCGAAAGGGAGTTCAACGGCAGTCCGGGGCTGACCATGCTGCTGCTGTTCTTCGTATTGATCCTGGCGGCGGTCGCCGGCCTGATCTACAGCGTCCGCGCCGGCCTGGGATGGGGGGTCGCCGCCTCCGCGCTGCTGCTGCTCGTCGCCGTCGTCGGCGAGTGCGGCCTGTTCGTGGTCAACCCGAACCAGCCCAAGGTGCTGCAGTTCTTCGGCGACTATGTAGGGACGACCCGCACGCCGGGCCTGCGCTGGGCCAACCCCTTCTACAGCAAGAAGAGCGTCTCGGCGCGCACCCGCAACTTCGAGACCGCCAAGCTGAAGGTCAACGACAAGGCCGGCAACCCGATCGAGATCGCGGCCATCGTGGTCTGGCGCGTCTTCGACACCGCCGAGGCGCTGTTCAACGTCAACGATTACATCAACTTCGTGCAGGTGCAGAGCGAGTCGGCGCTGCGCAACCTCGCCACCCGCTTCCCCTACGTCGCCGACGTGGAGGGGGAGATGGACCTCTCCGGCCACACCGCGGACATGTCGGTGGGGCTCGCCCGGGAGATCCAGGAGCGCCTGGAGCAGGCGGGGGTCTCGGTGCTGGAGGCCCGCATCAGCCATCTCGCCTACTCGCCCGAGATCGCGTCGGCGATGCTGCAGCGCCAGCAGGCGAGCGCGGTGGTGGCGGCACGGGCGAAGATCGTCGAGGGTGCGGTCGGGATGGTCGAGAACGCTCTGGAGATGCTCGCCGCCAGGGGGCTCGTCGAGCTCGACCCGGAGCGCCGGGCCGCCATGGTGAGCAACCTGCTGGTGGTGCTCTGCGGCGGCGGCCATCCGCAGCCGGTGGTCAACGTCGGCAGCCTGTACCACTGAGGCGGTCTTGGCGGAACGCAAGAACTACCCGCTGCGGCTCGACCCGGAGATCTACGAATCGCTCCGGCGCTGGGCCGAGGACGAGCTGCGCAGCGTCAACGCGCAGATCGAGTTCGTCCTCGCCCGCGCCCTGCGCGAGGCGGGGCGGGCGCCGAAAGGAAAACGCGGGCCAGAAGGCGAGGGGGCGCAATGAATCGCGCCCCCTTTTTTGTTGTACTCCGGGCATGCAGTGCGAGCTCTGTGAACGCGAGACCGAACGCCTCACGGTCCATCATCTGATCCCCCGGCAGATGATCCCCCGCCAGAAAGACGGCGGCGACGGCCCCCGGGCCGAGATCTGCTCGGCCTGCCATCGCCAGATCCACGCCCTCTTCGACAACGCCACCCTCGCCCGCGAGCTGAACTGCGTCGAGCGGCTCCGCGACGAGCC
>JBDSHF010000358.1:0-20642 GCA_039918595.1 Thermoanaerobaculia bacterium
AGGAGGGGAGCATGCCAGCCGCCAACATCGACGACGTCCTCCGCATCCTCGACGGCATCATCGCCGGCTGCAAGGCGAAGAGCGACCCGCTGGGGTACTTCCCGGCGCTCTACCGGCAGGTCACCCTGACGGTGAAGCAGGGGATCGCCTCGGGGTCCTTCGAGGACGGACCGCGAATGGAGCGCTTCGACGCCCTGTTCGCCAGCCGGTATCTCGCCGCTTACGACGCCTGGACGTCCGGTGGGAAACCCACCCAGAGCTGGCAGGTCGCCTTTCAGGGAATGCAATCGGGGCGGCTGATCATCCTCCAGGATCTCCTGGTGGGGATCAACGCCCACATCAACCTCGACCTCGGCGTGGTCGCCGGCGAGACCTTCCAAGGGGCCGCGCTCGCGGGCTTCCACGACGACTTCGACAAGATCAACCAGATCCTGTCCGGGCTCCTCCCCAAGGTCGAGGCGACGGTCTGCGAGTTCTCCCCCCTGCTCGGCCTGCTGGCGAAGATCGGCGGGAAGGACGCCATCGAGGTGCTCGACTTCAGCATGGACGCGGCGCGCGACGACTCCTGGATGCATGCCAACCTCCTCTCGCTCCTGCCGCCCTCCGCCTGGACCATGGCCGTCCAGACGATCGACGCCAAGGTCGCCTTCCTCGGCAAGGTCGTGGCCCAGCCGGCGGGGCTGGTGAGGCAGGCGGTCCGGATGATCCGCGACACCGAGAGCAAGGACGTGCCGGCGATCATCGACGCCCTCGACTCGATCGTGCCCGGAGACTGATTCCCATGGACAATCCCCTTCCCATGGAGAATCCCCGCGTCCAGCTCCTACTTCGCGCCCTCGACACCGGCTACGACCACAAGTCCTGGCACGGCACGATCCTCCGCGGATCGCTGCGCGGCGTATCGGCGGCGGAGGCGGCCTGGCGCCCCGCCCCCGAACGGCACAACGTCTGGGAGCTCGCCATCCACGCCGCCTACTGGAAGTACTCCGTCCTTCACCGGTTGCGCCGCGAGGTCCGCTTCCCATTGAAAGGCAGCAACTGGTTCCCGCGCCCGGAGGGAGAGATCGACGAGCAGGCCTGGAAGGCGGACCTGCGGATTCTGGGCGAGATCCACCGCGACCTGCGCGCGGCCGTCGCCGCCCTTCGCGACGAGGATCTGGACGCCGTGCCGGAGGGGAGCAAGACGACCGTGCAGGACCTCGTCCTCGGCGCCGCCTACCACGACATCTACCATGCCGGGCAGATCCAGCTCCTCAAGCGGCTGCGGCCTGCGCCGTGAGCCAGGCGGCCGACTCCCGCCAGAGCGTCTCGCGGAAACGCTCGCGGAAGAACCCAAAGTGCCCGATCGCCGGCGCGCCCACCTCGCGGGGGGTGACGTGCCGGTGGTCCACCCGCGCCTCGCGGTAGGCGTCGAGCAGGCTCTCGACGGCGGCGCGGGGGGCGTAGTCGTCGTCCGCGAAGCTGTAGGCGAGGAAGGGCTTGGCGAAGCGCTCGAAACCGTGGCGGCGCTCGGCGTGCCCCTCGAAGAGGAAGCCCGGCCGGCGGCACCACGCGGCCCACTCGCGGGCGACCCCGGCGGGGAGGTCTTCCTTGGTCCCGAGCCAGCCAGGGACGTAGCCGAAGAGGCGGCTCGCCAGCGGCACTCCCAGATACCAGCGCAGGGCCATCCCATAGCGGGAAGGGGAGGGCCAGTGCCCCCAATAGCCGTTCTGGGCCGCGACGCCGAGCAGTCCGGCGATCCGCTCGTTGCCGGGGGCGAGCCCGACGATCTGCCCGCCCACGCTGTGCCCCACGACGAGGAGCTTGGTGGTGCTCAGGCTGCCGGTGATCCAGTCGAGGACGCCCCCCTGGTCCTCCTCGGCCCACTGGCGCAGCCGGGCCTGGAACCGGACGAGGCTGCGCGGGCGCGAGCCGCCGATCCCCCGGTAGTCGTAGGTGAGAACGGTGAACCCTTCGCCCGCCAGGTAGCGGGCGAAGGGGTCGTAGTAGCGGCGTTTGACCGCGGTGGCGGAGTTGATCAGTACCGCCGTCCGCCGGTCCGTGCCGGCGGCCGGCTCGGCGACCGGCTCGGCGACCGGCTCATATAGGGTGGCCGCGAGCTCGAAGCCGTCGAGCGCGCGGATGTGGAGCCCGTCGTCGATCCGAACGTCCATCTTCCTCCCTCCTCTCGGGGGTGGTTTAAACCCTTTCGATGATCGTCGCGATCCCCTGACCGCCGCCGATGCAGAGGGTGATCAGGGCGGTGTTGAGGTCCCGCCGCTCGAGCTCGTCGAGGGCGGTGCCGAGGAGGATGGCGCCGGTCGCCCCGAGCGGGTGGCCGAGGGCGATCGCGCCGCCGTTGACGTTGACCCGCGCGGGATCGATGCCGAGGCTGCGGATGGTCTGCAGCGGCACCGCGGCGAAGGCCTCGTTGATCTCCCAGAGGTCGATGTCGCCGACCTCCATGCCGGCCTTCGCCAGCGCCTTGCGCGACGCCGGAGTGGGGGCGGTGAGCATGATCAGCGGCTCGGAGCCGATGGTGGCCATCGCCCGGATGCGCGCCCGCGGCTTGATTCCCCGTGATTCGGCGTACTCCCGCGAGCCGATCAGCACGGCCGCGGCGCCGTCCACGATGCCGCTGGAGTTGCCGGCGGTGTGGACGTGCTGGATTGAGGAGAGCCGCGGATAGCGCGCGAGGGCGATCTGGTCCAGGGTCTCCCCCGCGGGGCCCACCGGGGTCGCGCCCAGCCCGACGAAGGCGGGGTTGAGCGTGGCGAGCCCCTCGATCGAGGTGTCGTGCCGCGGGTGCTCGTCCTTCTCCAGCAGCACCGCGCCGGTCGCGGGGTCCTTGACCGGGAAGATGCCACGGCTGAAGAAGCAGGATTTCTGGGCGATCGCCGCCTTGCGCTGCGACTCCAGGGCGAAGGCGTCCAGCTCCTCGCGGGAGATCCCCTCGATAGCAGCGATGACGTCCGCGCTGATCCCCTGCGGCACTTGGAAGACCTTCCCGCGCAGCGTCATGTTCTCGCCGTCCTGGCCGGCGCGATCCGCGCCCATGGGCACCCGCGACATACTCTCGACGCCGCCGCCGACCACCAGATCCTGGGCGCCGGCCATCACGCCCATGGCGCCGAAATTGATCGCCTGCAGCCCGGAGCCGCAGAAGCGGTTGACGGTCGTCCCGGTGACCTCCTCGGGCCAGCCGGCGGCGAGGACCGCGTTGCGGGAGATGTTGGCTCCCTGCTCGCCGGCCTGCGAGACGCAGCCGGCCACGACGTCGTCGACGTCGGCCGGATTGATGCCGGTCCGCTCGACGAGCCGGTTGAGCGTCTGCGCCAGAAGCTCCTGGGGGTGGACGTTGGACAGCGCGCCCTTGCCCGCCTTGCCGCGGCCCCGCGGCGTACGGACGGCGTCGAGAATGTAGGCGTCGGTCATTGGCGTATCTCCTTGGTATACGAACGGTCGTTCGATTATTTGGACAGCCTCAGGTAGAACAATTCAGACTCGGGCATCCGCCAGCAGCCGCTCGAACGCGGCGCGGGCACGCTGGCCCGCTTGGGTGTCGCGCAACATGCGATGGATATGGTGATAGCCGAGGGCGATGGCGGTCACGTCGAAGGAGAACTGCCCGGTGTCGAGATCGCCACGGAAGTGGCCGGCTTCGACGGCCATCCGGGCTCCCTTGGCGATGAAGTCGAAGCGCCGCTGGTGGGCCTGCTGGAGGAAGTCGCGCTGCGGTCCGGGGCGGTCGTCGAACTCGACGGAGGCGGCGACCAGCAGGCAACCCCCCGGCATCCCGGGGTCGTCTTCCCAGGCCAGCCAGTTCTCGAAGAACGCCCGGATGCGGGGCTCGCCCCGGGGAGCGGAGAGGGCCGAGCGGGTCACCATCTCCTCGAACCGCTCGACCGTCGCCTGAAGCACCTGGAGCTGGAGCTCGTCCTTGGACCCGAAGTGGGCGAAGAGGCCGCTCTTCGACAGCCCCAGCTCGGTCGAGAGGATGCCGATCGTCAGCCCTTCCAGGCCGTCCCGGCTGGCCAGCCGGACGGCTTGGTCGAGGATGCGCTCGCGGGTCTCGGCTCCCTTCCTCATGACGAAGAGAACTATACGAACGATCGTTCTATTTCGTCAAGAACCCTCATCACCCCGGCCCTCTTCTCCCGTCCCCTCCACCCTCCCGCACCGGGAGAAGAGGGGGGCCCTTCGATGAGGCTCCTCCCACGGCTTTGCGAAGCTTGTCTCCCCTCTCCCGGTGAGGGAGGGCGGGAGGGGACGGGAGAGGGGCCGGGGGTGAGGGTTTCGCCCGGTTACCTAAGCCCCATAAACGAAAGACCCCGGCGTCCCTCTCGGGGCCGGGGTCTTAAGGGTCTGTTTCGGTGGCGTTGGGTTCCCCTTCGGGATTACCCTCCGGTGCCACGGACACGTGGAGAATCCCCTTTACGAGGACGCCACCTCCACTAAACCGTGTTTACCTTCTATCACTGGACCACCTCCTTCCTGGGCGTATGCATCATCGGCGGGTCCCAACCCGCCCGGTTCCGTGGGCCGCCCAAGCCTCATTGGAACCGCCACGTCACTCCAGGTAGGAGGCGCGGACCCTAGACACAACAATATGTTGGGGCACGAATTCCAAAATGTCAACGGGCAAGATGAGTTAGCTGGGGTTTCTTCAAGTAGGCGATCCCGCCGCCCGAAGACTGCCCGAAACGGGGGGGCTGGGAGCCCGCCATTGAGCCCTGTGGTATGTTGCCTCGAAGTCCGAAGATCGGGACGAAATCGGAGGGAACAGATGAAGAAAGCAGGCATCCTTTTCGGGCAGGAGGACACCTTTCCTCAGGCCCTGATCGACCGGGTGAACTCCAGGAAAACGGATGGAATCGTGGCGGAAGCGGTCCGCATCGACAAGCTGATCCAGGGGGAGCCCTCGGGGTACGACGTCATCATCGACCGCATCTCCCAGGACGTCCCCTTCTACCGTGGCTATCTGAAGAACGCGGCCCTCAACGGCACGGCGGTGGTCAACAACCCGTTCTGGTGGAGCGCCGACGAGAAGTTCTTCAACAATTGCCTGGCGACCAAGATCGGCGTCGCGGTCCCCAAGACCGTGCTGCTCCCCTCCAAGGAGCACCCGCCGGACACCAGCGACAAGTCGTTCCGCAACCTCGCCTATCCGCTCGACTGGGACGGGATCTTCGAGTACATCGGGTTTCCGGCCTTCTTCAAGCCCTTCTCCGGCGGCGGCTGGAAGAGTGTCTACCGGGTGACCAGCCCGGAGGACCTCTTCCGCGCCTACGACGAGACCGGCCAACTCGTGATGATGCTCCAGGAGGAGATCGTCTTCAACGAGTACTTCCGCTGCTATGCCCTCGACTGCCAGGACATCCACATCATGCAGTACGACCCCCGGCGGCCGTTCCACGAGCGCTACGTGCGGAATGGCCCGCCGGTCGATCCCGCGCTGCTCAAGAAGGTGCACGACGACGTGCTCGCCTTGAACCTCTGGCTGGGCTACGACTTCAACACCGTCGAGATGGCGGTGCGCGACGGCATCCCCTACGCGATCGACTTCTGCAACCCGGCGCCGGACGCCGACGTCAACTCGATCGGCGAGGACAACTTCGGCTGGATCGTCGAGAAGGCCGCCGACATGGTGATCCGCAAGGCGACCACGCACATCGGCGGCGGCGACAACCTGCGCTGGGGTCAGTACGTCCGCAGGGCGGCCGCGCCGCCGGTTCCCGCCGTGGGGACCGTGGCCACCGAGGCGACCACCGGGACGGCGAAGACCGTTGCCGGCAACGAGGCGGTCTCCAGCAAGGGGTAGATCCTCATGGCCGAAGCGAAGCTGTTCACGCTGGGGATCGAGGAGGAGTTCCAGCTCATCGATCCGGAGACGCGCGACCTTCGCTCGCACGTCCAGTACCTGCTCGACGACGAGCACACGCTCGCCGATCAGTTGAAGCCCGAGCTTCACCAGTCGGTCATCGAGGTGGGGACGAACATTTGCCAGGACATCAAGGAGGCTCGCCGCGAGGTCACCTCGCTACGCGCCAACCTGTCGAAGCTGGCGCGGCGCAACGGCCTGACCATCGCGGCGGCGGGCACCCACCCGTTCGCGCACTGGAAGGACCAGCTCATCTCCCCCCACGAGCGGTACACGGAGATCGTCGAGGACCTCCAGCAGATCGCGCGGGCGAACCTGATCTTCGGCCTCCACGTCCACGTCGGCATCGAGGACCGCGAGGTGGCGATTCACATCATGAACGCCGCCCGCTACTTCCTGCCGCACATCTTCGCGCTGTCCACCAACTCCCCCTTCTGGCAGGGGCAGAACACGGGCCTCAAGTCCTACCGCAGCAAGGTCTTCGACCGCTTCCCGCGCACCGGCATCCCGGATCACTTCGGCAGCCTCTCCGAGTACGACAACTACATCAAGCTGCTGATCAAGACCCGGTGCATCGACAACGCGAAGAAGGTCTGGTGGGACATCCGGATGCACCCCTTCTTCAACACCCTGGAGTTCCGGATCTGCGACGTGCCGATGCGAGTGGACGAGACGATCGCGCTGGCGGCGCTGATCCAGGCGGTCACCGTCAAGCTCTACAAGCTGATCCGGCAGAACCTCGGCTTCCGGCTCTACCGGCGCCTGCTGCTCGCCGAGAACAAGTGGCGGGCCGCCCGGCACGGCATCTCCGGCAAGCTGATCGACTTCGGCAAGCAGGAGGAGGTGGACTGCGTGGCGCTGATCCACGAGCTCCTGGCCTTCGTGGACGACGTCGTGGACGAGCTCGGGAGCCGCGAGGAGATCGAGTCCATCCATAAGATCCTGGCCATGGGCACCGGCGCGGACCGCCAACTCGCCGTCTGGGGGCAGACCAACGACATCCGCAGCGTCGTCGACTACATCGTGCACGAAACTCACCTCGGGCTGGAGTGACGGTCCACGATGGTTCCAGACATCCGCCGCGCCTACAACGCCGATTTCACCCAACAGCGCTATGAGGAGATGGTCCGCGATCTGGAGCGGGACGCGGGCTGCCCCTCCATCTTCCGGATCTGCGAGACGCCGCTCTTCCTCTCCGAGCGCCTGACCCGCGAGCTGATCGCGGCGGCCGACGAGGTGCTGGGCTTCGTCACCTCCGAGGAGTACCTGAAGCAATCGGACCGCGCCGTGCCGCCGCACCTCCGGGTGCCGGGGGACGAGGGGCACACCGTCTTCTTCCAGGTCGACTTCGCCATCACGCGCGGGGAGGACGGCGAGCTGACCCCCCGGCTGATCGAGCTCCAGGGGTTCCCCTCGCTCTACGGTTTCCAGTGGCTGCTCGAAAAGGAGTTCCGCTCCCACTTCCCGGCGGTCCCTGAAGACTGGTCCCCCTACTTTTCGGGGCTGACCGCCGAGACCTACCCCGCCGCCCTGCGCGACGTGATCGTGGCCGATTGCGATCCGGAGCAGACGGTGCTCCTGGAGATCGATCCCGTGCACCAGAAGACGCGGATCGACTTCTGCGTCACCGAGCAGCTCCTGGGCATCCCGGTGGTCGACGCCAGGGAAGTGATCGAGCGCGGGGGGCGGCTGTTCTATCCGCGGGAGGGGCGGGAAGTGCCGATCCGGCGGATCTACAACCGGGTGATCTTCGACGAGCTGGAGCGCAAGGGGATCGACCTCTCGCGCATCTTCCACCGCGACCTGGTGGACGTCACCTGGGTGGGGCACCCGAACTGGTATCTCAAGATCAGCAAGTTCTCGCTCCCCTTCATCAAGAGCCGCTACTGCCCGCCGACCTGGTTCGTGAGCGATCTCCGGGAGGTCCCCGAGGATCTGGAGAACTACGTCCTGAAGCCGCTCTTCTCCTTCGCCGGCCTCGGCGTCGAACTGGGGCCAACCCGGGAGCGCCTGCGCTCGCTGCCGGACCCGGAGAACTTCATCCTGCAGCGGCGGGTCGACTACGCCCCCGCCCTCGAGACCCCGGACGAGCCCGCCAAGGCCGAGGTCCGCATGATGTTCGTCTGGAAGGACCGCCCCATGCTCGTCAACAACCTCGTCCGCATCAGCAAGGGGAAGATGATGGGCGTCGACTTCAACAAGGACAAGACCTGGATCGGGGCGAGCTCCGCGTATCATCCGCCGCTGGGGTGAGCGCTCTGAAGAAGCTGCTCCGCACCCCGGCTCCTGGCTAATTCCCCCGCTCTCCAGGGGTCTTCGAGGACCCAGCGGTGGTGGCGAGGGGCCTGACCCTGGGTATTCTGAAGAAATAACCCAGCGCTACGACGTCGGCGCGGCCCGCCTCAAGCTGACCCAGCCCGTGGCCCCACACTCCTTCTGGGTAGCGGTCGACCTCGAAGTGGCGGACATGCGGTCGTCGTTCCGGCGGCTACCGGCTGGCGATCCCACCCTCTGGAACCGGAGGGTCCGCTGGAGTGCTGCATGCCAAGGTGGCTGCTGCGGGCATGAGGGCCTCTGGCAATTAAGGCGTGCTGTTCGCTCGGTCCCTGCTGAATGCGCCGCTCAGGTAACGGATGACCTCCCAGAACACTCGGAACATTAAGAGTCCGACCAGGACCATTCCGATCTTGTAGAAGAAGATGCAGGTGACACCCAAAACGATAAGGCCGAGGAGCTCGCGCGCGCGGATATATCGTACCGGCCAGAAGACCATCTGATCGAGCCTGCTTCCGATGGTGTCGGGTTCCAGCCCGAAAAGATTTCTTACGTCCTCCGGCCGAAGCCGCAGATCGCGCTCCAACTCACTGCGGGCCTGGATCGCAGCATCACGGACGGTGGCTCCGATCATGTAGGCGGCGATGATCAGCACGGCGAAAGCTCCGAGCGACACCATGATGCTCGAATAGTCGAGTCCGTCGACGTCGACGGGCATCCCCTTCACGAAGACCTCACGTACGGCGCCAAGGTCGAAGGGCTTGTCGATGATCCCGAGCAGGAGACGGTCGACTAGAAAGGTCATCATCGTGGGCTCGGAGGACCGAAGGAAGATATTTTGGAGACGTGAGAGATAGAACATGCCGTAGAAGAAGCCGACACAGAGGAGGGCGCCTTCGATGAATCCGCTGACACGCTCGAAGCCCAGACGGGCGTCGCGCGATCGGAGATCAGGCAGGAGGCGATAGCGTCCTTTGGGCTGGCTTAGGTCAGTGAATAGAAGCCCTGCCACCAAGGCGTTGTAAACGAAGGTCAGCACAGCGGCGAGGATCGTCGCCTGTCCTAGGAAGGCAAGCAGGCTTACGGCGCCGTTCTCCAGCCGTGCCAGCGCCGGCGCCTGGATCATTTTTCCGGTGGTACTGAAGAGGACTCCCACCGACCAGTCCTGCTCGGAAGCCAGGATGCCGTTGTTGAGCCACAGCGGCCGGGCGGAGTAGGTGTACCACTCCCAGAGGCTGAATAGCAGCCCTCCGGCGATCAGCAACAAGAGCCACCCCTGATAGTGCGCGATTTTTTTCTTCCAAAAGGCCGCGATTTCGGCCTCCGGGACCGGTTTCAACTCCCGGGAGACGATCATCCGGTTCGCTACCAAGTCGCGGAGGGCCAGTGGAAAGGTCCGATAGGATTTACAGAGATAGAGTAGCGCCATAGGAAGAACCAGAGTGAGACCGAGAGACCAGTTGAAGGCTGAGCCGTATCCCACTTCCTTGATCAGTCCTGCTCCGGAAGGCGTCCGGACCTCTACCTGTACCTGTCCGACTCCCACGACAAAGCTCAGCGCCAGTACGAGGAAGCCCAATAACATCGCGGGGACGGCGACGAGTCCGGGTTGCACCGTGGAAAGAACGTAAGGGTAGCGGAACTTGGACATCGCGGTCTCCTGGAAGTCGATCCGGTTCGGCGATTGGCTTATCCGCGGCCGGGACCCGGCTGGGTCGCCGGGGGCGTCGGCGGCGGCGAGGCCGGCAGGGGTGCGGCGATAATGCCGAAGGGGAGGGTTTTTTCGGGCACCGCGAGGGCGGGATCGGTCGGGCTGACGGCATGGATGGTCCCGAAGGTCAGGAGGGTGATGAAGGAGTCGCGAGAATTTTCCAGGGCATCCGTGGCTTGCACATAGCGCCATGCAAGAGCATGGATCGCTGCTTGATCGAGCTTCCAAGGATCGCCGCGCAGCGCTGTAGACATCTTTTCTGCGCAGGACCCCGTAGCCTCGTTTTCCGGGCAGCCGCCAACGACGACCTTCTGCTCTGCCACTTGGCGCACGGCGATTCCCTCACAACCGGGGGGATCGTCTGTAACTGGAACGATGGCGGCGCAGAAGGTGAACCGCATCTCCTTGCTGTCCGCCTCCACCGGCGTGCTTTCGCTCAGGAAAGGGGTGCCGATGCGCGAGAGGCGCTTCGCGTTCGCGCGGGCGCAATTGGTGATCGATTTCACACCGTCACCAAAGACGGCCTGCTGCGCCTCCCGGGTGGTCAGTTGGGTGGCATCCGGCACGTGTACGGTGGTGCACCATTCGACGTGCGCGGGGAGCTCGAGCTCGCGGGGCTCGCCGCCCATCGCCGGGGCTATCGCGAGCGCGGCGAGAGCGATGGTAATAAAAAATTTCATATCGTGGCCTCCTTGCTTGTTCATTGAGCCAGGCAGAACGCGTTGCCGGTGGGAGTGGCGATGCTGCTGACGAACAGTCCGGTGCCGTTGGCAAGTGCCGTGGAGGTGGTCGACTCTACGAGAGTGGCAAATCCGGAGATGATCGGATTGATGATCTGGTCGGCACCGGGCCAGGCCGAGTCGATCTGGGGGGAGACGTCACCGAGAATGGTGAGCGCCCCAACGGGAGGACCGAGCGAGATCACTCCCAGGTTGCAGACGCGCAGCCGGTCACCCTGGAGGTCGAGGCGAGGATTCGTCAGCACAGCGGTAGCTGCCAGTTGATGAATCTCGAAGCGCTTGTGCCAGCTGAAGGAGACCTCGGGGACGGTGACCGACCATTTGCAGGTCCGCGGCGGCCACACGCAGACGCCGGTGGTCCAGGCCTCGTGCTCCGGGGAGATAACATGTTTTTCGGAGGCGGAGTCGCAAGACGCGCCGCTCTTGCTGTGCAGCAGCAGCGCGAGGTGACCGAGGTCTGCAGTGGCGGCGAAATCTCCGTCCTTGGCTGTGACAGCGAGATCGGCGCCACCCGCCGAGAAGTTGTATTCAATGGGCAAGCCCAGCGTGCAGGCCACCGTGAGTGGGAGATCGGTAGACGCGGAGCCGGTGAAACCTTCAAGTTTCGCTTGTCCCGAGCCGTTGAGCCGGTCGCTCCTGCCGTCGACGTTCAGGGCAAGCTCGAATCCGGTATCGCCGTTTATGTGCACCTGCCCGGTAGTACTGAGGCGGCCGCTCACCGCGAACGATGCGTTCTCGAAGGTATAGCTCGTGCCGGCCGGCTCCTCTACGCTGGTAATCGACTTCGCCCGCAGGGAGAGTCGCGCCTGGTCGACGTTGAAGCCGCCGCCGAATCGGGCCGTGGCGTTCTGGAGGCCAAAATCGATCCCATGGACCGTGATGGTTTGAAGGTCAACCGCATCGGCCACCGAGGCTTTCTCCGCTTCTAGAAGATCGATCGAGAGCGGTTTCACCGGCGTAGCATCGAACGTCACTTCGTTCGAATGCCCGGGAGAAGACGGCCGCGCGACCCGCGCCGCCCCGATCTCTACGACTTTCAGAGACGCCCGTGAAATCCTCGGCGTCTGCTCCTCGTCGACCTCGATGGAAAGCTGGCCGACCTTTAACCGTGGCGAGGTGACCAGGGTGCCGGCGAGATCGATCGTCCCTTGAGGATCGAGCAACGCGAACTCGACGCCGTCGGCAAGAAGCTTTCCTCGGCGTAGAGACATCTTGCCGGTGGCGAGGTCGTAACCGAGGGCGACGCTCGCCTTGGCTTCGAGCTTGAGCGTGCTGGCCGACTCCTTCCCCCGATCGCCGACTCGGAGGATCGGTTGACCGAGGATGAGAGCATTCGCAGCCAAGCGCAGCGAGCCGCTGCTGGTTTCGCCGACGACAAGGGGAGTGAAGTTGGACAGGGCGAGGCGTCCTCTGCCGAACGTGGGCGCCGTGCCGGCGAGGAAAGGCTGGGTCGCGACAGTGTTCCCAAGGGCTAGGTGGAACCGATCCGTGGGCACTTCCAGGCGGCTCCGGCGCAGATCGGGCCATGCCAGGACGACGGTCGAGTCGAGATCCGCCCGGGTCAGCGTGGCGGTGAGCGCTACGGCTTGATCCCTGTCGCGCAAGGCGACGCCCGTGCCGACTGGATCGGCGAGGGAGACCCGTAACGGAAAGCGCAACTCCGTGGCACCGCCGGCGATGTCGAAAGCGAGCGGTAGGGCGTGATCGATCGCTAGAGGACCGACGGCGAAGCGCTGCGCGTCGGCGCTACCACGCAGGCGTGGACGGTCGAGCAGGCCGCTGATTTCAACATCGAGGCCATTGACGGCGCCGGAAGGCAGGAGGAAGGGGAGGGCACCGATCTCGGGATGCGTCCAGTGTACGAGACCTGTCGCCTCAGTGGCGCTGAGCTTCGCAAACTTTGCTACTGCCGCGCCGCTCAACGCGACAAGCCCGCCGGTCGCGCGTACCTCGGCGTCGGGGCCATGGAAGGTAGCATCGGTGAGCGAGAGAGCAGTCATCGCGAGCTCGTCCGCGGAAGCTTCGACCGGGGAATTGGCGAGCTTCCACTGGAGCTCGGGGCTCTGAAGTGTGGTCGTCACTGTGGGGCGCGTCAGGGTGGCGCGTTTTGCGGTACCCGCCACATCGTTGAGGTTAGCGGTCAGTTTTCCAGAGTTGGCTTGGATAGAGACATTTGGCATGTCGAGCAGTGCCTCGTCGAGCGTCAGCCCCGCGACGTGGAGTGACGGCATGCTGAGCGGGTGCGGCGGCGTACCGGTGAGCCGCGCCCGCCAAAGTTGGGCGCCGCCGGTCTTCAGATCGAGACGGACAAGTACGTTCTCGCGCTGGGGATCGACCGGCGAGAGAGTGGTCGAGAAAGTCGAGCCGCCGGGAAGCCGGAAGGTCGCGCCCTCCAGAGTGCGGTTCCACGCCTCGATCTCCATCGAGCCCTCCAGCCGCTGAGCGAGGGCCAGGAGCCGCGCCGGCAGCCGGATGTAGAGACGTGCTCCGGCGAGATCCAGCGTGCCGCCGCCGATGCGCAGAGAGCCTGAGGAGACGCGCCCGAGCTCGGCCTTGAGCTGATTTTCGTTCACCTGAAAGCGGTTGTCGCTGTGGACCGCTTGGAAAACGTTGGCGTTCATCTCCAGGCTGTTCAAGGTTCCGGAGAGCATGAGGCGCGTGCCAGCGGATTGAGCCTTGGCAGCGATCTCGTCGCAACTAAGGAGATTTTCGTCGGGCTGCACCGGACGGTCGAAGATGAACAAGCGCGCCGCCCCGGCACCCGGACCTTTGCTGTAGCTGTAGGTCCAGCGCTTCCAGACGCCGTCTATTTCCTGCCGGTCTTCATTCGGGTGCGGCGTCCCCCTCACGCCGTCCATGCAGAAACAGCCGATCGCTACGCCGGCTCCTTGTTGGCCGGGTAGTGGAGCCGCGCTCAAGGGTAAGGCCGCGAGCACGCCGACCAGAAGGATGAGAAGAAACTTGGTTCGGTAAGTTTTGGTGCTGACGTGGTTGAACATGGTTCACTCCGTTCTCGTAGACCTGAGAAGACGGACCGACTGCAGATTTTCCTGAAGTGTGGACGGTTTGCTCTGAACGGGCGCGAGAACCGCCCGGATCTGGCCAACCCAGGTAGCTATTGCGGGGCCGAGTTGCCGCCGATCAGCTCGAAGGCACCCCAGGATCTCGGGTCCGCCTCCGCCCCCCCCGCCGCAAGGGCTTCGATCTGCGACTCGTGCAGCGCCAAGGCGGGATCGAAGCTCTCCGCCAAGTGACTGTAGAAACGGCTGAACAGCTTCGCCGTGAGCTCGTCGTCCACGTCCCAGAGCGATGCGATGACCGCCGGCACGCCGGTCGCCAGGAAAGGCCGGGCCAGGCTCTCGATCCCTTCCGTGCGGGAGATTTTTCCCGCGGCCGTGCTGCAACTGGCGAGGACGGCGAGACGGGTCTTTGGGAGGCTCGCGCGGAGGATGTCTCCCGAATAGAGAACGCCCGGGTTCCCCGGGACCGCGGCGAAAACCATCTGAGAGAGGAGAGGGTATTCCGGATTCACCAGCGAGTGGCCGCCGAAGTGGACGATCTCGAACTGTCCCGCGGAATCCAGGAAGGCCCGCCGGGTTGCGGCTTGATCCTTGAGGACGAGCGAGCCGCGAAAGCTCCGGACGACCGTCTTCTCGGTCAAGGAAGACTTCAACCGGACGAGGGTGGGAAAGAGCTGATAGCTGAAAGCCGGGTCGGAAATCACCAGGGCACGCGGCGGCTGTGGAGTTGCGAGCTTCGTGTCTCTCGCGAGGCTGGCGAGTAGAAGGCGGACGCTCGGTGCCACGGAGCAGATGTGATCCTCGATCAGGAATTTTGCCGTCTGCCGATCCCGCAGCATGACGAACGGCAAGGCGTGCAGGGCTCCGTCCGGAATTGCGACGAGGCGGCCGCCCGGCTGGAGATACCGGGCTACCGGCCGGATGAGCAGGTCGTATAGTTGCGCGGAGGTTCGCAGGAAGGCGGCTTTCCGTCCCTGAGCGAGCTCGTCGGACAGCCGTTGCACCAAGCCCTCGAGCGTCTGCCGGTCTATCGGTACGGATTGGACCTGGAAGCCGTCACGCCGGAGCACCCAGATCACCAGGCTTCGTGGGAGCGCCCAATACTCCAGGAAGGTGGTACCAGCGGGCAGGCGACGCTGCAGCGACTCTGGATCGACGGTGGCCGGCTCTACTTGGCGCTGCAAGACCGGAGAGGACTGACCGGCCGGCTGAGCCAGGAGCCAATCCAGCAGCACGCGGGCTCGAGCGCGTTCGCTATAAGAAAAGGCGGCGGCGGGCCGATGGCGTCGCTCCAGCTGGAGCTGGACCATGGCGTCCAGGATCTCGCGGGTCTGGTCGAAATACGAGATCCGCTGCTCCAGGAGATCGATCCGCTCCCGTTGCTGCTCGAACTCACCGATCGCCGTCGCAAGATCCCGTTCCGCCTCGGCGCTCCTGCCGAGGGCGTTCAGAGCCGTGGCACGGGCGTACAGCGCTTGCCCGAGCCGGTAGTGATACTCGGAAGAACGGAAGATCCGGACCACGTCGTCGAGCAGATCCAACGCTTCTTGCGGTGAGCCGGCCAGCTTCGCCTCCGCCAGCTTGAGGTCTCCTTCAAGGACATCGCGTGAAGCCGGGTCCGAGACATCCGCCAGGTGAAATTTCGCGAGATCGAGGTCTTTCTCCGCTCCGGCCCGCTCTCCGAGCGCCACCAGAATCTCGCTGTGGCCACGAAGCGCCTCGACAATTCCCTGGGCCATCTTGAGATCGAGTGAGTTCCGTATCAACTCGTCCTGGAACCAGAGGGCGATCTCTCTCTCTCCTTCCTGCAAAGCTAGCCAGGCGGCCACCAGGTTGATGAGTTGCCGGGCCGAGGGGCTATCGAGCGTCTCGGTATCCAGGAGCGCCGGATAGAGCTGGCGCCACGCTTCGACCCGGCGTCCAAGGTACTCGAGGTTCAAGGCCTGCAATGCCGAGGTCCGTGCCGTATTGCCGTCTTCTCCGAGCCTCTGGAAGTCGATCAGGGCAGCCTGATACGAGGCGCCCGATGCCGTGGGATCTCCCTGGATGATTTGAATAACCCCCATAAGCGAGAGAGCGCGGCCGTGGAGGGCCGGATACCGGTCGCGGATCCGATCCTGGGTCAACGGAAGAAGAGCTTTCAACGCCTGAGCGTATTTCGAATGCTGGTAATGGCCTACGGCGGTCCAGTAGAGCGCCCACCCCGCAAGGGGACTTTGAGCTCGGGTGAGCTTCTCGTGGGTCGCCTGCAGAATGGGCATTGCCTTGGCGAAGTCGCCTTGCCGGGAGAGGGCGACGCCACGTCCGTAGCTCTGAATGGCATCGGCCAGCTCTCGGACGTTGTCCGGTTGGCGCTGGCGCGCTCGTTCGATGGATGACAAACTGTCCAAAGTCATCCAATCCCCGCTCTTCGCTGCGAGCGCTTCACCTACGATGCGGCCCATCGTCCACTGTCGACGAGCCTCCGCTTCGTCGCCCCGCGCTTGGGCGTCCGCCCATGCCGGGAGAAACTTTTCCTCCGCACGCTCACGGAAGAGCTGTGGCGAACGCGCGACGATCTCCCGCTCTTGGCTCGCGTCACCGTTCGCCACCGCTGTCTCGAACGCCCTGGAACGGTTCTCCGCGGTCGGCGGGCGCTGGTGTCGCTCCAACTCCGCGGCATGCGTCCGTGCCGCCAGGAGCCAACTGGGGTCGCGCTCGCTTCTCAAGTAGAGCCGCCACTCTTCGCGTGCGCGGTCGTAGAAGGCGAGGCGCTGGAGGGCGAGGGCACGGTTGAAGTGGCCGTCCAGCCGTCCGGGATCGAGGCGGACGGCGCGGTTGGCGGCTCCCAGCGCGCGGAGGAACTCGTAGGGATCGGAAAACGCCGTTCCCCGTTGTAGCCGGACGGCGGCCAGGTCGCTCCAGACCAGGGCATTGCCCGGCGCCAACTCCGCGACCCGGGTGAGCTCGCGCAGGGCCGGATCGGCCTTGCCGGAGAGGAGGTCTAGGACCGCCGCGGCGCGCAAGGGGCCGGCGGCGCTCCTCTCCAGCGGGTCCGCGAAGATTTCGGAGGCCTTGTGCCGCAGCCTGGGCGCGATGGCCCGCAGGTTTTGCGGAGACTTCGCGTCGGCCCAGGAGAGGCCGGCGAGCCTGCCCTGGCCGGGTCGGAAGCGCAGAACGCGAGTCGTTTCCTGGCCTCCGCGCGTCGCGCGCTGGGGCTGGCCGCACGCGGTGAGCAGAGCCAGGGCGCAGCTCAAGGAAAAAGCGGCGGCGATCCGTCTACTGCATTGGCTTGAGCGGGAACCGGCCTGTGGTAGGTGCGGTGGCATCGTCTCAGAAAGCAGGAGGAGTTATGGTTACGGTTCCAGTTCGAATCATTCTTCAGGGCCTGATCGCCCTCGTGCCGCAGAACAGCCCCGACGGCGCGACCATGACGGCGCTGGTCGTCGACGCCATGAACACGCAGAACGTCGAATGCTACGCCCACCACAAGCCGGAGTTGAGATTCCCGACAGCCGATTGTAACTCGGCTCCGGACTGTGGCTACGAGGTCGGTAACATCTGTCTCTGCAGCCTTCAGAACCGGGAGGTCTCGTTGCTGCCGCAGCAGGTCGGGCGTAGCCCTGTTTCTCTCGACGGCCATCCCGACCGACCGGTGCCCTTTGACCGGAGCACGGCAGGCAATTTTTCCTATGTCGCCAATCTCTCAAATCTCGGCTACAACCTGGACCGGGTATTCCTTTCCCACGATCCATCCGTTCCCCTGCCGCTCGTTCTCGCTTCCCGCTTCGAGTTCCCTTTCGACACGGCGAGCTCCTGTGGTTTCGTCACGCGTCAGGAAGACGGCGCCGACTACGTGGTGGCGACAAACTTCAGACCTCTTGACACGAGCGAGGACCCCGCACGCGACAGGCTGAACCAGGCGTTGGCCCAGAAGGTCGAGACGACTGTCAGAATGAACGTCAACAATGGAGAGGACCTGGTGCTGCGTCTGAGCCCTTTGCCCGGCCGGACTGGCGGAACAGATACTTTTAAGTTGCCGACCAACGCTGAAATCGTGATTAAACTCTTCAATGACCGCGAGGACCACATGGCTTTCATGAACCATCCCGACAAGATCTGTGGTGATGACGTAGGGCGTGATTTTGCCTTCTTTTACGAGCTGGCGCTAAATAAACCCGCTGACTGGAAGCAGCGTCCCATTCCGCATGTGAAATATACTGGTATGAAGAGCATTGCGGATGTCTTTCCCTTGCCGGACCTCAATCTGTGCCTGAAGTATAAGGCTCCTTTGAGCCGACCGATTTGCCCGATGGCGAGCTTCGACGGGCAATAACTGGAGACACCTCGCCATGAGTTTTTTTGAGAAAACAATTGCGATTCTCCTGATGCTGGTCTCGGGGCTCGGTCTGCCGAGTGCCGTCTTAGGCCAGTCTCCTCAATGTGACTCGCAGTCGGACAAGAAATTGGCACTGGTAATCGGCAACAGCTATTCCGGGGCCAATCAGGTCAGCGGCGAGGAAGACGGGCGGGTGATGGCCGAGTACCTCTGCCAGATCGGGTTCTCGGTGACCAGCGTGCCCAATGGGAAACTCAAGGCAATGAGGGAGGCTCTTCAGGCTCTGAAGCCGAAGGTGGTCAACGCCGAGAAAGTCGTGTTCTTCTTCTCCGGTCATGGCTACCAGATCAACGGAGTCAATTATCTTTTACCTCAGGATTTCACCACGATCGACCCGGACGATCCACAGCTTTCTTTGAAAGAGGTATTCAGGAGCTTGGGTGGAAAGAATACCCTCGTCCTGCTCGACGCCTGCCGGTTGAATTCGGATCTACCGGTGAAGGGAGGCAAAACGCTCAAAGAGGTTGACGGCTGGCGGGCGGGTCTGGTCGAACCGACGCAGCCCCAGAGCATGGCCATCGGTTTCGCGACGGACTACGGACAACCCGCACAGAGCGGAGCCGATGGGTTCTCCCCCTATACGAGCGCCCTGCTCCGCTCGATCCGGGAGCCCGGCCTTACCCTCGGCGACCTCTTCGCCCGGGTCAAAGAGGAGGTACGCGCTGGCACGGGTGAATACCAGAATCCGCAAAGCAAGGGGCTTGAGAATGTTCTCAAGGTGACTTTACGCGATGCGGTCGAGATACCCGCGGTCATTCCCGACGGGCCGTATAGCGACCTGCTGGTCTTCCTGAACGGCGAGTTGGTGTTGGATTCCACTCAGAAACCCCAAGGCCGGCTGCGCCTCAAGGCTGGCGAGAACGACCTGCTGCTCCTGGTCTCCAATGGAAAGACCTATCACAACGGCCATACCTGGGAGACGACCGAAGGATGGAGTTACCGGCTCGATCTCATGCTGCCGGCGAATGACCAGGTCGAAAAAAGGATCGAGACGTTTCAGGACCATGAGGACGCGCCTTTCAAGGACGGCCCTCATCACGGCAAGGTGTTCGCCGTGGCTCGGGCGAAGATCAACGTGGATCCCGCCTACGCCACCACGACCCTGCCTGCAGCGACGCGACAAGACAAGATCTGGAACACCGGAGCGGGAGTACCTCCCTGGGCGAGAGATCAAAAAACCCTCTACGAGAAGAAGGTTACGGAGCTTCCCCTGGGCAGGATCCTCGACCCCACCGCGGTCGGCGACTTCGGACTCGTCCCGGGCGAGTTGATCTTTCCCTTGTTGCGTGAGCTGTTGTCGACCGGGAAGCTGCTCGGCCAGCAGATCGCGGATCCCACGCATACGATCTTCACCATCCATGGGAACAATGCCTATAAGGATTGGGTGACCGCCTGTGTCGACGGCCGGCTGGACGAACGGATCAACGATTTGAGAGCGAGCGTCTCGGCGGCTTTGAAACGCAAGCCCAGGCCGTTCGACTCGTTCGATCAGGCGCTGAGCCATTGCGTGCAAGAGGTCGCGGGAAACGCCGGCGTCCAGTTGTCGCTGGAGGATTCCAGGGTCTGGACAGCTCTCGAAGACCGTAGCCAACCCACGCCAGAGATGACCGTGGGGGTGGCCCATGAATAGGCGCCTCTCCGGGGTGCTTTGCGCCGTGGGTCTGATGCTCGGAGGTGGGGCGGCGATAGGACAGGATCTGCTGCTCCAGCCCCGACCCGGCGAGCTGCTGGTCGGTCCCCTCGCTTTCTCCCAAGAGGTGGCCGGTATCGCTCTACCCCTGCGGGCCTCCGCGTTTCTGGTGGCGACGGCCGAGAGCGATCACCTGCGGATCCATATTCGCGCCGTCATGGATCTTGCCAGCCTTCAGGAGAGGATCGGAGATCTCGTGGGTACGATCCCACTCCCCGCCAACGACTGCGACCATCAACGGGGCGACAACCTGTCCGTCAGGATCTGGGGGAAGAGCCTCGCGATCCAGGGGCGCACCGCGACGGTGACTCTGCACGGAGACATTGACAAGTGGATCTGTACTCCGTTTGTCTTAAGAATCCGGCAACCGTTCGACGCCGATCTACCATTCACCTTGGCGAAGGGGAGCGCCCAAGGTGTGGTTGTGAAATTAGGGGACCCGAAAATCGGCCCAGACGGCATAGCCAGCCAATTCATTCGCTTTCTCGGTGTCGACATCAACGGCGAGGTCAAGCGGGCCTTGGACCAGGCCATCGATCCGGGATCCCTGCAAATCTCCATTCCCCAATATCTGAGCCTGCTTCATCCCGACCTGACACAGGTGGACTTCGTACCCAATAGCGGGAAGCTCGCCGCGGCGGCTGAAATCAACGTGATGCTCGATCCTCGCGCCGTTATCGAGTTGATCAGGGCGGTAACACAGCGGCCTCAGTCGGAGAGAGGCAACCTCGTAAGCGGCTCAAATGGAGTGGCAGGAGCTCAAGTCTGGGGAGCCGCGGGATATCCCATGCCAGCCTCTCATGGGAGATGAATAATGAGCTGCAGCCACAGGCCGGAGGTAAACCCGCGAGTTGCAATAAAAATCCCTACGAACTGTCGATCAAGGCCCAAGCTATAGGCATTTGAGGCCTGAAATCACCTTGCCGCTGGATCTCACCAAGGGTGAGATCCAGGAATCGGCAACATCCA
>JBDSHF010000359.1:0-13350 GCA_039918595.1 Thermoanaerobaculia bacterium
GCCACGAACTTCTGACGTAGACCTATAGTAAAACTTTACGGTTGTCACCGCAACACCCTTTTACATAAGGGGCCGAGGTTTTACATTTTTGGTTTGGCGCGCGTGGGAGGCAGGTGATCGGGCTCGCGCGGTCCGCTTCCCCCGACACCCTCTTAGACGTTCAGAAAATCCGTGGCGAAGGGGCATAAGGAAAAAGGCAGGGCCGCTTTCGCTGTGCCCTGCCTTGGAACGCCTTGCGGCGGATAGGTCGAATTGGTTGCGGGGACAGGATTTGAACCTGTGACCTTTGGGTTATGAGCCCAACGAGCTACCAGACTGCTCCACCCCGCGTCATTGATTCGCGCCTTCTTCCTTTCGGAAGGAGGAAGGCGATGCTCTCATGAGAACCGGATCATGTCAACTGTCATGACTCTATGACAAGTGACATGATCTCACTCGATGTATCCCAGCGACCGCAGCTTCTCCTGCGCCGCCCGGCTGGCGTCCACGGCATCCTTCCCCTCGTTGCGGGCGAGCCAGCCGGCAAGGGCGTCACGCAGGGTGAAATAGGCCCGGCGCTGGCCGGCCAGAACATCCTTCGTCTCGCCGGGATCCGCCTGGAGGTCGAAGAGCTTCGGGGTGCCCCCCGCCAGATCCTCGATCAGCTTGAAGCGGCCGTCGGAGGCGCTGCGCAGCGTTTCCTGCAGGCCGAACTGGAGCTCCTCTCCCGTTTTCCCCTCGATCTCGCCCCGCAGGCTCCGCCCCGCGAAGGGGACGGCCGTTTTAATTCCCAGATAATCGACGAGCGTGGGCACGAGGTCGAGGCTCTGGACCGGCCGGCTGACGGTCTTCGGATCGACACCCGGGATCTTCAGCAGCAGCGGGACGTGGACCGAGCTGTCGAAGAGGGTCCGGCAGTGCTTGATCTCGCCGTGCTCGAGGAACTCCTCGCCATGGTCGGAGACGAAGACGAGGATCGAGTCGTCCATCAGACCGGCGCCGCGGATCGCCCGCAGCAGCTCGGCGAACCGCTGGTCGAAAAAGGCGATCTCGTCGTCGTACAGGTCCTTCAGGTGTTGCAGGTCGGCCGGGGTGAGCTCGGGTTTCGGCTTCCCCTTGTAGAGCCAGTTGGCGATCGGGTTGGGATCGCCGGCGCGCACCCACTCCTTCTCCGGCTGGCCGGTGGCGAACTTGCGGGGCCATTCCCTGGGCGGCTGATAGGGCCCGTGCGGATCGATGTAATGGATGTAGAGGAGGAGCGGCTTGTCCCCTTGACGGAGGTGAGGGGCAACGGCCTGGTTGACGCAGGTGGCGGATTTCCAGACGCACTCTTCGTCGAAGACGTCGAAGCCGCGGCCGAATCCGCCGGTCGGGTTGAACCGGCTCGGCGACCGGCGCACCACGGCGCTGGCGGAAACGGCGACCGTGCGGTAGCCCTGGGCGTGGAGGATCTCGGCGATAGACGGGATACCCTCCGGGATGCCCAGCCTCTGGTCCGGCTGGCCGAGGAAGGCCGACGGCCAGCGCGAGGTGAGGATCGAGTTGGCCGACGGAAAGGTGCAGGAGGCCTGGCCGCGATTGGCGTCGAACTTGACCGCCTCGCGGGCGAAAGCGTCGAAATTGGGGCTGGTCGGCCGGGCGTAGCCGTAGCCGCTCAGGCGGTCGGCCCGCAGGGTGTCCACCAGGATGAAGATGACGTTGCGCGGGCGCGGCGCCTGCCGGTGACAGGAGAGCAGGAGCAGCGCGGCGGCGATGGCCGCGGCCGCGGCGCGCCTCCATGCGACCGCTGTTTTGGGCATCGGCTTTGCTTCCAAATTGCTCGCGCGGATGCGTTCCATTGAAAATGCTTGAGCCGATGGGGGTTTGACGGTAACCTTTCGGCCGGAGTCTAGCGAAAAGTCTGCTTCGGGAGGAGTGGGATGTTCTGTATTGAAGAGATCGTCGCCCGCGAGATCCTCGACTCGCGCGGCAATCCGACCCTGGAGGTCGATTGCGTTCTCGACGGCGGCGTCGGCGGCCGGGCGGCGGTGCCGTCCGGAGCCTCGACCGGCAGCCGCGAGGCGCTGGAGCTCCGCGACGGCGGCAAGCGGTACCAGGGCAAGGGCGTGCTGAAGGCCGTCGCCAACGTACAGGACGAGATCGCTCCCCGGCTGCGCGGCATGGATGCCCGCGACCAGGCGCGCATCGACCGGATGCTGATCGACCTCGACGGCACGCCGGGCAAGAGCCGGCTGGGCGCCAACGCGACGCTCGGCGTTTCGCTGGCGGTCGCCCGCGCCGCGGCCGAGGCCAGCGGGCTGCCGCTCTACTCCTACGTCGGCGGCCCCGCCGCCACCGTGCTGCCGGTGCCGCTGCTCAACGTGCTCAACGGCGGCGCCCACGCCGACAACTCGATCGACATCCAGGAGTTCATGCTGGTGCCGATCGGCTTCGACCGCTTCTCCGAGGCGCTGCGGGCCGGCGTCGAGATCTACCACACCCTGAAAGGGGTGCTGAAGAAGGCCGGCATGGTCACCGCGGTCGGCGACGAGGGGGGCTTCGCCCCCAACCTCAAGAGCAACCGCGAGGCGCTCGACCTGCTGATGCAGGCGATCGAGAAGGCCGGCTACAAGCCCGGCACGCAGATCGGCCTGGCGCTCGACGTCGCCGCCAGCGAGCTGGTGGAGAATATTGAGAAGAATACTGAGAAGAATACTGAGAAGAAGGCCGAGAAGAAGACCGGCAAAGGCAGCAAGAGCAAGGGGAAGGGCCCGACCCGCTACGCCCTGGCGGGCGAGGGGCGCGCCGGCCTCGCCAGCTCCGACCTGATCGCCCTCTATCGCGAGTGGCTCGACGCCTATCCGCTGGTCTCGATCGAGGACGGCCTGGCCGAGAACGACTGGGACGGCTGGAAGCAGATGACCGCCGAGCTGGGCGGCCGGGTGCAGATCGTCGGCGACGACCTGTTCGTCACCAATCCGGAGATCCTCGGCCGCGGGATCGCCGAGGGGCTGGCCAACGCGCTCCTCGTCAAGGTCAACCAGATCGGCACGCTGACCGAGACGCTGGAGGCGGTCGAGATGGCGAAGACCCACGCCTACTCGAACGTGCTCAGCCATCGCTCGGGGGAGACCGAGGACACCACCATCGCCGACCTGGCGGTCGCGACGAGGGCGGGGCAGATCAAGACCGGCGCCCCCTGCCGCAGCGACCGCGTCGCCAAGTACAACCGCCTGCTGCGCATTGAAGAGGAGCTGGAGGGCGTGGCCACCTATCCCGGGGCCAGGGCCTTCCCACGTTGGAAACCGTGATCCCACCCGAAGCGCCCGTCCGGAGCGATTCGTTCCGCCCCGTGCTGGGCGCGACCGTCGTTCTCGTCTTCGCGCTGCTGGCGATCGCCGCCCTGAAGAGCAACCGCGACCTGCAGGCCGCGCGCTCCCGCGAGCGGCTGCTGACGGGGAAGATCTCCGCCACCCTCGCCGAGAGCGAGCGGCTGCGCGTGCGCATCGACCGCTTGCGCCACGACCCCGGCATGCTCGAGCGGCTGGCCCGCGAGGATCTGGGGATGGCCCGGCCAGGGGACGTGATCATCGAGCTGCCCGAGGCCGCGGCGACGGCCCCCGCGGCGCCTCTGCCGCTGGCGCCGATCCCCCCGAGCGCGCCGAAACCTACCCCAGCCGTGTCTTTGGCCCCTCCATCGGCGCCTCCGGCGGCGGTGCCGGTGTCTTCCTCTTCGCTTTCCAGCGGTCCCCCCGGGCGAGAGTGATCTTGAGGGTCGGCGGGGTGACCAGAGTGGTGACGATCACCATCACCACCACCGCCGCGAAGACCGCGGGCACGATCACCGGCCGTCCGTGCAACTGGAGCTGAGCCCCGATCCCGGCGAAGATCAGCCCCACCTCCCCCCGCGGCACCATGCCGACCGCGACCGACACCCGGTCGAGCCCGCGCTCCACGACGCCGGCGGCGCAGATCATCTTGCCGACGATGGCGGCCAGCGTGAGCAGCGCCGCGAAACCCAGCACGCCCGGACGGGCGAAGGTCGAGAGGTCGACCCGCACCCCCATCAGCACGAAGAAGACCGGCACCAGAAAGCCGGCGATGGGGTGGATCAGCTCCTCGATCGTGTGCTTCGTCCGCTCGCCGAGGTCGCGGTAGTGGACGCCGTCGAGGATCAGCCCGGCGGCGAAGGCGCCGACGATGGTGGCGAGGCCGATGCGGTCGGCGAGGTAGGCGAGCAGGAAGCAGATGGCGAGCGCCAGCGCCAGCAGCATCCCCTGGACCTTCAGGACCCCCGCCAGCCGGAAGACCCGGCGGGAGAGCCAGCCGCCGATCAGGATCGCCCCGACCAGGAAGGCGATCGCCTTGGCGATGATGGCGAAGGCGTCCATGGCGTCGAGGGTGCCGCCGGTGTTCGCCGCGCCGATGACGCCGGAGATCACCGAGAGGATCACCAGGCCGAGCACGTCGTCGATCACCGCGGCGCCGAGGATAATCTTCGACTCGCGGGCCGAGAGCTTTCCGAGGTCGGCCAGCACGCGCGCCGTGATGCCGACGCTGGTGGCCGCCAGGGTGGCGCCGATGAAGACGTGCGCCAGCGTCTCCTCGTCCGGCAGCAGCCAGGCCGAGACCCCCCAGCCGAGGAAGAACGGCGCGATCACCCCGAGCACGGCGACCAGCAGGCTCGACCACCCCACCGAGAGCATCTCGCCGACGTTCGATTCGAGCCCCACCTGGAACAGCAGCAGGATGACGCCGAGCTGGGCGAGGATCTCGAGCCCGGCCGACGTCCGCAGGAGCTCGAGGCCGCCGAACCCGAACAGCGCCAGGTTGCCCAGCAGCATGCCGAACAGCAGCTCGCCGAGCACCGCCGGCTGCCCCACCCGCTCGAAGATCTCCCCCCCCACCTTGGCGGCGACGAGGATCACCACCAGCCCGAGGAGCACCGGCACCACCGGACCGCCATGCCCGGCGCCGTCCGGCGCCTCGGCCGCCTGGCCGCCGGCGCCGAGCGCCAGGAAGAGCCCGAGGATCAGTAGAATGAGAACGGATCTGCGCATGGGTTGATCCCCTTCAGCGCTGCCGCGCCCGCACCGCCCAGCCGAGGGAGAAGGCCAGCAGCGCCGCGATGATCGCCCATTGCAGGCCGCCGGCGACCAGGCTCCAGAGCAGCATGGGCGTGCCGTCCAGGTGCAGGAAGGCGAGCGAGGCGGGGAAGTCGATCCAGGCGAGGACGTTGCCGCGGCCGAACTCCCCCCAGGTCGCCCAGACGCCGAGAGCGGTGGCGGTGTGGAGCAGGACGCCGAAGATCAGGGCGGTGCGCACGGCGTGACGGACCGGGCGCGGAGTTCTCGGGGTCCTTGGGGTCATGGCCGCCCGCCGTCCGCGGCCAGGCGGAAGCCGTAGTCGCTGTAGCGCATCCCGGGCGGGATGGCCGAGCGGGCGGCGCACCGGCTGACCTTGATCTGGTGGCGCCAGGAGCCACCGCGGGAGGCGCGCCGGATGCCGCTCGCCGGCCCGCCTGGGTCGTCCATCGGCGAGGCTGCGTAATAGTTGGAGTCGTACCAGTCCGCGCACCACTCGTGGACGTTCTCTCCCAGCCCCAGGAAGCCGAGCGGATGGAGGGCGGGGTAGGCGTCCACCGGCTCCGGGCCGCCGAGCCAGCGCCGGTCGTAATCCGGGAGCGATTCGGGGGGATCGTCCCCGTACGGGTAGAGGACGTCGCGGCCGGCCCGCGCCGCGTGCTCCCACTCGGCCTCGGTGGGGAGGCGCGCCGTCACGCCCAGCCGTTCTCCCGTCCAGGCGCAGAAGGCGGCGGCGTCCTCCCAGGAGGGGCCCACCGCCGGCATACGCGGATGGGAGAAGGCCGGCTCCTCCCAGAACGGCGGCGCCGGACGGGCCGTGGCGTCGAGGAACGTCTGGTACTCCGCGCGCGTCACCGGCGTCCGCGCCAGCCGGAACGCGGAGATCCGCACCTCGTGCCGCGGGTTCTCGTTGTCGCGGGGCCCGCCTCCCATCCAGAAGCGCCCCCCGGGGAGATCGATCCACTCGGGGTCCATGGGCGTAGCATAGCGCTGCCGGGCCTGGTGCGAGGGTTCACGAGGGTTCAAGGGATATGATCGTCCCATGCCCTGGTACAAGGACTGGTTCGGTGAGGAGTACCTGGAGCTCTACTCCCGCCGGGACGACTCCGAGGCCGAGCAGGACGCCGACTTCGTCCAGCGCTACCTCGGGACCGGGGGAGCGAGCCCGCGGGCGGTGCTGGACCTCGCCTGCGGCGCCGGGCGGCATACGGCGGCGCTGCGCCGGCGGGGGTACCGGACCCTGGGCGTCGACCTGTCCATGACCCTGCTCGCCCGCATGCGGGCCCGGGGCCTGCCGCGGGTGGCGGGGGACATGCGCCGCCTGCCGTTCATGGACGAAAGCTTCAACTGGGTGCTCAACTTCTTCACCTCGTTCGGCTACTTCGAGGGGGAGCGGGAGAACTTCCGGGTGCTGGAGGAGATCGTGCGCATCCTCACCCCCGGCGGCCGGTTCCTGATCGACCTGATGAACCCGGAGCCGACGATCGAGAACCTGAAGCCGCGGGACGTCGAGGCGCTCGACGGCCGCGAGGTCGAGATCGAGCGCTGGTACGACGCCGCGAGCCAGCGGATCCAGAAGCGCATCACGGTGCGCGGGGCGGACGAGCCCCCCCGCACGTTCGTCGAGAGCGTGCGGCTCTATCAGCCGGAGGAGGTGACCATCGGCCTGCGCTGGGCGGGCCTGGAGGTCGATTCCCTCTTCGGCAATTTCCACGGAGATCCTTACGAGCGTGATAGCGAACGCCTCATCCTCATCGGTCACAAGCCGGCCTGACGATTCCGCCGGCCCGCCGGCCCACCTGCTGGAGGTCGACCTCGCCGCGGCCCGGCTCCTGCCGCCGCTCCCCGCCGCCTGGCTCGCCGGCCGCGACCTCGACCTGCTGGAGCCGCTGCGTTTCCTGGGCTCGGGCACGCCGCCCGCCCTGCCCCCCTTGAAGTCCTCGGGGAGCCGGAGCGAGCTCGCCCAAGCGGTCGCGGTGGCCAACCGCGCCTATGGCAATCCGGAGGCCGACCGGCTCGCCGCCCGCCTGGCGGACCCGGCCGTGCGCGTAGTCGTCTCCGGCCAGCAGCCGGGGCTCCTCGGCGGTCCCCTCTACTCCCTGGCCAAGATGGTGGCCGTCTCGCGCTGGGCCGCCGCGCTGGAAGCGGCGGGCCAGCCGGCGGTCGCCGTGTTCTGGGTGGCGACCGAGGACCACGACTGGGCCGAGATCTCCTCGACCGTAGTGCTCGGGTCCGACGGGCCGCGGGCCTTCGACCTCGGCCCGGACCCCGAGCCCCTGGTGCCGGTCGGCATGCGTACCCTGGGACCCGGGGTGGAAAGCGTGCTCAGCGGCATCGGCGAGGCCGTCCCCGGCGAGCGCTATGCCGAGTGGCTGCAGACCCTTGGAAGCTGGTACCGGCCGGACGCCCGCTTCGGCGAAGCCTTCTGCCGGCTGATGGCCCACCTGCTCGGCGCCCGATGTCCCCTGCTGCTCGACGCCATGCTGCCGGCCCTCAAGACGGCTGAGCGCCCCTGGCTGCGCCGGTTGGTCGAGCGCCGCGCCACCCTGGAAGCTGAGCTGACGCGGCGGGACGCGGCGATCGAGGCGCGCGGCTACCCTCTGCAAGTGAGCCCGCAGCGCGGCGCGAGCCCCCTCTTCCTCCTCCGCCATGGCGAGCGGCGGCGGATCGAGTGGCGCGGCGAGGACCGTTTCGCCCTGCGCGGCCGGGAGGACGAGGGGGGCACGGTGGCGGAGCTGCTCGAGATCATCGAGGAGAACCCGGGGGTCGTCTCCCCCGGCGTGCTCGCCCGGCCGGCGATCCAGGACGCCGTGCTCGGCACCACGATCCAGGTGGTGGGCCCGGGCGAGCTTTCCTACATGGCGCAGGCGGCGGGCACCCACGCGGTGCTGGAGGTCGAGCCGACGTTCGTGGCCCTGCGGCCGCAGACGCTGCTGCTGGAGACCAAGCAGATCGAGCGGCTGGAGGAGCTCGGCCTCCCCCTCGCCACCCTGCTCGGGGACCGCGGCGCGCTCGACCGCTGGCTCGCCGAGCGGGAGAGCGGCGACCTGATCGGCCCGGTGCGGCAGCGGCTGGAGGAGGCGCTGGCTGACCTGCGCGGACCCGCGGTGGCCGCCGATCCGGGGCTCGAGCGGCCGTTCGAGAAGACGCGCGAGCAGATCCTGCGCGCCCTCGACCTCTTCGGCGAGAAGGCGGTCGGCGCCGCGGCGCGCAAGAACGAGGTGGTGAACCGCCGGGTCCAGCAGATCCGCGACGCCTGCGTCCCCTCGGGCAAGCTCCAGGAGCGCATCGTCTCCACCGCGCACTACCCGGGCAAATACGGCCCGGAGCTGATCGAGAGCTACTGGCGGCAGATGGATCTCGACGCCTCGCATCTACAAGTGATCACTCCGGAGGGGAAGCCATGAAGCTCGACGTGCTGGCGATCGGCGCCCATCCGGACGACGTCGAGCTGGGCTGCGGCGGCACGCTCGCCGTGCTGGCCGGCCAGGGACGGAAGGTGGGCATCCTGCACCTGACCCGCGGCGAGATGGGGACCCGGGGGACGGCCGAGGGGCGGAAACCGGAGGCCGAGGCCGCCGCCCGCGCCCTCGGCGCCGTGGATCTCGACTTCCTCGACTGCGGCGACGGCGGCCTGCGCTTCGGGCTGGCCGAGGAGGACGCGTTGATCGCGAAGCTCCGGCGGTGGCGGCCGGAGCTCGTGCTGGGGCCGACGCCGCACGACCGCCATCCGGACCATGGGCGGGCCCACCAGCTCGTCGAGGCGGCCTGCTTCTACGCCGGGCTCAAGAACCGCGGCCCGGAGGCCGGGCCGGCGCACCGGCCGGCCGCCGTCTTTTCCTACATGCAGCACGACGTCTTCACGCCGAGCTTCATTGTCGACGTCACCGCCGGCTGGGAGGCCAAGCTCGCCTCGATGCGCGCCCACCGCAGCCAGCTCCATGTCGATGGAGATCAGGGCGGACCGGTCACCAAGGTGTCGACGCCGGAGTTCTGGCTCGCCGTCGAGGGGCGGGCGCGCCATTTCGGGGAGCTGATCGGCGCGCCGCTGGGGGAGCCGTTCTGGAGCCGCCTGCCACTGGCGGTCGCGGACCCGATGGCGATCCTGCCGGGAGGTGTGCGGTGAGGATCGGCATCAGTTGCTACCCGACCTACGGCGGCTCGGGGATCGTCGCCACCGAGCTCGCGATGGCGCTCGCCGAGCGCGGGGACGAAGTCCACGTCATCAGCTACGCCCTCCCCTCGCGCCTGTCGTTCATCAATCCGCGGATCTTCTTCCACGAGGTGGTGACCCCCACCTATCCGCTGTTCGACAACTACCCCCCCTACTCGCTGGCGCTGTCGACCAAGATGGTCGAGGTGGCCCGCCACGCGCCGCTCGACGTGCTGCACGTCCACTATGCCATCCCCAACGCCGTCTCGGCCGTGCTCGCCCGCCAGATCGTCGAGCCGCAGCCGCTGCCGGTGGTGACCACGCTGCACGGCACCGACGTCACCCTGGTGGGGAACGACCCCAACTACATGGCGACCACCCGCTGGGGGATCTTGCAGAGCGACGCGGTGACGGCGGTCTCCGAGTCGCTGCGCCGCACCACCGTCGAGCAGCTCGGCATCCACAACGAGATCGAGGTGGTGCCCAACTTCATCGATCCCGCCCGCTTCGACGCCGCCCGCAACGGCCCGGGGGCGCGCCGCTGGGCGAAGCCGGGAGAGAAGCTGCTGGTCCACATCTCGAACTTCCGCCCGGTCAAGCGGGTGCTCGACGTCATCGGCACCTTCCAGCGCGTGCAGCAGACGGTGCCCAGCCGGCTGATCCTGGTCGGGGACGGCCCGGAGCGCGGCAAGGTGGAGCAGTACTGCCGCGAGCATCACATCTGCGGCTCGATCAGCTTCATCGGCAGCTTCCCGCTGGTCGAGGAGGTGCTGGTGGGGGCCGATCTCTTCCTGCTCCCTTCCGAGAGCGAGTCGTTCGGCCTCTCGGCGCTGGAGGCCATGGCCTGCGAGGTGCCGGTGGTGGCGAGCAACGCCGGCGGCCTGCCCGAGGTGGTGATCGATGGCGAGACCGGCTATCTCTGCCCGGTGGGGGACGTGGACGGCATGGCGGCGGCGGCGGTGAAGCTGCTGACCGACGACGATCTGCACCGCCGCTTCGCCCTGGCGTCCCGCCGGCGGGCCGTGGAGGAGTTCAGCCAGGGCGTCGTCGTGCAGCGCTACCGGTCGATCTACGAGCGGCTGACCGGGCTCCCCTGACCGGAGGCCCGGGATGTCCTCCTACCGCGCTCCGCTCGCCGAGTCCCGCGCCGAGATCCGCGAGAAGGGCTCGGTCTTCCTGGCGGCGATCGGACCGGCGGCGGACGAGGCGGCGGCGAAGGCTTTCCTGGCCCGCCTGGAGAAGGAGTTCCCGGACGCCACCCACCACTGCTGGGCCTGGCGGCTCGGGGTCCTGGCGCGCGAGCGCTCGGCGGACGCCGGGGAGCCCGCCGGCACCGCCGGGATGCCGATCCTCCAGGTGCTCCGCGGCGCCGGTCTGGCGGACGTGATGGCCGTCGTCGTGCGCTGGTTCGGCGGCACCAGGCTGGGCAAGGGGGGGCTCGCCCGCGCCTACGCCGGAGCCGCCCGCGAGGCGCTCCAGGGGCTGCCGGTTGCCCTGCGGGTGCCGACCGTGCGGTTGGCCGTCGAGGTTCCCTACGAGAAGGTCGGGGCGGTGAAGCGCCTGCTTCGCCCGCCCGAGATCGAGCTGGACGGGGAGGAGTACGGCGCGGCGGCGCGGCTGGTGCTCGCCGTCCACGAGGAGCGGGCGGGAGCCCTGCGGGAGGCGCTGGCGGAGCTGGGAATCGCGCCTCTATGAAATAAGCATTCCTGGAGATTTTGTCGCGCCGGTAACATTCTTGTCGGTGGGACCGCCCTTGTATAGACTGGCATCAAAAAGGTCGTGATCGTTCCCTTGAAAGGAGATCTCC
Organism: Thermoanaerobaculia bacterium; assembly: GCA_039918595.1. Classification (GTDB taxonomy): domain Bacteria; phylum Acidobacteriota; class Thermoanaerobaculia; order Multivoradales; family UBA5704; genus DATARR01. Next base: position 11,003 of record JBDSHF010000359.1, read on the forward strand.
GCGATGAGTGAACCGAACGTTCCGCCGCCCCCCTCCTATACGCCTCCGCCGCCGCCGATCGGGGCGCCGCCGACCGGAACGGCGAGCCCGAACCGGGGGATCATGCTCGTCCTCTCGTACCTCTGGCTGCTCGCGTTGATCCCGTTCGTCGTCGAGAAGAACGATCCGGAAGTGCAGTGGCACGCCAAGCATGGGCTGGTGCTCACCGTCGCCGAGGTCCTGCTCTGGATCGTGGTCGGCATCGTGACCCACGTCATCCCGTTCGCCGGCTGCGTCCTCTGGCTGCTCTGGCCCCTGCTCCTGATCTTCCGCATCTTCCTGATCATCAAGGCCACCAACGGCCAGCGCGTGTTGATCCCGGGGATCAGCCAGTACGCCAACCAGTTCTGAGAGCGCGCCGATGACGATACCCAGCGCTCAGCCCCAGCAGTCGGCCAGCAGCCAGGCGGTCACCGCGTTCGTCCTGGGAATCCTGAGCCTCATCTGTTGCCCGCTGACGGGGCCGATCGCCTGGTATCTGGGCAAGCAGGAGTCCGCGGCGATCGCCCAGGGGCGGTCGTCCGTCGCGGGAGAGGGGATCGCCAAGACCGGGCTCATCCTCGGCATCCTGGGCTCGATCTACCTGGCGGGGGCCCTGCTCTGGGTCTTCTTCCTGGGCGGCATGGCAATCCTCTCGGCGATGTTCAACCGGTAGGAAGGCCCGTGGAGATACGGGACGCCCGGCTCTGGCTGTTCGCGGGCCTCGCGGGGGCGGCCGGGCTCGCCGTTCTCCACGTCTGGTTCCCTTCCGGTGATCCCGCGGCGGCTCTCTGCCTGAGCCGCCGCCTGCTTCATCTCCCCTGCCCCGGGTGCGGCCTCACCCGCGCCTTCGCCGCCCTCGCCAAGGGGGAGTGGGCCGCCGCCCTGCGCCTGCACCCCCTGGCGCCGGTCCTCGCCCTGGAGGCGATCCTCGGCTGGCTCGCCTGGGGGGCGGCGCTCGCCGTCCGGCGCCCCTTCCGCCTGCCGGCCGGAGTCGACACCCTGACCCTCGCCCACGCCGCCGTGCTCGTCGCCCTCTGGCTGGGCCGCGCCGCCACGGGGACGCTTCCCTGGTGAGAGCGCTTGCGCTCCGCCGCCGACGGCTCAAGATCGGGATCGTCGCGTTCGCCCTCCTGCTCCTCCTGGGGCTCGACTTCGCGCGCGCTCCCCGCGATCAGCTCTCGGCCCGCTTCCTGCTCGGCGGCATCCATCTCTACCAGGCGACGCTCTCGCCGCGGATGGGCGCCCTCGGGGTCCACTGCCGGTTCAAGCCCACGTGCAGCCACTACGGCGAGGGGGCGATCCGCAAGTACGGCGCCTGGACGGGGAGCTGGAAGACTCTCTGGCGGATCGTCCGCTGCGGCCCCTGGACGCCGGCCGGCACGGTCGATCCGCCTTGAGGCGAGGCGTCGTTTGACGTACTCTCCGGCGGGGGAGATGCCATGGACCCGGACAAGATCGACTACTCAGCCATTCTCCAGGAGGCCCTGCGCGACGCGGTGCGCCGGGTGATCGAGCAGGTGGCCGAGCACGGGATGCCCGGAGAGCATCATTTCTACATCGGGTTCCGCACCGACTTTCCCGGCGTCGAGGCCCCCCGTTTCCTGCGCGAGCAATATCCTGAGGAAGTGACGATCATCCTCCAGCACCAGTTCTGGGGGCTGGAGGTCACCCCCGAGGAGTTCTCGGTCCTGCTCAGCTTCGGCGGCGCGCGCCAGCGGGTGACCGTCCCCTTCGCCGCCCTCACCGCCTTCGCCGACCCTTCGGCCGACTTCGGCCTCCGCTTCGACGCCGCGGACCCCGCGAACGAATCCGCCCCGGAGACCGCCGCCAAGCCCGAGGCGGAGAAGCCGGCGGAGCCGCGGCAACCGGGCGACGTGATCCGCTTCGACCCCTCACGGCGACGCTGAGCCGGCCCGGCCGTCCTCCCCGGGGAGCGGCGCGCCACCGTGGGGCTGGCCAGCAAAGCCCAACTGAATCAGTAAGTTGTGAGGTTTCAGGAAGAGTGGCATCCCGCTTGCTGTCTCCATCCTTGGAGACTTGAAAGTGAGGATCCACCATGAGAAGCAAAAAAACATATTCCATCCTGCCGGCGCTCCTCTGTGGCGCCGCGCTGTTCACCTTTGCTTGCGGCCGCGGCGAAGTCGCGAACGAGACGCCTCAGCAGCTAGCGCAGACCGAGACGGTGGCTCCGCCGGTCGCCGCCGAGCCCCAGACCCACGAGCTGCAGCCGGTGCCGCAGTCGGTGCGGGTGGAGGAGCAGGCTCCTCCGGTCGCGGACCTGAGCGCCCGCGAGCGTGAGCTGGCGGACCGCGAGGCCGAGCTCGACG